>JADIMI010000066.1 GCA_017694845.1 Candidatus Cryptobacteroides intestinavium
GAACATTCATTCTCGATCTCGACAAACGGCTTCTCCGGACAGATGTCCATCAGACGACGAAGGAAGGCTGCAAGCATATCCTGCTGAAGCAGAGGGCTACCTCCAGTCACGACAAGATGATGTCCCGCCCCGAGCAGTCCGGTCAGGCCCTCGGAGACAAAAAGCCGTTCAAGACTGTCGAGAGAAATTCTGTTCACACTGGTCCATATATCGGCAGTGTCGCACCATCTGCAATTCAGCCTGCACCCCGACAGTCTAAGGAACACGGCCGGGACACCGGAATATACCCCTTCACCCTGAAACGCATCACAGAAACACTCCGCGACGTCCAGATGCCCGAGCTCCGGATGATCATTCCATTCTTTTATACCGGGTGTTATAAGTATTCTGGACATCCGAACCTTCCGTTTTCAGAAGACAGGACAGACATTATCTCTCCTATCTTCGTGTCAGACATAACCTCGTCTGAAAAGACCACAGACTGCAGGGGTATAGAATCCAGGTCAGTGACAAGCGGCTCACGACCCTCTGTCTCCGCATACCCGGTCTCGGTCTCGTGCACTCTGACTGACCTGACTTCCACACATGCCTCCCCGTTGGCAAACAGGGTCCTGTCAAGCATTTTCTGGACTATCCAGTGAAAGAACCTTGCAAGATTCTCCGCTGTCGGAGAAAAAGGCAGCTCCACCCACCTTCTGGACATTCGTCTGACATTCTCCTTGAATTCCTCAGGCTCCCGATCCCATACAAGATAGGAATGGTCGAACGCCTCGAACACCTCCCTGACCCACGGCCTCAGAAGGCTGAAATCCATTACCATCCCTGCATTGTCAAGGGAATCCGACCTGAGAAAAAGCTCCACCCTGAAGCTGTGCCCGTGGATATTCCACCTGCACCTGGCAGTACTGCATCCTCTTACTATATGCGCAGCCTCGAACCTGTATTCCTTTCTGATAAGCATAGCTGTCCTTTTACAGGGAAACGTCAGGTCATCAGTAACCAGCGGCTATGTTGTCTGCAATCATCGCCACAAGTCTCTCCCTTGCTTCAATGCTCGCCCAGCCGATATGAGGGGTAAGGATAAGCCTGTCCCTGTTGCGGACATTCAGAAGAGGGTTGTCGGCAGGAAGAGGTTCCGCCGTGAACACATCCACTCCCGCTCCGGCTATCCACCCTCCATCTATGGCCTCGGCAAGGGCGGCCTCATCGATTATGCCTCCCCTGCCCATATTCACTATATATGCAGTGGACTTCATCTTGCGCAACTGTTCAGCTCCGACCAGACCGGCCGTCCTTTCATTGTATGGTGCGTGAATGGATATTATATCCGATGAGGACATCAGCGTGTCCAGGTCGACACTCGGATAATCCTTTGAATGGGATGTGCCGGAAGTGGAGAAATAGCTGACATTCATTCCGAACGCCTCCCCGACCTTTGCCACATTGCCGCCTATGTTCCCCAGGCCGATGATACCCAGTCTCTTCCCGCGAAGTTCGAAGAACATCTTAGACACATCCGTGAACAGTCCGCTGCGGGAATATTCGCCGGACTTCACAAAGTCATCAAAATACCGGCACCTCCCGACAAGGGAGAGTATCATCATGAACGTCATCTGCACCACGGAGTCAGTGGAATACCCGACCGCATTCCTGACCGGGATACCCTTAGAGGCAGCATACTCAAGATCTATGTTGTTGACCCCGGTGGCAGCCTCGCATATCAGCCTGAGCTTCGGGGCTGCATCCACCAGTTCCTTGTCCACCTTGATTTTATTGATTATCAACACTTCCGCATCTTTGACCCTTTGGAGCGCCTCCTCTCTGTCAGAAGTCTGGAAACATTCCAGCTCTCCGAGCGCGGATATCGGGGAGAACGAGACATCCCCCATTGTCGCGGCATCAAGAAATACTATCTTCATATATTATCCTTTAAACCTGTTTCATAGCCGGGCCCGGCGGAAATTCCACCGGTAGCGGAGACAAACAAAAAGGGATGACATAACTGCCATCCCCGGTGCGCAGGATCAGAGTCGAACTGACACGCCATTTCTGGCACTACCTCCTGAGAGTAGCGCGTCTACCAATTTCGCCACCTGCGCCTCAAAAAGTGACTGCAAAGATAAGAAATCTTTTTCACATAGCAAGAGTTTCGGAAAAATTCTCTCATAATATCCATCTGCAGTCATATTTCGACATCGATATCGAATGCCACTTCCCAGTCATTGACTACAAACGTTACATCCGTCTTGGCATAATCTATCATGACAGACACATCCTCAAGGTCCGGAGCCGACCAGTCATAGCCGCTCTCAATGATATATTCCCCGATTGCGAACTCCCTGAGCACACCATCCCCATCCGAGATAAGCAGTTTCAGGGATCCATCCGACTGTCTGGGGATCCTTACAGTGCAGCTCCCGTTTTCATCAAGCACCGGATCAAAGGAGAACCCGCCATAATGTATCCCGCCATTCACACCGTAGCCATCGACATTCCCCTCAATCATAAGTCTGAAATCAGAGCCTTCGTCTGCAACCATACTGACAGTCAGTACACAATAATTCTTGTGCAGAACGACAGGAACTGTCAGCGTTTCGCCCGATGCATCCAGACAGGACGAAAACATATTCACTGCCGGGCATTCTTCACCGTACGGAATGGACAGTGAGGCTCCATCTTCGCCAGTCATCCGGGTGAAATCGGGGAAACCGCTCTCCACAGAATATACATTTGCAGATATCTTCCCCTTTGGAACCGGAACCTCATACACGTAACCGTAATTTTCACAATGAATGGTACATCTGTGAAGAAAGCCGTCCGCAGACAGGAGACTCAAAGACAAGGAATCCGACCTGTCTGGATCCACCCTGCTTAAATCCAGCATTACGACACAGGGACACACGCTCCTGTCCTCTTTCACTGAACACCCTATGCATACCGCAATGACCGACAATCCGATCAGCACTACGGACGACAATCTTCCAGACATAACCATACTCCTTAAATTTCTACTGCTTCAGATGAACCCTGCTCCCAGTCAGACACCGATATGGTGAACGAAGCATCTCCGAATGACACCGGGACATCAGGATCATCAGATCCCGTCCTCGTTATCCTGAGTTCCGTGATCTCATACTTGTGATTGCTCTCCAGACCCTCCACAGATACAGGGTAATAATATGTCTTCCCATCGATGGACACCTCGACGACCAGGCGGGTATAGCGCGGAGACCATTCTTTGTCATCGCTGTCATTTGCAGTCGGATTCGGATAGCAATAGAAATAATGCGGCTGTGAATACGACTCTCCATAAGGCACTGTCTCATCCATAGTCCCGCTGTAAAGAAGAGCCGGGACATCATCTGCAAGCCGCTGTCTGTTCAGCCATACCGACGGAACACCTCCACCGGCATACAGGGCATCCCCGGCCACATTGACCAGATATATTCCCGTTATCTTCAGCTCGGCATCCCTGTACTGGTCAAGAGTGAATGCATTCGTGATCTTGCTGATACCGACCCTTGCGACAAGGCGCGAGACAGCTATGGTTATATCAGCCTGCACCGCGACAGTCTCATCCGTACTCCCGTACATCACATAACGCCCGACACTGTTGTCTCCGAGGCCGGAGACCGACCGCTCGAGGGACGCCCTGTCCTTGACATCCGTAAGCGATGGGGCATTCACTACAGCCGCTATATGCTTGCGGCCTGCCGTGCATTTCAGGGACACCGAAGATGATTCGGCTGAAGTCCAGGCATCCAGGCTCCCATCTTCCCTGAACACGAACACCTGGAGATTCACTACATTTCCCTCTCCTGTAATATCAGTGACTCTGGTCCCTGCCACCGGGACGGTAATGTCCAGAGTCACATCCCTGGACTGATATTCACCGGCATTGTCAGCCTCTTCCTGGCTGCAGGCTACATTGCAGACCGCTGCGGCCGCAATGGCAAAAAAGAATAAAAGTTTTTTCATATTATTGCGTCTTAAACGTTAATGTCTGTCTTCCCCCGGCCTTATTATATCTGAAAGTTCCGGATCGAGATTGGCCCTGAAGGCCATAGCCGGGTCCCTGTCTATGCATCTGAGATACACTTCCCTCGCCTCGCCGAACATACCGAGCCTTGCAAGGGCGATAGCCATCAGATAATCTGTTTTCGCCGACGGAGGCGACAAGGACTCAAGATCCCTGATCGCCGAATGATTGTATCCGGCGGAAAGATATGCGAGAGCCGTATTGTAGTCGTGATACGGCCTCAGAAGTTCAACTGCCCTCCGGTAGTCCAGATTCTTCAGGGCCTCCACGCCCTGCATATATACAGAGTCCAGCTCTGTCGTATGGACAGTATCCCTGTCCATTCCTCTACGGTGCAGATAGAAATCGAACTTCACGCTCCGCAGACGCGGGTAGATCTTCTCCCTGAGATACCTGTATTCCGGCATTTCTGCGAGTATGCCCGTCTCGGCGCTGTCTCTGTCATATATTCCGGCCGCCGCAAGGATCCTGTCTTTCGCACGTCCGCCCAGCACGGTATCATTCTTCACCAGCCTGCACAGCTGGTCCCAGTTCTCCGGGACAGACTCCGCCTTGAGCACGGGACGGTTTTCTTCATCCAGCAGCGATCCTATGAAATCCTTCATTGTGTCCGCCCTGGCAAGAGACAGCCTTGAATTATATGCATATCTCCCTTCCGGTGAACATGATGCAGTCACGACAAGAGAATCCAGTATGAACTCTGTCCTGCCCACTACCGCCGACACGCATTCCCTTATCCTTGCAAGCTCGGCCCTGTTGCCCGGAAGCAGGGTGTCCAGGTCTGCGCTGCCCTGGGCGAAGTCTATGAAGGCGTGGGTATTGTCATATACATACCTTTCGATTACGCGCATTACATATCTCGGCGACATATCGGCAAGAGTGGACAGTGAACTGACATAGAAGACTATATCTTCCGGCCGTCCCACAGTGCAGATGACTTCTCCGTCCTCGTACAGACACCCATCCAGCGCCACCTCTATCTTCCTTAGCCCCGGACGGCTCTCGACCTGCTGCACATATCTGTATATCAGCCCTCCTGCCATATCCGAAATGACTGTGTCAAGGCGGATGCCATCCGAGACGAGCGGATCTTTGATGAACCTGCGGAACATCATAGCCCTCCCTGCTTTGCGACGTTCGTTCCTGTCGAAAAGATGATGTCTTGTATAGTGTTCCAGAGCTTCCCTCTGGCTCACTCCGAATATACTCTCCGCCACAGGATCCGGGACAAATGAAGTATCGTTCTTCATAGCATACGTATCTGGGAAATGTCTCATAATGAATATCTCGAGCTGTCTGAGCCGGATGAAGTCCGTACTGTCCGTTATTATCGACTGCAGGAATCTCTCATACCTTCTGTAGCCCCGCATCTGCTCATCCCTGTATTTCCGGCCTGTTATGCAGACAGGATCAAGCCTTGTACTGTCTCCCATGATCTTTATGAGAGGGAGGAGTTCCAGCTTCCAGGAAGATGAAAGCAGCTCCTCCGGCACCGTTATGTCGAATTCTATACTGACTCTGCCGAACCTCTCGGCCACATTCCTGAACCTTGCCACGACCCTCGATTCCGTAATGACATCCGTCGCTACCATCTCCCCCGTCTCCTCATCTTTGATAGCATTCATTATCAAGGGCCCGCCGCTGTCCGCTGCCATAGAATCCACCTTTATCTGCTGCACAAGTCTCTCCCTCTCCTCTTCAAACCCGATATCCTCAGGGACGGACAGGTCCGGACGCACTTCGCCTTCCCTTATCCCGGACACAGTCCTCCCCGACACGCACGAGACGGCCAGCGACACCACCGCGGCAAAGCCCAGGAACACAGCCGTACGGTATTTTCTGTCAGAAAACATATGAAATGCCTATTATGATATTGTCCGGCAATATGAACGCCCCGTTCCCCCGACCTACGGTAAGTCCGCACACAGGGCAGCTGTAACGGATACAGCTCATATAACCGGCCCAGAATCCAATCCCGAAATCCAGATTGATATGGGGATGCACCATATATGTGTACCCTGCCGACAGCCCGGCTCCGAATCTGTCCCCCTCTTCCGTCTCCGGAGAAAGAATCCCGCCGACACTGTATTCCTGATACTGAAGTCTTGCCCCGACCCACCATCCTGAATATATATGCCACGGCCAGAACCTTGTCCCTATGCTGTACGCCTGCTGTCTGCTGCGTATCGGCTGTCCAGCTCTGCTGAACGAAAAAGGATTGTACCTGGCCCCGGCAGACAGGCTCCAGTGTCTGTGAGGAGCATACGAGACTTCAGCGTTCAGAGTACCGAAATTGAGATACCCGAGAACATTGGTCGAGACAGACATCTTCTGTCCGTATGCAGAGAACGCGACCAGACTCAGCACAAGCACACCCATATGTTTCACTATACCCATATCAGTCATGCCTGTATCTGTTGAACACCTGCTCGATCATTATCTTCCTGTCAGGATAGAGCTCTACGAGCCTCGACCGCAATATGTCTCTGTCAATGACATCCGGCTGAAGGGCATCGGATATCTGCGACCTGGAAAGCCCCCTGTCTTCCAGATATCTGAATATCTGCGGATAGAACCAGAAGGATGTACCGTATGCAGGCACCTGACCTCCGTAACGTTCCTTGTGCATCATACTCTCTATATAGTAAGCCCACATCTCGCCGATCTCGCAATATCCTGCATTATCTTCATCTCCGGTCCCGTATGTCTCGCCTCCGGTCTCGACGAAAGACTCCAGTATATACATGATATATCTGTTCCAGTAATCGGTCCCTGCCTGCGAGAAATGGCTGGCATGCGCAAGTTCGTGTACCGTACTGTCATAAAGCTCGGCGTATGTACCATGGTCCTTTGTGCCGATGGTTATATCCGGAGCGAAAAACCTGATCAGCATAGAGAACACACCGAGATAGGATTTTATAAGCGCATTTTCAATGATGGCCCCGTGGTGTATCATTACGGCGCTGCTGGCAGACAGAGAGTTGAAAAGCCATATCCTGAGATCCCCCGGAGGAGCTGTCAGATCCATATCATCGGAAGAACATCTGGAGATGTATTCATATGCGGCATTGCTCACGACAGCCCTCCTGTACAGGGCATCATCGCTTTCCCTGGTGACCGTATAGCTTATTCCCTGCGCCGGCCCCTTGCCGAGAGTGGAGACAGATGCCGGAACCAGCACAAGGTTGAAGCCTATCGAGAACCCTGCGGAATTCTTGAAGACAAGCCGGTACCGGAGGTTGGCAGAATAGCGTTTGGGAATGGTATAATATCCATCCCTGTCGGTATATGTGGATGAGAACTTGATGAATGAATTACAGGAGACCCTGACTCCGGCCAGTCCGAACGGCTGACCTCCGTTGGCAGCTTCATCCACTATTGTGATCCTGCCTGTCGGACTGCTTTTCCCGGCCTTCGTCATTGCTGCATCATCCAGCATATCGCCGTTCCCTGTCAGCCTGTAGGACTCGGCCTCCACTGCGTCCCAGTCCACATCCGACATAGCCTTTGTCTCTTCGCTGTTGTCAGCGAGAAAGCATTCATCGATTATTTCATACCTTATGTCCGGAAACCTGAAATCCTTGTCCACCACGGCGTACTGCCAGGTTATGCTGTCATCCCCGACCGAAGGGTCATGATAATAGTCCCCTTCGGCTATTATCTCGTAGTCCATAGGATGATCCAGCATCTCCACCCCCATGCTTTCCAGCATATCGAACTCCTCCTGGTCGACAGGCAGGAATCTCACATACAGGTCGGTGGTCTGCACCACATCTCTGGATTTCGTCGGATATAAGGCAGAAAAGGCCTCCCTGGCATTCTCTGTCGTATACGGATTGTCCAGACGGTCTCCCAGAACAATCATCCCGTGCGCAAGACCGTCATCATAGAGGAAGCCATCATCCCCGGGCTGCACTCCTCCCTTGTCACAGGACATCATCAGCAATGTCACTGCAAAGATTCCGATAAACTTTTCCATTGGCTCCATTTTTTATGTGGAGACAAAAGTACCCGGATATATCCGTGTTCAGAAAAATTAAACGTTTAATAGAAGAAAACAGGTCTGGAGGCCATTGGAAGCCATTATTTTTCCCGGAAAACCGGAGAATTCCGCACGAAATCAGACTCCGCGCACAAAAAAAAGACCCGTTCCAGCGTTATAGGAGACGGGTCTGAAAGATTATCCGTGTTTTATTTATTATGTCACATTTGCGGCAGAATGAATCTCACTCCGAGAGCCACACTCTGCGGAACGAATCTCAGATCTGTCAGAAACTGGAGCTTCGGGCTCCACTCCAGACAGAAAACCACTGGTTTACGTTTCATCCGGTATTCGACCCCGACCGGGATGTCCACCGACATAAAGAATGATATCCGTGTCCTGAACGCTTCGTTCCAATGACCGAACCGGGTTCCGGCAGACAGTCCTCCGCCCACATACGGATAAAGTCTGTCGACTCCTGTCCTGAAATTGTAATGGTATGCAGTCGACACCAGAAGGAACTGGTATGATGGGCAGAAAGGGTTTACGACACCTATGGCCGCATCTACAGCACTGTGCTCAGTAAAACGATATCGGTAGTCAAAGGCGAACAGATTGCCTATCTCCAGCCCGGCTGAATGCCTGTATACATAGGCATCCGCCTTTCCTGCCGCCATGCCAGACAGTATAATGGCAGAAAGCACTGCAAGGATCCTGCGCATCATCAGAAATAATTGACTGTCTTCTGTTCCACTTCAGAAAGAATACTGTTCGCCAGTCTGCTGACACCGAGACGGAACAGAGACCTGTCCAGCCATTCTCTGCCCAGGACCGCAGATACGATAGAATAGTATGATACGGCATCCAGAGCTGTGGATATCCCTCCAGCAGGCTTGAACCCGACTTTCCTTCCTGTCGCCTCATAATATTTCCTGATACACTCGCACATAGTATATGCGGCTGCCGGAGTCGCATTCACATCCACCTTTCCTGTGGATGTCTTTATGAAATCCGCCCCTGCCTCCATCGCAAGGAACGAAGCAGCTGCGACATTCTCCTGAGAGCCCAGCAGACCTGTCTCGAGGATCACTTTCAGAACGACCTTCCTGCCCTGCAGGGCAGCCGCTGCATCAACCGCCTTGCGGACAGCGGAGATCTCGGCAGAGGCACTGTCATAGTCCCCGGAAAGGAACGCATTGAGTGCAAGCACGATATCCACCTCATCGGCCCCATACCCGACTGCGAGATCGCACTCCCTCAGCTTCACTTCAAGAAAACTCTGGGAGGAAGGGAAACAGCCCGCAACCACAGTCACGTGGAGATCATCCGACTTTCTTGTCTTCCTGACAATGTCAGCGAAATTGGGATATACGCATACCGATGCAGGCAGCGGCCAGGAAGGATATGCAGAAGAGAAATCATTCACCTTCCTGACAAGTTTCCCGATCGATTCCGGAGTGTCATTAGTCCTGAGAGAAGTCAGATCCATTACAGAGAAGCAGTCCTTCAGCACAGCCTCGGATTTTACCGACTCGAGATTCTGAGCGATTCTTGCTATGTCTCCATCCATCTTTTCCCTGTCAGGGGCATACCCGTATTTCTTCAACAAGCTGTCCATATATCATCTGTTTTATAAAAATCCCGTATTCATCCTCTTACCTGGACACAGAACCCCTCATCCACAAGAGGTTTCACCAGTTCAGTCATCCGGTCCGCCGTGAATTTACGCAGTCCCTTCATAGGGGTCTCCCTGTCGAGTGTATAGACCATCACCTCGCGTGGAGACAGATCCCGCACAATATCCATCCAGCCATCAATGCACTCCCTGTCAGAAGAATCGTACTCAGGGGAAGCAAGGAACATTGTCTGGAGGATGAAATCCCCTTTAAATTTCCTGAGATTCCCGACCACATCTGCAAGGGAATATCCTCCGCACGGCCTGTTTACCAAAGCCACCCCGGCATCCGTCGGAGCATCTATCTTCAGTATCGGGTTGTCGGTCTTCTTCAATGCCTCCAGCACTTCCTCCCGCCCCAGCATCGTAGCGTTTGACAGCACAGAGACCTTCGCTTCGGGATAGAACTTGTCCCTCAGTTCAATGACGCAGTCTATGATCCGCGGGAAATCCGGATTGAGGGTCGGCTCGCCGTTACCTGAAAACGTAATGGAGTCTATGTGCGTGCCACTGTCCCTGCACTGCGACAGCCTGGCTTCAAGCGCAGTCATGACATCCTCCGCGGCAGGCAGGACAGGGTTCTGCACCCGGCCGTCCCTGTTCCAGCCGCACTCGCAGTAGATGCAGTCGAAATTGCACAGCTTCCCGTCATGCGGCAGCAGATTGATCCCGAGCGAGGATCCGAGACGTCTGCTGTGTATCGGGCCGAACACTATATCGTCAAAATGCAACATTGTCAGTACGGTATTGTATAAACATATCTTCAGACATTGCCCATCATATCAGCCTGACAGACCGGCTGGAAGCAGTCAGCCTTCCGGAGGCATCGATATCCGATATCGCCGCTATGCCAGGACGTCTCCCGGGCAGGAGTGTCCCGAGTTCTGCATCCATACCGAGGAAACGCGCCCCGTTGAGACTCGCCCACGTAAAGATCTCTCCGACCGGGACATCCGGAAAATTCTGCTGGAGACAGAACATCTCGCGTACCATATCGAGATCATCGTTGCTTGACAGGGAATCGGTACCGATACAGATATCGAGACCGAGCCTCCTCATCAGTTCTATCGGCGGCAGTGCATTGTGAATGAACAGATTGGAAAGAGGACACACCGCCCAGAAGACATTGTCCATAACTGCAAGCGCCGCCTGCGCCGCCGTCTCATCGAGACATACATTGTGCACAAGCAGGATATGTTCCCGGAACGGAGCCGGATGCACCTTCAGCAGCCTGTCGATGAAATACATCAAAGACGGCTTCCCTGTCACGGGAGGTGTGCTCATTCCTGCCCTGCGCCTGTTCTCCGCCATCTCTCCCGTACCCGATGCTATCATCGCCTCTTCCTGGGGACTTTCCTGCGAATGATACGAAAGATATCCTGTGAAAAGGCCTTCCGTCGCCGCCGCTGTCACAAGTTCCGGGCTCATAGTGTAACTGGCGTGCGGAGTTATGGATGCATCGAGACCGTATTCGACCGCCTCCCTTCTGAGTTTCAACGCCCCATCTATAACCTTCCCGCAATCATGAGGCTCGGTCCCGAACACCTCGATGAATGTCCTGGTATACATAGGGGACTCCGCCTTCACGGCAAAGCTGTCATCGCAGTTGCTTATGTCCGCCATAGCCGAGACACCTGACTTCCACATCCTGTCCATCTCCAGCGACAGCGACTTTATCTTGTCCTCCCTGGAGGAACTGTCCCTGAGGGCGTTTATCTGATCGATGAACCCTGCCATACCGCTTCCCTTGAGGAACTTTCCCTTGAGATGCGACAGCTCCACATGGCAGTGGGCATTCACGAATCCGGGCATTATGGCGCCATCCCAGAAATACGGTTCGGACAGAAGATCATCACATTTCCCTGTCCTTATCACCGTACCATCATCCTCGGTCTCGACAAAACCATCCACTATCGGATCGAAACTGTCGAGAGTATAGACATATTTAGCTGCTATCCTTCTCATTTCTATTTCTTTATGACGGACTTAACGTTTACCGGACGCATCCCGCTGTCCAGTGCGGCATCACGTCCCTCCTGCATTCTGACAGGACGGAATCCATCGTCGACGGCATTATGTTTCATATGGCCGGATTCCCCGACAGGAGTCTGACCGTCACCCGGCGCTGTCCGCCCATCGGTAACCACGACGGTGTCAGAGACGGCCGGAACATCCGACTTGATCTCCATCACAGGACCGAAATAAGCCGTATCAAGCCATTCCCTAGCATCAAAATACTGTCTGCCGCCTGTAGAGTCGATATAGAAATCCACAGAATCCCGATGAAAGACAGATGGGCATCCGATACCTGTCATAAAGAAGATTCTGTCAGGCCGGTTGCGTTCCATTGCGTCGAGAGCTTCCTCAAGAGGGGCCATCGCCGCCTTCTGTCTCTTCAGTTCCGCTATCTCTTCCTCGAGAATGATCGAGGTCTCCCTCAATATCTTGGCATATCGGTCAGCATCCTTTATATAATGGGCCATACTCGCCCTGTAGTCATCAGAGGTATATCCGTATTTCTCGAATATCGGCTCATATACATAGCTGGTATCGGCCATTGACCTGGCCTTCGTGTCCCCGCCTATCTTCTGGTCTGCCACGAACATCTCCGCATATATCCTGGCAAGCTTCGCCTTAGGTATGACCTTGCCCTCCTCCCTTGAGCAAGAGCAGAGGATTATGGCAGCAAGCACAGCGATATGAAATGCAGACAGACGCATACTACCTCAAAGATGCCCCGAATTCAGCCGTGAATACAGACAGCAGCCTTTCCATCACCTTGTCGACATCCTTGTCGGTCATGGTCTTCTCCGGATCCTGAAGGATGAAGTTCAAGGCATACTGCTTCTTGCCTGCCGGTATCTTGTCCCCTCTGTACACATCAAAGAGGCTGACTGATCTGAGGAGTTTCTTCCCTGTCTTGAATGCAGCCTTGCGCAGAGCCGCATACGGCACATCCTCATCAAGGAGAAGTGCGAGATCCCTCCTGACTTCAGGGAACTTCGGGAGTTCCCTGTACTGTATCCTGTCCCTTCTGACAAGGGTGAAAAGCGTATCCCAGACTATCTCGGCGGCAAATACAGGCTGTCTGATTCCGAACCGCTTCAACAGAGATGGAGCTACTGTTCCCATGACGGCCAGAGTCTCCCCGCTTCCCGGCAGCCTGTACGTCATACCTTCCGAGAACAGGTCTCCCGGGGCGGCATCATAATCCATATTGTAGAGATCCGCCCCGAAACGCCCGAGCAGAAGCTCGAGATATCCTTTCAGCTGGAAATAGTCACTCCTGCCGGCTGCAGTCCTCCAGGCTTTCTCAGGAGCTCCCGTCATGAAGATGGCATAGCATGTATGCTCATCGTATGATTCGAGAGTCTTTCCGTCCATCCCCGGCCTGAGGGAATATACCGACCCGTATTCAAACGTCTTCAGGCTGGTCATCTGCCTGTTGATATTATATGCTATCACCTCAAGCCCTCCAGGCAGGAGAGTCTGCCTCATGACATTCAGGTCAGAGCTGAGAGGGTTGAGTATCCTGACGCATTTCTCCTCCGGGAATGTCTTCAGATGCGAATAGTACTCCGATTTCGTAAGGGAATTGTTCATTATCTCGGTGAACCCGTTGGCCGCAAGGAAATCGGATATGACGTTACGGACTTTCTCCGGTTCAGGCTTCAGTGATGCGTTGACGGACATCCTGACTCCTGAAGGAAGCTCTATATTGTTGTACCCGTATATCCTGAGTATCTCCTCCACCACATCGCACTCCCTGTATACATCGACCATATATGACGGTACCGCCACCCTGGCTCCTCCCGGCCTTTTCTCAATGAAATCGTATGCAAGATACGTAAGGATGTTCTCTATTGTCCCATGACCTATCTTCTTGCCGATAAATGCCTCTATACGGTCATAGTCAAGGTCCACCACCTTCTTTTCAAAGGTACGGGCGACAGATCTCTGCACCTTCCCCGTGACATGTCCGCCGGCGAGCTCGCAGATAAGCAGAGCAGCACGCCTGCCCGCCCAGTCCACGACAAGAGGATCGGCTCCCCTTTCATACCTGAAGGAAGCATCGGTCTTGAGACCATGCCTCTTTGAACTCATTCTGATGGAGACAGGATCGAAATAGGCGCTTTCAAGGAAGACGGTCTCCGTCGTCTCGACAGTACCTGATTCCTCACCGCCGAACACACCCGCGATACACATAGACTTCCGTGTATCGGCAATCATAAGATCCTCGGCAGACAGAGTCCGTTCCACACCATCCAGCGTCACGAATTTCTCTCCTTCGGCAGCCCTGCGGACAACTACTTTCCGCCCTTCTATCTTCGAGGCATCGAAAGCGTGGAGCGGCTGGCCTATCTCCATAAGGATGAAATTGGTGATATCCACTACATTGTTGATAGGACGGAGACCTACTGACCTGAGCTTCTTCTGCAGCCAGTCAGGAGACGGCCCCACCTTCACTCCGGTGATAGTGGTACCGGTGTACTCCGGCGCTCCATCGGGAGCCTGCACCTCCACCGGGATAGCCCCGTCTATTTCAGCCGCTCCGCTGCACAGTCCCTCCGGACCTTCGGCAAAGGCCGAGACATCCGGGATATTGAGCCGGCACGGGATATTGTTCAGCATAAGATATGCATACAGGTCCCGGGCAACCCCTATGTGAGAGGCCGCATCCACCCTGTTCGCTGTCAGTCCTATCTCTATGACGGCATCCGATTCAAGATGAAGATATTCCCTTGCCGGTGTACCGACAACGGCATCCGGCTCAAGCACCATTATGCCATCGTGGGAGGTGCCTATGCCGAGCTCGTCCTCCGCGCAGATCATACCGAAAGAGTCCACGCCCCTGATCCTCGACTTCTTGATCTTGAAATCCTCTCCCAGGACAGTGCCCACCGTAGCAAGCAGCACCTTCTGGCCGGCCGCCACATTAGGGGCGCCGCAGACCACCTGCAGGAGTTCCGGAGCCCCGGTATTCACTTTTGTTATATGGAGATGGTCTGAATCAGGATGGTCGGTGCATTCCACCACTTCCGCCACTATGACTCCTTCAAGTCCGCCCGGGATCTCCTCCACGGTCTCTACAGAATCCACTTCAAGCCCGATTGATGTCAACGCATCCGCAACCTGTCCAGGAGTGAGGTCGCACTCGATGTAATCCTTCAGCCAGTTATACGAAATCTTCATATTCTTGAATTTTTAACGTCTCTCAGACGAATATTCTGATATATACCGCCCGGCAGATCCCCACCGGGCCGTCATTCTTATGCGAATGACAGGCAAAGGTACTAATTTTATGGACAAATCCATCACCCTCTCCCGACAAGAAATACAGCCGGACAGAGAAAAATCCCTGTCCGGCTGAAATGCATCATACCGGTAGCCGCAAAGGCTATATGCACAATACTATCTGGAGACTCTGAACGCTCCCTTCTTTACCGATGGCGCGGCATGTTCCTTCGGCTCGATAAGGACAGGGCAGAACTCTCCGTTTCCGACAGCAGCCGACCTGCGCACAGCATTCTGTGGCTGGCTGCTTCTTGTAAGGGTATAAGGGCCTATACCGTAATCGCTCACTGTATAGCCAGGCTTGAAGAGATCAAGTGACTCATAGTATGACCCGCCACTGTACAGCACATAGTCCATTCCTGTCACCTGATATTCCTTGCCATCAGTCGGGAGGGTGAACTTGCCCATTTCAAGGGTCACCGTGCCATCGCTGCCGTATGTACCGGTACACAGGGCATCCTCCGTAACCCAGATATACGGTTCGCCGTTCTGCTGGAAACGATATCTCAGATATACGTAATACATACCGATCATTCCATAATAGTCGTAAGTCGATACCGACACCTTCCCGTCAGCGTAGTCCATTATGAACGGAGCGACATCCTTGTCACCCATAGTCGTGATTCCCCAGCCTGAGACGCGGAAACTCTCGTTCACCCTGAACGGCTCGATCTCCACCGTGAACGTCTGCGGCTTCGCATCCACTTCCGATGATGTGGATGTCACAGTCCAGGTGCCGATATATCTCTGATAGTCAGCCTCTCCTTCCGGAACAGCAGCAGTGCTGGCCACTGCAGTCTCTATTGTCTTGCCGTGTACGTTCTCCGCCATTACGACCAGCATATATTCCGTCCCCGGCTCCAGCTCGCCGGACGATGCGGAATATCCGTCCGCGGAATTGATCTTATCTACGACGGATGTCGAGAAAGCGGTTCCGTACCTGTTGCAGACTTTCTCGTAATCCCCGAGTTCCTCCACCCTTTTCTCGATGCTCTCTTTAGTTCCGAGGACATAACGGCATTCCTTCACATCCGATCCCTTGATAGTGATATCCAGCTTGAAGTATTCGGATCCGGACAACTGAGCAAGTCCAAGAGCCAGTACAGGCAGACCGGATGTACCATCGCTTATACCGCCCCAGTCTATCGGAATGAATGCATAGTCCGCCATCTTCTCACATCCCGTGAAAGTGTCCTTGTGGTTCTTTATCACGGTAAATCCGTTATCCGTACTGCGCTCGTACAGATGCACCTTCTCACCGTCCACCAGAGTATACGGGGACTCTCCGGTAAAGGCGGAGCAACCGTTGAACACCTGGTTGGCGGAGGTGACCTTGACCATACTGTCGAATATGCCTGCCGGAAGAGATTCGAGGGAAGTACAGTTCTCGAACATCTGGTTCATCGTAGTGACTCCCGAGAAATCATCGAAAAGTCCTTCCGGAACAGACTTAAGCGCAGTACAGTTCTGGAACATATAGGCCACAGATATACCGCCGCTCACACTGGCAGGGAAATAGTCAGCAGGGACAGAAGTGATCGCGCTGCAGTCCTTCCACATTGCAGGGACAGTCTTCAGCGAAGTCATCTGCCTGATCGAAGGGAATTCAGTCATATCTGTACAGCCTTCATACAGGTAGCTTGCCGATGTAACCTTCGTCATATTCATAAAGATATCGGAGGGGAGATTGCCCAGGGCAGGACAGGTGCTGAACAGGCTGTTCATGCTCGTCACATTTGCCTGGTCATCGAAAAGTCCTGCAGGTACGGATTCGAGCGCTGTACAGCCCTTGAACATCGTCGAGATATTGGTTACAGCCTCCAGGCCGCGGAAGAGTCCGGCAGGGACTGTCTTCAAGGCAGAACAAAGGTTGAAGATACCGGACATATTCTCGATCTTGGTATTCGCAGCGAAGAAGTTCTCCGACACCGTGGTCAATGATGTACATTCCTTGAACATATTTGACACCTTCGTTATTTCCGGCAGACCGGCCAGCAGACCGGCAGGGACGGATGTAATGGACAGACAGCCGTTGAACATACTGGAGACATCATTGATCAGCGGATTGGATGCAAAGAGCCTCTCGGGGACCTCCGTCAGGGAAGCACAGTCACTGAACAGCATGGCGGCATCCACCAGAGCCGTCGCGGACGAAAGCAGCCCCTCAGGGACAGACACAAGGGAGGTGCAGCCCTCGAACATTCCCTCTACCGTCGTCACCCCTGCAAAGGCACCATCTTCCGGCATCGGGACAGCTGTGATGGAGGTATTGTACCTGAAGGCATCCTCCAGTGATGTCAGCCCCAGCATTCCCCACTGGATGACACCGGTAATGGCAGAAGCGGCGTTCTTGTTGACTGCAGTTCCCTTCATCTGCGCCGCTGTTCCCTTGACCGTGACACAGTACTGTCCTTCTGCCGCATATTCATGCTGTACCATGGTAGCAGCCGACGTCACTGTCTTGTCGACATCTTCAGAAGACCCGTCTCCCCAGTCGACGTGGACATTGACTGCCCCGTAAAGAGGTATGTACACTTTCCTGGAATACGATGCCGCAGTTCCCGTAAGTTCCCTGGCCTGGACAGTAAGGACCATTATATCCTTGTCATAGTCTACAAGCTGATAGACAAGCACGGTCTCTATCACGGCATCTCCGGATACAAGCTCTATCTCTGCCTGACGCGGCAGTCCTGTCTCGTTGGTCCCGACAGAAAGAGAGAGAGTCTCTGTCCTCATTTCGCTTCGCGTCTCCACAACGGATATCCAGCTCTGAGCATCTTCCGGTATGGATACCTCATATTCCATATCGGTCTCCACTTCTACAGTCACAGGGCCGCCTGAAGCCGGAACCTGCACGGATGAAGTGCTTATATTGAGAGTACCGGAAATGAATGTGAGGGTCCGCATCAGCGTCTTGTATCCCCCGTCATTGACAAGGACTATCACCTTGCCGGTGGAACTCTCCGCCGGTGCAGCAATGTCAAGCGTTCCGGTCCAGTCCTCATTCATTGTCACCTCCGCGGTCCAGCCGCTGCTGCATATCGTTTCCATTACGGTGTTCTCATCCGCTCCCGTAATTGTGAACGGAACAGAAACCCCGGATCCGGATGACACATATTTCTCCGCGGAATCGAACACTATACCGAACTGCCGGTAAATCTCGAAAGTCAGGACAGTGCCATCGACCAGAGTCAGATACGCATATTTCCCATCCTCGCTCAATGATGCATCCTTGAAGACAGAAGGATCGGCTTCAGTCTGCGCCGGGCCGCACTCTAATGATGTAGCCCAGCCGTCATACGAGACATACCAGATCCCGTTCTCGATCTTGAATTCCGGAGTGGCGCCGTCCTCTCCTGTAACAGGTATCCTCTGTCCTTCAGTATCAAGGACGAATTCCCCATCAATTGTCCAGTACATCACGCCATCCACCTCTCTTACCGAAATCTGAGGGGAATGGCCGCTTTCCCCATCCGTACCGTTCCTGATTATTATCTCCGACTGCACTCCGGCAGCTGTGACCAGGACAAGCGTATGGCTGCCATCCTCGTTCTCCTGGACGTTGGCTATGAACTGGTTGCCCTCGATAAGATCCACAAGATCATCGAATTCATCAATCAACGAATTGAGCTGTTCCTGAAAGGCGGTCAACCGTACGTCAAGTTCATCAATCTGTTCCTGCAGCCCTGTCTCATCAAAAGTACAGGCCGCAAGACACAGGCACATCACACAATATGTAAATATCTTTTTCATAATTAGAGCATTTATAGGTAAATATCAGGCTTTAGAGCCAGCCGGCATATGATGTCTCTATGGTTTGATAGTCAGCGAGTCCGGTGCATCCCGTAAAGCACCCTGCCGTTGTCTTCACTGTCGCGAAGGCAGAGCTGCCCCCTCTCTCATAAAGATGATACCTGACACCGTCAACTTCCGTATACGGGGATTCTCCGGCAAGGGAGGTACAGTCACCGAATGTCTTTCCGAAGTTGGTGACAGCAGTACAGTCATCGAATATGGAGACCGGGACCGTCGTCAGGGAAGTACATCCGGAGAAAAGCGAATTGAAATTGGTCACTTTTACAAGGCCATCGAAAATCCCTTCAGGAACAGATGTCAGCCCCGTACATCCCTTGAATACTGACGACATATTGGTCACGGCAGTCACATCTGCAAAAAGATTTCCGGGTACGGATGTCAGACCGGTACAACCGCTGAAGGCACTCATCAGATTTGTCACGGACGTCATACCGGAGAACAGGTCGGCCGGGATACTCGTCAATGACGTACAGTTGGCAAATATGTTGGACATATTCTCGGCGGCGGTGCACCATTTGAAGATCCCCTCCGGGATCGAAGATATGGCCGTCGCATAGAACGCCTGCAGGAAGCCTTCCTCCGGATTGCAGCCTTCGAAAACATCCGGAGCCACAGCCGTCACTGATTTGCAGTTCTTGAATACCATGCTGAATCTGGTGACTTCCGAACAGCCTGCAAATACCTTTGCCGGTATCTCCTTGAGACTCTCGCAGGCAGAAAAGGCGCTGTACGCTTCATTCAGCCGCGGGGCTTTCGAGAACATCCCCTCAGGTATGGCTTCCAGAGATGTACAATGGTCAAAGCAGCTGTATATGCTCGTCAGCTGGCTGAAAGAATCCTCGTCCGGAGCAGCAATCTCCTTGAGGTTGGCGCAGTAGTAGAACCCGTATTTCAAGGATTCAAGCCCGATGTCGCCCCACTGCCGGACAGCCGTGATCGTCGGTCTGATGGTATTCAGCTCCGGCCCCTGGTTCGCCCTGAGACTGGCCACCTTTCCGGTAATGCTGATATTGTACACACCGGGAGCATCATACTGATGCGAAGGATAGTCGGTAAGCACCCTGGACATCGTTCCGTCTCCCCAGTCGACTATGCAGTTGATTACTCCGCTGCCGTTTGTCGTATCGAATGGCAATATCGCAGCATTGCCTGTCTCCTCTCCGACGGTGACTTCGATAACCATTGCAGACGTGGATGCAGTCGCCTGGGATACAGGAATGGTAACCGTATTCTCCTCACCTCCGTTTCCGGCAGATATGCAGACCGAACCTGTCCTCATACCTATAGTGGAATTTTCACCGGCAGTAATGGTAAATCCGGCAGCATCCTGCTCCACAGCTATCCAGTTTGAAAGGGATATGGCAGTCCAGTTTTCCGCACAGGACACCTCTATCCTGTATGTTCCCCCCTGCCCAGGGATGATTACATCGGTATCTTCACCCTGCAAGGTATATTCTATCGGGATGGCACTTTCCTGCCCCGGCGCGGCCTGTCTCAGGACAACACTTGCAGAAGATACTCCCGCTCCGTTTGAAGCCGCGACACTTACATTGGCATAACGGACACCCCCTTCCTGATTGTCCGAAGCCGTTATCCTGAACGACGAATCATCGAGAATCTCTATGGCATACCAGTACCCCAGCCCGGATTCTACCGTCCAGTCGCAGTTGGCGGATACCTCCACATCAACGGATCCACCGGCCGCCTCGAAATTCACTTCGGCACCGCTTCCGTCTTCCGCAACCGTTGTTCCGGTAACGGAAACCAGTCTTACCTCCGGCTGTTCCAGCGCCTGCTCCTCCTCGACACAGGAAGACAGCAGGACAAAGGCCATACATACAGGCACAAGATTGAAAATATATCTCATAGTATCCATACTTTAGCGTTTGATTGGAATAATTCTGGTTATGCTTTCCGTAGGCACGACTTCCTCTATTCTGGCGGACTCCACATTCTGCAGGACAACCGGAGACAGCGTAGTGCCGGCAGAGGACCTGGTCATTGCCGGAGCCCCGGCCGGTGCTGTCGCCTCCCCTCTTGTGAATACCGGCAACCTGAGGAAAGGCCAGTTGTTGAATCTGCTGTAGCCTCCGGTAGACTCATTCCGTCCGACAAGCCCGACATATTCGTAATTCAGGGTGATTCCGTCTTCAGTCTCCGACTGGGTTCCTATGACAGACATCGTACTATAGTCCTCGGAAAGTTCCAGCGAGATGTTTCCCCCTGTCATAAGATATCCGTTTACCGGATCATACAGGGTAAGAAAAAGAATATAGGTAGATGTACCTCCATATACCCTCGCCACCGGATTTGACTGCCAGGAAATCGGGATGTAAACATCGACTCCGTCCTGGATATCTATGCCTATCATGGTAGAGAAGTTATCATCAAAGATATCGCTGAACAGCATATAGCGATATTCCGGAATACCTGTTGCAGTGCAGAAGTCCCGGTATGACTCATCCATGAACACCCATTCACTGCCATTGGATCCCCATATACGGTCAGCAGCCAGGGTCCATTCCCCGCCCAGTGCGGTGAACAGATCAGGATAGAGCATCTCCGTCGGCTGTATCGGGCCGGCATACCAGATCCTGAGCTGCTCTTCATTCTCCATATAGAGATAGCCCCCGATTACGTAAGCCCCGTTTTCCCGCTCGATGCATACCACTCCATCGACAGCATTCACCGCCTCTGAAGATGACGTCATTACGGATGCCGCTACCACATCGTAAGTTCCGGACTCTATAAACAGATCTTCGGAGGAAGCGTCAATATCAATTTTCACGTTGCTGTCTCCGTACATATACAGGCTGTACATATCACCGAGAGATTCTCCATAGACATTATCGACCGCTGTCGTCCGGTCTATCGAATGGGAGAAGACAATGTCGCTGCACGTGAAATCAAAAGTATACCCTTCTTCATCGGAGACAGTTCCTGTCATACTGCAGGAGGTCCCGTTGACATTCACATGGACTTCCGCCTCTGTTATAGCATGTTCCTGCTCCTGCGCATCAATCCAGACTGCCCCCGGTGAAACCACGTAACTGATATCATAGGAGGACATTGTGTAATGGCCGACCATAGGCACCGGCACATCCGAGAGGATAGCGGAATTCTGCTGTGTCAGGGAAAAATCGAGGGAAATGCCGTCTGAAACCAGCCCGATGTCAAAAGACCCGGCGACATCATTATAGACGGCTGACCCGACCTCCATAGTATATGAAGAAGACAACGCATCCGTAACCGGTTTTTCTTCCTCACACGCCACCGCTGTCAATAACGTCAGGGCGGCAATTATCGGATATCTATAATTTATTGACATATTGATAAAATTAAAACAGACTATCTTGTAAATGCAGTCAAACCTCTGAACCTGGCCCAATAGCCTTCGACATTATCTGTCGTAGGAGTTTCAGAACTGAAAACATACAGAAGGAATCCCTCCACTGCACTGGAGTAAGTCCCGTCGTCTTCGCATTCCAAAGCCTGCGATTCCTCATTCATATTGAAGACCATATTCATTCCGGCATCAGTAGACCATGTAAGCGATGTTCCGAAAGCACCGCACCACCAGAAATAATATCCGTCAATCAGTCCGGTAAGTTCATCAACGTATTGCGTCTTCATATTCATCGTCGCCGTCTCGCCATCGTAGGTAACGAAAATCGGGAAGGAACCGAAGGATTCATCATATACGTACATGATATAACTTTCTTCATATACATCCTCTTCAAATATCACAGGGACATTAGCGTCTGAGGAGTTCAGGGTCCACTGGCCGAGGAAGAAATTATAACTCCACATCTTCTGGCTGATGGATATCGTCTCCACGACATCCCCTCCGGCATTGAGCATATAGACCTCTCCCGAACGGTTGGCCCCGGAAGTGTTTTCCGATACAGAAAGTGAAATGGCTCCATCAGAAGTCTTTTCCACCGTTATCCAGGAGGCGTCGGTCGACACTGACCATTCCATTGAAGCCGCCCACTGCGTAGTATTGACAATTTCCTGCACGGCATCCCTGTCGAAAGCAAATTCCTTGGTCTCGAGAAGAGGCACCCTGTCCTGGGATACCGTCAGTTCCACCGCTTTCCAGCTGGCTACTATCCTCACCGTAGTCGATCTGGCCGCTCCGGACAGATTGGTCTGTGCCGAGAAGATGATTTTCCCCGATTCGTCCACGCCGGCTTCAAGCCATGAATCGGCAATGTATATCTTAGGGGCGGATGAAGAATTGAGTGAATAGGCTATCTCCGCCTGACCGCCTTCCGGATTAATGCTGATACCGTTCTCGATATCTTCGGATCCAATGGCAAAAACGACCCCCATCTGGGAGACCACGATCTGTCTGGTGATACCGCCACCGTAAACCGATATCCTGGCCGCGCGGGAAAATTCTCCGCTGTGATCCGACACCTCGAATTCCACGGCTTCCGGACTTGCGGAGGTGATTCTCAACCAGTATTCATTGGAACTCGCAATTACACGGTCCGCATTGGTGGACAAGGAGATCACTCCTGTCCCGCCGGAGGCCTGGAAATCCACGTCAGACTCTATCACATCAAGGTATTTTTCCTCGATTTCATCCTTGCTGCAGCCGGTAAAGACGGCTGCGGCAAGAAACAGTGCCGATATTATGTAATATATCCTTTTCATAAGTCATATCCGTTAATTGTTCTTGACCAAACTGTGTGGAACTATCTGGGCGAGAGAGCCTGCTGCAGTACCGCTGCTGGCAGTCTGGGATGTAAAGACATACAGAAGAATGGCATTGGCCGTATAGGTCCCCCAGACTCCGTTATCCTCGAAAGTAAACGATATGTTGTCCGGATCATTGCTTTCGTTCACCAGATTCAGGCCGACCGAAGTAGACCAGGTGAGATATCCTGAATTGCTGTCCCAGGGGCAGATCCAGATATAATACTGGTCGTACGTGCCCACATACTGGGCATTCAGGGTAAGATAACCGGATGGAGTCCAGCCTACCGTAAACGAAAATCCCTCAATTTCGGAAACAGTATATGTCGAACCGTCTCCGCTCGGAGCGAATTCAAGTTCATAGGTACCCGCTGACGTACTGAACGTATAGGTTCCAAGATAACCTTCATACGGAATGAAATACGGATGTCTCTGGCCCTTTGCCTCTATCGTAAGGGGATTGCCATACCGGTCGACGGCATCCGATGACACATATGTCTCCGTCTCTGCGTTCCAGACGAAATTCTGGACCGACATACCGTTCAGCTCGAAAGGCTCATAAAGGGTAATGCCGTCAAGAGAATAGGCAAAAGGAATTTCCTGATATGAATAGTAGGACGAGCCTTCCCCTGTATGCAACTGGTGGTAAGTAAGGCAGTTATACCCGCTTGAATTTGCTTCGATAATCTCTCCGTATACATCGTACGAGATGAAATACTGGTTCTTCATATCCTGTACCTGCTTGATGGCGGAGACGATATCCATATTCTCATCCAATGCGGTAAAGACCGTCCTGTTGCCTGTCTTTACGGCGCGGAATATCAGTTGATGACGGTCTCCACTCTCGAACGCGAACTCGAAATCACCGTCAAAGTAATTCTGGCCGTAAATGTCAGGATCGGACCAGGCGTGGATATAACTGTTGTACGTATCGAACGTAAGAACAACGCTGCTCGAAGTATTGATCGAATAATGGCTCGTAACGGTCACGGAGGCATCGGCTGCCTGCTCGGACGTTACGGTCACGCTGCCGTCATCATTGAAGACCGCGGCAAAGGTACATCCGCCGAATTCCCTCGTACTGGCCGGATAATACTGGATAAGCCAGCCTTGAGGAGAAGACAGAAGTAGATCGAGACACTCCCTCTCCTTCTGGGAAAGACGCTCGGATGAAGATACAGGGAAAACATCTTCTATCTCATTGACACACGAAACCGTGGACAAGGCCATGACAGCGGCCGCTGATATAAGAAATATTTTTTTCATGACAATTCCTCCTCAATTCTAAAAATCCGACCAGTCTATACTCTCCACCTCTTCATATCTTCTGGCAAGGACGGAACGGAGTTCGTCCAGATCGATATTCCAGGAATCTGCCATATAGTTCTTCACTATATTGAGCTTCCTTTCGATGATCGCGGCTCCCGAAGTACCGGCAATATCCAGTCTGGCATTCCACTCTTCATCGGAGGACGTGATATAATAAGACAGGACTTCCACAAAGTCTTCACCAGGCTGGCTGGAAGCGTATGCGCTGATGAAACCGATAGGCAAGGCTTCTGCATCGGTAAGCGTGTTCCACTGCGCGACATACTGGTCCTGGGAAATCAGATTGAAGTCGGTAGGATACGCCTTGTTCTGGTTGAGAATGTGACCGAATTCGTGATGGGCGGTATGGAGGAAATAATAGTTGATGTCATCCATACTGTTGATGGTCACTGTATACCCATCTGTCTCATCCACTCCGTTGTTGTAATTTATGGTGATATATTCTTGGGTGACAAGCCAGTTGGTCACATAGAACGTTATCTTGAGACCGCCCTCGGCTGTTCCGAGCTGGAGAGTGTTGTTCGAATTCCAGGCTCCCGAACCAATGACCGGCATTACTCTTGGAGAATTCTGGCGCATGAAATGCGCATCCGACACTTCCGTATACGGATCAAGCCACAGGAACTTGATCAGCTTGGCAAGAATCCGTGCGCATGTTTCGTCAGCCGGTACGAGATCATAGTCCATATCGCTTTCTATATCCTCGTAGCGGTAGATGAAATTTATATTGTACGGCAGAAGGAAATTTTCGTTCAGCCATCTGTCAAAATCGGTTTCAGGGTTGACAGAATCCATTATGACGCTTGTCGGGCTGAGTTCATCCTTATAGCAGGACGACACTGCGACGACAGCGGAAACCGCGATGGAAATATATATTAATACTCTTTTCATATACTGATTTGCTTTATCGGATTCTTACTCTTATTCTGTCGGATTCGGTTCCAGACCGGCAGATACCACTGCGTTAGGCAGCTGTACCGCAAGACGGGGATCGTAAGGCTGCAGATTGACAGGAGCCTCGCCGTCTATCTCGTGAGTATATGCAACCCCGTATCGTTTCAGATCCTGCAGCCGCGTTCCTTCATGAACGGTCATTATCCTCCTTGCATGGAGGCAGGCCCTGATCATATTGACCTCTGTTCCTTCCGTCAGGGTCATACCCTTCGGTGCAAGGGTAAGGATATTGTAAAGGTCGTCATCCTCGCTCTCCGGATCCGCATAGAAATCCGAAATCTGCTCCAGGGTACAACTGCCTGTCAGTCCGAGGCTGGCGTAGAAATAGTTCAAGTCACGAACCGCAGCTTCATAATTTCCCGCCAGCACATTAGCCTCCGCCCTGTCGATCATCGTCTTCTCGGCAGAAAATACGACATACACGATATATGGCTGTCCGATACCGACGACTATGTCGGAATAGATAAAATACTCGTTGAACTTAGGAGAGAAATACGACCTTGACATAGTATAATAGGTAACCCCGTAATCGGTATTGCTTATGTGTCCCCATGGAGTCATGCTGAAGATATTGTTCTCGAGATGCTGCTGGGTCACAATGTAACGCCCGAACATATATCTTGCATACAGGGAATTCGAACTCTGGAGCATGAAATTGGCCGCCTCTTCAGCCGAAGCGAAAGTATTGGCGTATTCATCCGACGAAGTTCCCGTATAGAGAGACCAGTTGCGGAACACTCCTGTCGGATCATCACCGATAGCGGCGGTGGCATAGTCTATGGATTTTTCATAATCTCCGTAATAGAGATAGAACTGTGCTGCGAAAGCAGCGGCAGCAGCCGAATTGAAATGCCACTTTACCTGATCATAAGCGGTATCGTCTATCAAAGGATATCCGGCTTCGATGTCTTCCGCAATCCTTGCGTAGACATTGGCCACGGAACCTCTGGTATAATCCACATAGACGGTCGTTTCCGGTTCGGTAACGTACGGAATACCGAGATCGGTCTCACTGGACTCCGCATTGTATGCCTGACAGAAAGTGTTGACTATGATGAAATGTCCGTATGCCCTGCAGAGAAGAGCCTCCCCTTTCTGCGGATTGAGACTTTCCGGATTCCCCATATCCTCTATGGCCTGGAGGGCGTGATTGGCCGAAGCGATGGAGTTATATGCCCTGTTCCACAGCTCGGTAGGGGAATCGAAGGACTCTCCGGTCACATCTGTGCAACGGTACACCTGATCGAAGATAGCCTGATAGACATCAATGTTATTCCCATAGTCAACGACATTGTCTGAACGGAGTTCCTGCAAAGTCACCGGAAGAAGGTCAGTATATGCCGATACCAGGATCTGGGAAATCTTTTCCGGAGTATCGAGTTCGGTACGGCTGTCCGGCATCTCGTCCAGAAACTTGTTGCAGGACAGGACAGGAAGGACGGACACTGAAAACAATGCCACCCTGTATATTGTATTAATCATTTTCATATCCAATCTGGTTTAGAATCCGAACTTAAGGGTTAAAGTGAACTGACGTGCAAGAGGAGACGACACTCCGCCGGAGAAATAATATTCCGGATCCTGACCGCCCAGAGCCTTGTCGGAATAGATAAGGAACGGGTTGGTCACCTGCAGCTTCAGTGACAGGTTATCAAACTTCGCCTTGCTGATCAAAGCCTTAGGGAATGAATAGGTAAGCGATATCTCCTTCATTCGGATAAAGTCACCCTTCGCAACCCTGGCAGATGAATAGTTGTACAGGTTATATCCGGTACGGAGATCGGACGAACCGTATTCCTGAATCTGACGCGAGCTCGCTATGACAGGTATATCGGTCGTATTCTCGTCCCCGGAAACCATCCAGCGGTTCTTGAACTCTCCGGACATGGCATAGAAATCGGAATATTCGGACTTGAAGATCTGATTGAGCCTGATGACATTGCCGAATCCGTAGGTCATGAAGATGTTCAGACGGAAGTTCTTCCAGGTGAAGGTATTTCCGAAACCTCCGGTGTAGATCGGGTCGGTAGGACCTTCATATTTCAGGGTATTCAGTACCTCAAGTTCCGTATCCTGGAAATCGAGGGAACCGTAATTGGTCTTGTCATAAGTCTGTCCTCCGTATTCGAATACAGGGAAACCTTCTGAATCAAGCCCGATAAACGGGATCGAGAAGAGGGAATACGGAGCATAGCCTTCGAGGTTGTAACCTGTTCCCGATACGAGATTCATAGTATTCGCATCAGTCGAGAGGTTGGTAATCTTCTGCTCGCTCCAGGAGAATGTAAGGTCGGTTGTCCACTTGAAATTCCTCGAATCGATATTCCTTGTGGAGAGGGTGAACTCGAGACCGTTGGATTTCATATCCGCCACATTCGCATATTTCCAGACTTCACCGCCGACTCCAGTGGTGTTGGTACGTCCGAGAAGGTCGAAGTTGTTTCTCCAGTATGCATCAAATTCCAGATTGATCCTGTTGTTGACGAATCCGGCAGAAAGGCCGACGTTGAGTTCGTGCTTCTTCTCATATGTAAGTTCACTGTTGCCCAGCATACTTATCTGGAGTCCTGTCTCGTTGCTGTCTGCTGAAGGACGGAACGAGGTATTGTAACTCTCTATAATGGCCGTGGCATTTGAAATCCAGTCAGGGCCTGCATCTGCCGTCAATGAATATGAAGCCCTGAAAGTAAGGTGTGACAGGGCATTGGAATTCATGTTCCTGAAGAAATCCTCCTCATGCACGTTCCATGCTGCACCGACGTTCCATGTAGGCAGCCAGCGCGCCTCCCTTGAACGGCCGAGACGGTTGGTTCCCTCATACCGGAATGTTCCGTTAAGGGAATAGCGGCCCTTATAGGAATAACTGGCCATGGCGAAGAAAGCGGCAGTCTTGCGGACCGTGTTCTCGAGAGTGAAATAATCCTCTCCCTGCTCGGAAGCCCTCTTGAAGGCGAGATAATTGAAGAAAGCCTTTTCTCCCTGATCATACTGCATACCCCAGCCTCTGAACCAGTCGTTTGACCTTCTGACCTGGGTAATCTCCATACCTCCATACAGATTGAGCAGATGGGTCTGCCTGAACTCCTTGTTCCATGTCAGGGTATTACGGATGGTATAGCTTGGAGAGCGGTACTCCCTCTTCTCGAAGATACCTCCGTTCGGAAGGATTGTCACAGGCAGCTGGTTCAGCTGGTCAGGGTCATCGTACAGGAACGGATTGTTCTGCTGTATGACAGCATCCGACATCTCCCTGTAGGCTCTGGCCTGGTTGGACTGGTCCTTGATATGATGCTGCATCGATGTCTGGTTGTAGCGGAAGGACGCAAGGGAATTGAAATCCAGACCCGGCACGATAGTCCATTTCAGTTCGCCCTGGAAACGGAGATCGGTGGCATTGATATCCATATAGTTGTTTTCCAGTTCCTCGAAAATGTTGAATGAAGTATAGTTACGCACATAATCCTCATAAGGGGACATAGTACGCGACGTATTCATCGCGAAACTGAACGGGTTGATATCGAAATCCCTGTTGACTTCACCGAATACGGCATCCACATCCTGGCTCAAGGTACCCGGGGCCTCCTGACGGCGGTAACTTCCGTTGGCAAGGAGAGTGAAACTCAGGTTGTCCAGAATCTTGAAGGTTGTATTGGCATTGAATGTATAGCGTTCCACAGAACTGCGCTCATACCAGCCCGGATCATTCATCACGCTCAATGAAATGTAGGACGATGCCCTCTCGCTTCCCAGAGAGACACTCACGGAGTGGTTCATCATTATCGACTCCTTGAACAGCAGGTCGAACCAGTCTGTATTACAGTACTCGGCGGCACGCAGATACCGGTTCACCGCATCCTGGGTATACGGAAGACCGAACTGGCCGGTAGACTCATCATAAGTATTGATAAGTTCGTACATCTTTCCGTACACTCCGTATTCGCTGCTCCTGAGGGTCTCGGCGAGATTGAGGAATCCCTTGTCGGCCATTTCCTGGTAGACACTCATCTGATCCTGGGAATTCATCACATTATAGTCCCCGTAGGACGGCTTGAGACGCATAGTGAACTCTCCGGTATAATTGATTCTGGCTGTACCCGGACGTCCTTTCTTGGTCGTGATGACAATCACACCTGCCATCGCCTTTGCTCCGTATATTGATGTAGCCGATCCGTCCTTAAGTATATTGATGCTCTCTATGTCATCGGAGTTAAGGCCGGCTATCGCAGAACTGATCATCGTCACGGCATCTCCGGACGACAGTTCATCCGTGTTGACTTCGGTCACATCTTCAATGATGACACCATCCACAACCCATAGAGGCTTGGAATTTCCCAGAATGGAAGTGGCACCACGCACCCTGATCTTCGGTGCGGTACCGAAAGTAGAAGACACATTCTGGACAGAGACCCCGGCAGCACGGCCTTCAAGTGACCGGCTGATATCCGCAACGCCGCTCAACATCATTTCATCGGCATCCAGTTTGTTGGATGCACCCGTAAAAAGGCGTCTGTCAATGTCATTCATACCGGTCGAAACCACAGCTGCTTCAAGAGCCTCGGAATCCGGCACCAGTTCCACATTGACTACAGGAGCCACTCGCACCTCCTGCATCTGATATCCCAGATAGGATACGATAAGAGTCCCCCCCTGAGGGGCAGTCAAAGAAAAATTCCCGTCGACATCAGTCACGACTCCCACATTATCCGCCCCCGAAACCAACACCGCTGCACCGATTGCAGGTTCGCCGTTTTCGTCAACGATACGGCCACGCACATTGACCTCCTTGTCCTGTGCAAAAAGACAGGTAGCCACAAGTGCGCAGAAAATCGATAAGAAGATTTTTCTGACCATAGGCTAGTCAAAATTTAGTTGTTAATAATATGTAACACGAAAAAATTTTTCGGGTATTTAGTTCTCTCTGGTATAGTCGATTGCTATCAAAGTTAAATACAGGTATCGAAAAATGCAAGAAAAAAATTATAAAAAAATGCCCTCTGTAACATTCCAGAGGGCATTTTTAAAACGGCACTTTCAAACTTGAAGCAGAACCGGATATTTTATTTCAATTTAGAAGAGGCGCTTCGGAGCATTATTTCCTGAAATCATCCTCCGAGAAAAGAGAATTGACGAACTCCTTCCTGTCGAACACCTTGAGATCATCGACGCCTTCCCCTATCCCGATAAACTTCACAGGAATCCTGAACTGGTCGGCAATCCCGATGACTACTCCTCCTTTCGCCGATCCATCAAGCTTGGTGATGGCGATCGATGTGACATCCGTCGCCCGAGAGAACTCCTTCGCCTGCTGGAATGCATTCTGTCCGGTAGACCCATCCAGAACAAGAAGCACATCATGAGGGGCATCAGGTATGACTTTCCTCATCACGTTGCGGATCTTCGTGAGCTCGTTCATAAGGTCCACCCTGTTGTGGAGCCGGCCTGCTGTATCTATCAGCACGACATCCGCATCCTTCGCGACTGCGGAACGCACCGTATCGTAAGCCACCGAGGCGGGGTCCGCCCCCATCCCCTGCTTCACTATATCTACTCCAGCACGCTCGGCCCAGATCGTCAGCTGATCCACAGCGGCCGCACGGAAAGTGTCCGCCGCTCCGAGAATGACCTTCTTCCCTTCCGACTTCAACCTGCTTGCGAGCTTCCCTATCGTCGTAGTCTTACCGACTCCGTTCACACCTACGACAAGAATGACATAGGGCTTCTTCGAGAAATCGAACGGCAGCACATCTTCTATCGGAGCCGCATCATCCCTGACATCAAGCAGGGTCGCGATCTCATCCCGGAGCATCGCCACAAGTTCGTCCAGGGAGACATACCGGTCCCTCTCCACCCTGTCCTGCAGGGCATCGACAATCTTGAGGGTGGTGTCCACCCCCATATCCGAAGCTATAAGAGCCTCCTCGATATTATCAAGAAGGTCGTCATCGACCTTTGACTTGCCGACCACGACCCTCGTAAGACGTTCGAAGAAACTCCGTTTCGTCTTCGCTACTCCTTTATCAAATATTCCCAAGGGACTATTTCTTTGCGAAGTAATCTTTCACCTTGTCTGCCTCGACAAGTTCCTCCTTGAATACGTATGCACCTGTCTTCGGAGACCTGTCCATACGGATGCATTTCACCATACTCTTTGCACCAGACTTGGCGCTGAAGGTTGCGACTGCTTTCTTTGCCATAATTCAATCCCTTTATTTGATTTCACGATGAACAGTCACTCTCTTGAGGTACGGATTATATTTCTTGCGCTCAAGACGTTCAGTCGTGTTCTTCTTGTTCTTGGTGGTAATGTATCTTGACATTCCCGGCACACCGCTTTCTCTCTGCTCTGTGCACTCAAGGATGACCTGCACCCTGTTACCTTTTGCTTTCTTTGCCATAGTGATGATAATTAAACAAGGTTGACATATCCTTTCCTCTGGGCCTCCTTGATCGCGGCATCCACGCCGTTCTTTTCGATGGTCCTCATCCCTTTGCAGGATACTTTCAATGTTATGAACCTCTGCTCTGCTTCAGACCAGAACTTCTTGGTCTTGAGGTTCAGGGCGAAAATACGCTTGGTGCGTCTCTTGGAATGGGAGACGTTGTTTCCCACCATTCTCTTCCTACCTGTTATTTGACAAACCTTTGCCATTGTATATACTTTTTAATTATTTCAAAATTAGCGGGCTGCAAATATCGCGTAAATATTTCTAAAAAACAAGCAAACTACACGAATTTGAACAGCCTGTTCCATCTGATGTTTGCGGGGAAGCTCCTGTTCCTGTCGACCGAGAACCATATCACCGCCGGCTTTCCGACTATATGGTCTTCCGGGACGAAGCCCCAGTATCTCGAATCAAGGGAATTGTGCCTGTTGTCCCCCATCATAAAATAATAGTCCTGTGCGAATGTATAGCTCGTCACTGCCTGGCCGTTTATAAGGATGCTGCCATCTTCCCCGACTTTCAGGTCATTGTGTTCATAATCCCTGATAATCCTCTCATAAAGAGGAAGGTTGTCAAGGTCAAGACTGACCGTGGCTCCTTTGGACGGAATCCACAGAGGGCCGTAGTTGTCCCGCGTCCATCTGAAGTTCTCCGCGAACGGGAAGATCGTCAGATAGGAATCAGGATAGTCAGGAGGGAACACATCGATGTTCTCCTCGACAGACACTACGTTGGCGAATCCCTTGACGGTCTCCAGCATTGACGCTGTCAGCGGCATCGCCGGATATCCCGGCATTTCAGGATTATACCAGAGCTCTCCGGTATTCATACCGAGCCTCTCGAGATTCTTTGAATTTATCCTCTGGCCATCAGTGATGACTGTGTAGCTGCTCTGCACGCCTTCCCATACTTCCTGCGGCTGTCCGTTGATATGTACCCTGCCGTTGATTATCTGCAGAGTGTCCCCGGCTACAGCGACGCACCTCTTGACATAATGGTCCTTCTTGTCCATCGGACGCACCTTCACAGGTCCGTAGTTGCGTATCGCATTAGCGCGGCCGCTGATCCTGCACTGCATATAATAGTCATCTGCAGGAGCCTTGGCAAGGACAGTGTCACCGTTCGGGAAGCCGAACACCACATAATCGCCTCTCTTCACGTGACCGAACCCCTTGAGCCTTCTGTACCCGTTCTGGATAAGAGTGGAATAGGATTCCCCTCCACCGGGAAGCACGTTATGTGTAAAAGGGACAGTCAGAGGGGTCTGAGGTACCCTCGGCCCGTACGAAAGCTTGCTGACGAAGAGATGGTCTCCGGTAAGCAGAGAGCTTTCCATTGATGATGAAGGAATCTTGAATGCCTGGAAAAAGAATATGTTGATGAACGTCACGACGACTACGGCGAAGATGATGGCATCCACCCAGTCCAGAATGACATTGCGCTTCTCCCCTTCCTTGTACTCTTTCTTCCAGAAGAGCCACTTCACCTTGCACGTGATGTGATGGTCGAAAATGACGACAAGTCCGAAGAGCCACCAGTAATTCCCCAGCCAGATCACCCATAGCAGATAAAGCAAGGCCCAGAATCCGAACCTCACCCATCTGTTATGGTATAATTCCTTCAGGTTCATCCCGGAACTATTTCACAGAATTCACTATAGCTTCAAATGCTGCAGGATTGTTCATAGCGAGGTCTGCAAGCACCTTGCGGTTGAGGCCGATATTGTTCTTGGCCACCCTGCCCATAAACTGGGAATAGGTCATTCCGTACTGACGTGCCGCTGCATTGATACGCTGGATCCACAGCGCACGGAAAGTACGCTTCTTAGCCTTACGGTCACGGTAAGCGTATGTGAGACCTTTCTCGTAAGTGTTCTTTGCTACTGTCCAGACATTTCTTCTGGAAAGGAAATAACCGCGTGTTCTTTTGAGAATCTTCTTGCGGCGTGCCCTTGAGGCAACTGAATTAACCGATCTTGGCATAAATTTAACTGTTTGCTGGAGGCAGTGTCCATTGCGGAACTTCCGACTGCTTGTCCAAATTCAACTTAAAATGTGTTAACGACTAGATTGCGAGCAGGCTCTTGACCCTCTTTACATCGACCTTGTCGATAAGTCCGACGTGAGTCAGGTTCCTTTTCTGCTTCTTCGTCTTCTTGGTGAGGATATGGCTCTTGTAAGCGTGTTTCCTCTTGATCTTTCCCGTTCCGGTAAGCGTGAAACGCTTTTTTGAACCGGAGTTGGTCTTCATCTTTGGCATAGTTAAATTTTTTAACTGTTAATAAATATATGTATCCGTAATCACGACGGACTATTTCTTCTTCGATACAGGAGCGATCATCATTATCATCCTCTTGCCCTCGAGCTTCGGCATCTGTTCAGCCCGCCCGTACTCCTCGAGTTCTACAGCGAAACGGAGAAGGAGCTTCTCCCCCTGTTCCGAATAGAGGATCGACCGTCCCTTGAAGAACACCGATGCCTTCACCTTGGAACCTTCCTGCAGGAACTCGATTGCGTGCTTGAGCTTGAACTGGAAGTCATGCTCATCCGTATTCGGACCGAAACGTATCTCCTTGATGACGATCTTCGCCGAATTGGACTTCATCTCCTTTGCCTTCTTCTTCTGCTGGTACAGATATTTCTGGTAGTCGATGATCCTGCACACAGGAGGGTCAGCCTTGGCAGTTATCTCCACAAGGTCGAGGCCGAGTTCATCAGCCATCCTTACGGCCTGTGAAATAGAATAGATCCCTGGCTCCGCGATATTGTCCCCTACGAGACGTACCTGGGATGCCGTGATCTCCCCGTTGATTCTCAATCCGTCCTCATCCTTCTTCATACGGTTGGGACGACCGCCCTGCTGGCTCTGGTTTGGTCTCGGACCATTGAAGCGCGGGCCGGATGGTTTGAATGGTGCTGCGATAGCGCTGTCCTCCTAAGTTTTAGTTTATTGTTCCTGTTATATATAAGGTCACGAAAGCTGCTCCGCAACCTCTCTGCCTAACATAGCTATAAAGTCATCCACAGACATCGCCCCCTCGTCCTGTCCTCCCTGCTTCCTGACGGAAACCGTGCCTTCGGCCATTTCCTTCTCTCCGACGATCACGATATAAGGCACTCTCTTCATCTCGCTCTCCCTTATCCTCTTGCCTATCGTCTCGTTGCGGTCATCTATGGAGGCGCGAATATCGGAATTATTCATCAAATCGCAAACTTTTTTTGCATAATCCGCATATTTTTCACTGACAGGCAATACCATAACCTGATCAGGAGTCAGCCACAGAGGCAGCCTGCCTCCGGTGTGTTCGAGGAGCACGGCGACGAACCTCTCGAGAGACCCGAAAGGAGCCCTGTGTATCATGACCGGACGATGTTTCTGTCCGTCGCTCCCGGTATATTCGAGTTCGAATCTCTCCGGAAGGTTGTAGTCCACCTGGATCGTGCCGAGCTGCCATTTCCTTCCGATGGCATCCTTCACCATAAAGTCCAGCTTCGGACCGTAGAAGGCAGCCTCTCCATATTCGACCACGGTCTTCAGCCCTTTCTCGGCGGCCGCATCTATTATGGCCTGCTCCGCCTTCGCCCAGTTCTCATCGGTGCCGATGTATTTTTCCCTGTGCACCGGGTCACGGAGCGACACCTGAGCAATATATTCGCTGAAATTCAAGGTCTTGAACACATAGAGTATGATATCGATGACCTTGCAGAACTCCTCTTTCAGCTGATCCGGACGGCAGAAGAGATGCGCATCATCCTGCGTGAAGCAGCGCACCCTTGTCAGTCCGTGGAGCTCGCCGCTCTGCTCGTAACGGTACACGGTACCGAACTCCGCGAACCTGAGCGGAAGATCCTTGTACGAACGAGGCTTTGAACGGTATATTTCACAGTGGTGAGGGCAGTTCATCGGCTTGAGCAGATATTCCTCGCCTTCCTGCGGAGTATGTATCGGCTGGAACGAGTCCTTGCCGTATTTTGCATAGTGACCGGAAGTCACATACAGATCCTTGTTACCGATATGAGGGGTGATCACCGGAAGATAGCCGTACGACTTCTGTACCTTCTTGAGGAAGTTCTCCAGCCTTTCCCTGAGCGCAGCCCCTTTCGGAAGCCAGAGAGGAAGGCCCTGGCCGACTCTCTGGGAGAACGTGAACAGCTCCATCTCCTTGCCGAGCTTGCGGTGATCGCGCTTCTTCGCCTCCTCCATCAGCTTGAGATACTCATCAAGCATGGACTTCTTCGGGAAGGTTATACCGTAGATACGGGTCAGCATCTGACGTTTCTCATCTCCTCTCCAGTATGCTCCGGCGATGGACGTGAGCCTGACCGCCTTGATGACCGACGTGTCACGCAGATGCGGTCCGCGGCACAGGTCGGTGAAACTGCCGTTGGTATAGAATGTTATGGTACCATCAGCGAGTTCGCTGATGAGCTCGCACTTGTACTCGTCCCCCTTCTCGCTGAACGTCTTCATCGCCTCATCCTTGGAGACCTCCCTGCGGATGAAATGCTCGTCATTCCTGGCGAGCTCGATCATCTTGTCCTCGACAGCCTTGAGATCGGCTTCAGTGATCTGCTTCCCGCCGAAGTCCACATCATAGTAGAAGCCGTTCTCGATGGCAGGCCCTATCCCGAACTTCACCCCCGGATACAGAATCTCGAGAGCTTCCGCCATAAGATGGGATGAAGAATGCCAGAAGACTTTCTTCGCCTCATCGTCCTCCCATTTGTGGAGACGTATGGATGCATCCTCATCGATAGGACGGTCAAGGTCGTATATCGTTCCCTTTCCTGTAGGATCGTCCTTTGTAACAACTGTCGCTGCAAGCACTTCGGATGCGAGTCTCGGACTGATGCCCCTGGCAATCTCATATGCAGTGACGCCCTTTTCGTAAGGCTTTACGCTGCCATCAGGAAATGTAATGTCTATCATAACTTTGTACATTTATTAAACCAGCCTGCAAAGGTAGGAATTTTTTTCTATCTTTGCAGGGTTAAAACCTATAAATATGAATGAAAAATTGACGAGGGGGGAAATCTGGAACAGCGCTGCGGTAGCAGGACTTGTTCTCGGGGCCGTATCGTCCGCATATATGTTCATCACGCAGTACCTGTCCGGACTCGGCACGTCCATCTGGATTTCTGGATTCAGCCTTGTCTTGTGGGGAGTCAAGCTCCTGCTCTGCGTATGGCTTATGATGCATTTCATGAAAAGCTTCGCTGCAAGATATGAAAATGCGGACAATGCGGCCGTATTCCGCTTCGGGATGATCACAGCCCTCTGCTCCGCCCTGATATTCTCCGCTGTCACACTCGCCAATGTCCTTATAATCAACCCTGACCTGATACACGAACAGATAGATGCGGCCCTGAAGATCTACGGATCTTCCCTCGACAGCAATTCCCTCAATGCACTGGATGAGGTCGAGAGCATAATGCCGCAGGTGATGTTCTTCTCCAACCTTGTCTACTGCTATCTCTTCGGTACAGTGCTGTCGGCCGTACTTTCCCGCAATATCCCTCCACGCAACCCGTTCGATATTGCAGAAGGCAGGGACGGAGACAGCGGCGACGCAGAATAAGACACCGCGACTATGGCAAAGGAACCGTACAAGAGAGACCTCTCGGTCATAATATCGATATACAACGAAGAAGAATCCCTCCGGGAACTTGTGGAATGGATCCGCAAGGTGCTGTCTGGAGACGGGTTCGACTACGAGATCATAATGGTGGATGACGGGAGCAGGGACGGCTCGTGGGACGTGATCAGGGAGCTGTCAGCCTCCGACAGCCGGATCAGAGGCATATCGTTCAGACGCAACTACGGGAAGTCCGCGGCTCTGTACTGCGGATTCAGGGCGGCGGAAGGCCGTGTGGTGGTAACAATGGATGCTGACCTCCAGGACTCTCCGGAAGAGATCCCGGAAATGTACAGAATGATAACCGAAGGGGGATACGATATTGTCTCAGGCTGGAAACAGCACCGCAAGGACAATGCTATCACCAAGAATCTGCCGTCAAAGCTGTACAACGCGACAGCCAGGAAGATCACCGGGATCCGCCTGCACGACATGAACTGCGGGCTCAAGGCATACCGCAACGAAGTGGTCAAGAATATAGAGGTGTACGGCGAAATGCACAGGTACATACCGTATCTGGCCAAGAACGCGGGGTTCGACAGGATCACCGAAAAGCCGGTCCACCACCAGAAGCGCAAATACGGGAAGAGCAAGTTCGGGATGGAACGGTTCGTAAACGGATTCCTTGACCTGCTTTCGCTGTGGTTTCTGGGCACTTTCGGAAAGAAGCCCATGCATTTCTTCGGATTCACGGGACTTCTGACATTCTTCATTGGCGGGCTGCTGGCCGTGTGGATAATCATAGAGAAGCTTGTCCAGCAGTCAACCGGTCTTCCGTACAGGGCTGTGACCGACCAGCCGCTTTTCTACCTTGCCCTGGTCGCCCTCGTGATCGGAGTGCTTCTGTTCCTCGCCGGATTCCTCGGAGAGCTGATATCCCGGAGCAGCCCGGACAGGAACCATTATAATATAAAGGAAGAACTCAATATGGATGACGGGTCCCGGCTGTAACAAAATCTTAACAATAATGTAATAGCCCCCCAACATCCAGTGGATATTTTTGCAGCCTGTTAATATATCCCACTATGGATTACGTATATCTAGGCTTTGTAATCTTCCTCTTCATCCTGGCGGTTTCAGACCTGTGGGTGGGAGTCAGCAACGATGCGGTGAACTTTCTCAATTCCGCAATCGGATCCAAGGCGGCAAGGTTCCGCACTATCATCATTGTAGCCGCAATCGGTGTCTTCTGCGGAGCGGTAATGAGCAACGGCATGATGGATATAGCCCGTCACGGCATATTCCGGCCGGAGCAGTTCTGTTTCCAGGAACTTATGTATATCTTCCTTGCGGTGATGGTCACTGACATTATTCTGCTTGACGTATTCAACTCCCTCGGGCTGCCGACATCGACGACAGTATCTATGGTGTTCGAGCTTCTCGGAGCCACATTCGCCATGGCTATGCTCAAGATGGCCGGAGCCGATGACGGAATGGGGTTCGCAGACTATATGAACACCGAAAAGGCGCTTTCCGTGATAATGGCAATCTTCGTGTCGGTAGCGATCGCGTTCGTCTTCGGTTTCCTTATACAGTACATCACACGTATCCTGTTTACATTCAACTTTGTAAAGAACCTGAAGTGGAAGATAGGGATATTCGGAGGCATAGCCCTTACCGCAATCATCTACTTCATGCTTATCAAAGGCGTCAAGGACCTCTCGTTTATGACAGCGGATGCTAAGGCCTGGGTCAATGAGAACACACTGATACTGCTTCTTGTATGCTTTGTCACATTCACCATCCTTATGCAGGTGCTGTATTTCTGCAAGGTGAACGTGTTCAAGGTGATAGTGCTGGTCGGTACATTCTCTCTCGCGACCGCCTTCGCAGGGAACGACCTGGTGAACTTCATCGGAGTCCCTCTTGCAGGATATTCCTCCTACATAGACTATATGGCTGCAGGGGGCGGAGATCCGGCCGGTCATATGATGGGTGTGCTGAACGAGCCTGCATCGACCCCGATCATCTTCCTTTTCTGCGCCGGTCTGGTAATGGTCATAGCCCTCGCAACTTCAAAGAAGGCCCACAACGTGACCAAGACCGAGATAGGGCTTTCGAGACAGGATGAAGGAGATGAAATGTTCGGGTCATCAAAGGTAGCAAGAAGCCTCGTGAGATGGAGCAACGTCACGGCGGAGAAGGTCATTGCAGTGACGCCTGTAAAAGTACGGAACTGGATCAACGACAGGTTCGACGAGACTCAGATATGCAAGGAGGACGGAGCGGCGTATGACCTCGTGAGGGCCTCTGTCAACCTGATGGTCGCATCGATGCTGATCGCACTGGGCACTTCGCTGAAACTTCCTCTCTCCACCACATACGTAACCTTTATGGTTGCAATGTCCACCTCGCTTGCCGACAGGGCCTGGAGCAGGGAGAGCGCGGTCTTCCGCGTGACCGGAATGCTCTCCGTGATCGGAGGATGGTTCGTGACTGCGGGCGTGGCGTTCGCCGGAGCGTTCATCCTGGCTCTCATTATGTACTTCGGAGGGACGGTAGTGACCATCATCCTCGTGATAGCGGGTCTGGCCGCCTTGATACACAGCAATGTGACTTACAAGGCAAAAGATGATGCCAACGGCAACGACAAGGCTTTCGCCGCTATCGTGACATGCAAGGACAGCAGAAACGTATGGGGACTGTTCAGCGGCTATGTAGCCTCGCACGAGGCTGATTTTCTCAGAAGACTGGCAAGCAGATACGTCAGGATCACCAACGGTCTTTTCACCGAAAACATAAAGACGCTCCGGAGGACGGCCGATGAGCTCAGGAAAGAGAAGACCACTCTCAAGAATCTGCGCAGGAAGGAGACGATATGCCTCAGGCGCGTAGACACAGAGACAGCAATGACGAAAAGCGCGTGGTTCCATATGATATTCAACAATATGGAGCAGATGTACTACTCGATCAGACGAATCTGCGAACCTGCATACGAACACGTTGACAACCATTTCTCCCCTATCCCGCAGAACTATGTGGATGAATTCTGCAAGAGCAGGGACAAGCTCAGCGAGGTGATAGAAGGGATGGCGGCAGCCTGCGGTGAAGGCAGGTTCAATGACCTGAGGAACTACGACTACACTCTTCCTGCCCTCCAGACAGAGTTCTCCGACCTGAGGAAGGCGCTGATGGAAGACATCCAGAAGAAAAACCTCAACCTGACTGTAGCATACCTGTACCTCAACCTGATACAGGAATCCGAACAGCTTGCCATAGAACTGACCCAGATGTCAAGGGCGGCAAGGAAGTTCCAGCTGGGATAGCCATTTCAGTGCGGCTGAGACTGGCGGTAAGCCTTGGGGGTCATACCGTAACGGGACGAGAAATTGCGGAAGAAAGTGCCGCGGTTGGTGAAACCGCACTTGTCCATGACCTCATCTACCGACATATCGGTTGTCAGCAGCAGCTGACCGGCATAACGGATACGATATTCCTTTATTATACTGGACGGGGTGACTGTGAGCAGCCCGTCCAGTCTGTAATACAGGGCACGCAGGCTCATTCCCATCTTCTCCGCGATCACGGCAGTCGTAAGCCGGCCATCGGAAATGTTCTCGCTGATGATCCTGAAAAGCTTGTCTATAAAATCCTTGTCCTCCCGGCGGAGTTTTTTCCCATCCGTGAATTCATATGCACTTACGCCTGACTGCCAGTAGTTCTGAAGAGACCTCATTCTGGAAAGCAGCTGGGAAGCCGCTGCCTTGAGATAACGGACATCAAACGGCAGGGCGATACAGATATCCGCTCCGGACTCTACGCTTTTCAGCCTGTCATCTTCATATCGGAACAGACTCAGGAGTATGACCGGTATATGCGAAGTCAACCTGTCGGATTTCACGGAGCTTACCAGTTCTATGGCATCATTGCCTGCAGCCATATTCTCCACGACCATTATATCCGGATGGGTCGCCGCCAGTGCCGCCCGGACTTCATTCGCAGACCTGAACATCCGTATATTGAATTCTGTAGAGAAAAGGTCAGCGACGAAATTCATCATTTCGACATCAGCCCCGGCTATATACATAAGCCGTCTTCCCTCGATGCCCTCGAAACTCTTCTGCCGCTCCTGCTGCAGGCTGAAGCCGTACGGAATGCTCTCCTGCTGCGCGACACCGATCTCTTCCGGTGTCTCCTCCTTTTCCGAACTGTCCCCGATAAAGGGCAGGGTGACGGACAGGACAATCATGTCTTTCTCGAAGAAAGGCACTATGTTCCCTCCGAGCCTTCCTGCTATACTGCTGCAGGCAGCAAGCCTCAGGTCTTCCCGGAAAGAGTCGTTCTTCATATTCCCGCTGAGCCTTTCCAGCAATGAATATCTGTCCAGGACCGCACGTATCTCATCCTTCTGGCGGCTTTCCGCCATAAATGAAACAGACATATTCAGGAAAGAGGCATCCGCAAAAAGAGAGAACTCTATCGATGACCCCTTCTCCGCCCTGGAAAAAGCTGTCGACAGCAGAATATCCGATATCGAGGCCATACTTGCGGGATCTGATCCCCAGACGATATGTCTCTGTACGGAAACGGAAAGAGCGACACCGTTTTCTTCAGCGATCCTGCTGTAGGAAGAAGTGACCTTGGAGACCACATCGCTGACAGAAAAGAGCCTTGGCTCGATATCTCCCGTCCCGCTGAAATCCCGGAAAAGGGAAAGGAGATCGAAAAGTTTATAGCTCTGACGCAGGATCTGTTCGGAATGGCTTTTTACAAAGGCATCCGAACGGCCATACTGCAGTATCTGCCTGCAGGGACCGGAAATCATCGTAAGCGGAGCCGACAGTTCCTGTGCCACTGCCTCCAGGAGCTGGACCTTCGACTCGAGCATCTCCTCCTTCCTTGCCGCCTCCATCTGTCTGGACTTCTCCTCTGCCAGTCTTCTTCTGCGTCGCCTGAAGAAAATGACTGACGGGACGCAGACAGCCATAAGAAGTCCGGCATAGGCAAGCCTGGCGCCTGTGGAGCTGTACCAGTACGGGACTACGCGTATGTCTATCCCGTATGGCTCGCTCTCATATCCTGTCACAGGATTCCGGTACTTCACATAAAGTTCATAACGTCCGGGCTCGAGGGTGGCGAGCGATATCTCCCGCGGAGTCTCTATCCATTCATCTGCCTTCGGAGAAAGACTGTAGCTGTATACATAATTGCTTCCGTTGATATAGTCAAGCGCCGACACTTCCAGCATATACAGATGTTCTCCCGGAGGAACGGTAACGCTCGGCTGCCTGCAGCCGCTTTCAATCACAGATATCCTGTCCCCTATCCGTGTCTTCCTGAACTTCAGCGGAGGATTGTATTCCCTGTCCCTGTAGCTGCCCTGCCGCACGGATGTGAAACCGTTCGTCCCTCCGAAAAAGAGGATATTGCTGACCGTATCGGCGAAAGCCGCTCCATCACTGTATTCCATCACGCCAAGCCCGTAAGAATAGCCATAAGACACAGTGCTGCTGTCCGTTATGTCATATCTGACCAGTCCCCTGTTGGTACTTGCCCACAGGTATCCCGAATTATCTTCAAGGATGGAATGGACAGAGCTCTGCACAGGTCTGTGCCCCGTCATCTCCGCTTCTGCAGGGAACATTCCCCAGCTCGTCCCGACCCAGAGGGTCGAATCTGTATCCCGGCACATTGTCCAGACATCATCCGCTATCTCTGACCTGCCGGCTGCGAAACTGTATATGCTATATCCGTCCGTGACAGGATCAAGACGTACGAGTCCGGCGCCCCTGTTGCCGAAAAGTATGGACCCGTCAGCATCAGGACTGACAGAAAAGAAGAAATTGTTCTCACCTATATCCTTCCCGAAATCCATTTTCTCATACTCCTTTACATACGGTCTGGAATCCGGGCCGGAAACAAGCAGTCTGAAGACCCCGCAGCCCACAGTCGCCACCCACAGGGTATCCCTGGAGCTTTCGTACAATCCATGTACGAACTTAAGGTCATCCGGAAGGTTACCTTCAAGTATATGCATCCTTCTGTCCCTGAACGACCAGTAGTTGAGACCCGTACCCTCGGATCCTATCCACAGCAGCCCTCTCCGGCTTTCTTCGAAAGCATAGACCGTCTCGCTCACAAGCGGAGCGTTTCCGGAATTGAGAAGGAAAGAATTATCGTGGGTTATCCTCTCCTGACTGTAGAAATCAGGGACAGCAAGGATGCCCTCACCTTTAGTGGCGACCCACAGTGTACCTTCGCTGTCAATTTCCAGAGCCCTCACCGGCTTGGAGAGGGAATACGGAAGCCGGTCGAATGTATAGGAAGTGAAAGTCGTGGCACTGTGGGCATACATTATCACACCCCGGCCATCCGTCCCTATCCATACAATATCCTGGTTCCTGTCCTTGAGCAGGGAGAAGACCCCGCACCAGATATCAAGCCTTGACTTTCTGTATATGGTCCTGCCCCCCCTGGAGACACTGTCCAGCCTGGTGACACCGTTATACAGGAATGCAAGCATAAGGTCATCTCCATCCCACACTATGTCCGAGACCTCCCCGTGCTCGCGTATCTCGGACGAGACATCGCACAGAAAAGTCAGGCTCCTGGAAGAAATGTCATAGAAACTGAGCCTGCCCGCAGTGTCAAGTATAAAGAACCCGCCTCTGTCATAGAACGCTGCAGAACAGCCACCGGGGATGGACATCCGTTCCGGAAGACCCAGGGACACGGGGCCGCCATTCATCGGAAAGACCAGGTCGGTCACCGATATTCCGGAACGTGTCACGACCCACAGCATATCACTGTCATCTATATGCATTTCCAGCAGAGCGGACGACTTGAGGAAATCCGGTCTGCCTATCTCCTCGAATTCATCCGATGCCGGCGAATAGCCGTACAGTCTGTCATCGGCAGTCAGGACCACCGCCACCTCACCGCTCCTTGCCGCGAACCTGTACATCCCCTGAAACTGTCCGTGACGGCTGACCATCCCATCATATCCGAGAAGATCGAGTCCATAGTTTGTCCTTATCCAGAACAGGGAATCAGCCGTAGGTACGATCTCTTCGATAAGATTTCCTGAAAGCTGTCTCCCTGACACGTGATCCCCGGGATAAATGCCCACCTTGCCGCCATCCCACCAGTTCAGCCCATCGCAGGAGCCGAACCATACCATCCCGTTATGGTCCTGTGCAAGGGAAAGCACTGAATTATTGGAAATCCCCTCCCTGCTGGAGATGGTCCTCATATTGTCCGCGACAGCGGGAATGGCGTACATAAAAGACAATGCCGCCACTATGTATAATCTAATATGACCGGATACCTGCATATCATACTTCTTTGAATACAAATATACTGATGTAATACTAAAATTGCACATAATCGTACAGAATAAACTGTGGCGGGAAATACATTTGCAGAAAACGAATCACATAAAGCACTAATTATGGACAACATTCTATCCTTATCTGTACGTGCGCAGAATAAGGGACTGCTGAGGGCGATAATCTGGCTGCTGATCGCAGCCGGACTTTTTGTCGTTCCGGTATCCCTCTCCGCACAGGGACATATATGTTCCGGTACAGTCTCAGATTCTGATGGTAATCCTGTCCCTGGAGCATTCGTGCTCATACAGGGCACCCAGGATGGTACATCTACGGACGAGAACGGAGAATTCTCTCTGACCGTGCCTGCAGGCGCAACCCTCGAATTCTCATGTCTCGGATACAAGACAGTGACAACAGAACCCGGAGACAGGGCTGTCATCAATGTCATCCTTGAAGATGATATGACATCCCTTGATGAAGTGGTCGTGATCGGCTACGGTACGACGACAAGACGGCGCTCGGTAGGAGCGGTGGACCAGGTGAAATCGGAAGTGCTCGAGACCAGATCCGTCGCCAACCTGACACAGGCCCTTCAGGGTACATCCCCATCACTGGTCATCCAGCAGAGAAGCTTCAACCCTAACGACCAGCAGCTGAACATCAACATCAGGGGTATCGGCACGATGAACAACAACGACCCTCTGATAGTCATCGACGGGCTTGTCACTGACAACTCGGCATTCAGCAAGCTGAACCCTCAGGACATCGAATCAGTCTCCGTCCTGAAGGATGCCGGTACCGCTGCAATCTACGGTTCCCGCGCTGCCAACGGTGTACTTCTCGTCACTACGAAGAAAGGCCAGAAGAACCAGGCCCCTCAGGTCAACCTGTCGGCAATGCTGGGATGGCAGGTCCCTTATTCCATGTTCCGACCGGTGGAAGGCTGGCAGAACGCTACGCTTCTCAACACCGCAAGAGCCAACGCCAATCTCGATCCATCCTTCACGTCAGAACAGATCCGTGACCTCTATGAAAACGGGAACGGCACCTGGTATTTCGATGAGATCATGCAGACCGCTCTCCAGCAGAACTATAACGTGAGCGTATCAGGAGGAAGCGCAAACACCACATATATGGTGTCCGCAGGATATTTCGACCAGGGGAGCAACTTCATCGGCCCGGACTACGGGGTAAAGCGCTACAATGTCAGGGCGAATGTAGCGACTGATTATAAAAGGGTGAAATTCACCGCCCTGCTGTCCTACAACCGGAGCGACAGCAGGAACACGGTGGACAGTAACGCAATCCCGAACTCGACCCGTATCCCTACCTATTACTACTACAGGCAGCAGGATCCGGAAACCGGACGGTATCTGGTGAACGACCTGCTTACGGACTTCAACTCATTGGGTCTGCTCAAGGATGGCGGCTACGACAAATACAACAATGACTACATCAATGCCAACGCATCCCTCGAGGTGAAGATCATCGAAGGCCTGAAACTGCGCGGCACACTCGGGGCGGATATCTACTCCAACCACCGCTATACCAGGACATTCACTACAGAATTCTATAACTACCAGGATATCGACGGAGAACCGAGACTCAACAATACTGACCGCAGGTCCGAGGACTGGAACGAGAAATCCTGGCTGATCAACTCCCAGATAATGCTGGACTTCGACAGGACATTCGCCGAAAAGCACCACGTATATGCCCTTCTCGGTGCATCTAACGAATCATACACAAGACAGGGCAACCAGATCCGCATACTCAGGGTGGATGATGAACTCGGCATCCAGGGAAGCGATTCGGAGATTGACACCGGAGGTTCCTACATCACTCCGGAAAGCACTACCAGGACAAGCCTGACATCCGTATTCGGCAGGGTAGGATATGACTATGCGGAGAAATATTTCATCGAAGGGACATTCCGTTACGACGGATCCTCCAAATTCGCAAGCGACTACCGCTGGGGATTCTTCCCTTCCGTATCTGCAGGCTGGTCGATCTCGGAAGAACCGTGGATGGCAGAATGGAACCAGAAGATGGGACTCCTGAAGATAAGGGCATCTTACGGTACTCTCGGTAACCAGGCGGTCTCCGACTACCAGTATTTCACCACATACGACGTATACACGAATACATACGGATTCAACAATGTGGCCGTAGCCGGGGCAGGATTCCAGCTCGGTACCGACAATCTCCAGTGGGAAGTCTCAAAGACGCTGAATGTCGGATTCGATGCAGGATTTTTCAAGAACAGCCTGACAATAGGGTTCGACTACTTCAACAAGCACACTACCGACATCCTTATCACACCGGAGACCCCTCTTCACCTCGGTACGACCCTCAACAGCTACAATGCAGGAGAGATGAGGACCCAGGGATGGGAACTTACGGTCAACTGGTCCCGCTTCACTGATGACTGGACGCATAACCTGACATTCAATATCGGAGACTCCTGGAACAGAGTCCTGCATTTTGAAGGATACGAACAGATCAGCCAGTCCGATGAGATCTACAGGATCATACGTGAAGGGCTGCCGCTCTATTCATACTTCGGGTACAAGACAGACGGTTTCTTCCAGAGCTATGAAGAGATAGAGAACTCCGCACTGCCGGCCGGTATGTCCGGACAGCTGCATCCGGGAGATGTCAAATATGTCGACCAGAACGGAGATGGAGTCATAAACGAGAACGACAGGGTATATCTCGGAAATGCGTTCCCTCGTTACACGTTCGGTCTCAACTATGCTGTCAGCTGGAAAGGCATAGACTTAAGCATAATGTTCCAGGGTGTCCTCAAGAGGGATATGATGCTCCGCGGTGAGCTGGTGGAACCTTTCCACGAGAACTACGGATATACGATGTATACGCATCAGCTTGACTACTGGACTCCGACAAACACCGATGCAAGGTGGCCGAGACTGACATATACATCAGCCCAGTCCGAGCAGAACAACTACGGATACTGTTCTGATATACAGATGTTCAATGCAAGCTATCTGCGTCTGAAAGACCTCCAGATAGGCTATACGTTCCCGAAGAAATGGATGGACAAGGTCGGCATCGAGAAGCTCAGGATATATTTCGATGCCCAGAATCTGTTCACTGTCAGCGGCATCTCATTCCTGGATCCGGAATCTTCAGAATTCGGTAACAGTATGAATGCCGGAGGAGCCAACTCGGGAAGAAACTACCCTAACCTCCGCTATTTCGGTATGGGGCTTGACTTCACATTCTGACACCGGACATAAACTTTTGAAATATGAAACATTTATATAGAACAATCCTTGCCGGGACCCTGGTGCTTGCCGCAGGCTGCAATTCTCTGGACCAGGTCCCGACCGACAGATACACCGACAGCACGTTCTGGACTTCCATAGACAGGGCGCAGTCGGTACTGAATATGGCATACAACCAGATGTACGCCCAGAACAAGATATGGTTCGATGAATGCCTGAGCGACAATCTGTACGAAATGAGGGGAAACCCGGACTCCAGGCAGATACGCACCGGGACCGCCACGGCATCTCTCGGGGTCTTCGAATCTGAATGGAAGTGGCTCTATCAGGGCATCAAGACCACCAATGTCTTCATGGACAACATAGACCTCGTCCCTGATATGGATCCAGAGGCCAAGATGGATATGATAGCACAGATACGTTTCATCAGGGCATACCTGTATTTCAGGGCTGTGAACTTCTACGGGGCTGTACCGTTCTTCCTGAGCGACATCTCCCTGGATGAATCCAAAGCATCCACAAGGACACCGAAGGACGAGATCATTCCACAGCTGATCTCTGAACTGGAAGCGATAATCCCTGACCTTCCTTCCAGGGATGAGCTGTCCGCAGCGGAGAACGGAGAGATCACAAAGGCTGCGGCAATGGTACTGCTGGCCAGGATATATCTCTATGAAGGGGATATGCAGGAAGTGGCCGATATCTGTGATGAACTGATACATAACCAGGGCGAATACGGCACCTACTCGCTGTTCAATACGGCGACAGACCATTGCTCGGCATACGAGAACCTGTTCATGTCGGCATACGAATACAATTCTGAAGTGATCCTCGACTATTCCGCAATGGAGACTGTCAAGCAGTGGTCATTCAACAATATGGCGCCGATATCAGCCGGGGCAGCCCTCACGCAGCAGTGTCCTACACGTTCTCTGGTGGATGACTATCTGATGCAGAACGGAATGGAAATCACTGAAAGTGGATCAGGGTATTCGGAAAACGATCCGTACACCAACAGGGATCCCCGCCTGCTTGCAACCGTCGCCTGCCACGGGAAGACGTGGAAAGACCATGACAACAGCGGCAACTATACAGAATGGACGCTTGACGTGACCGGCGGGAACGATGCATTCGGAATCGGAGGCAACACCACATGTACAGGCTTCTATGTGCGCAAATATTTCGACCTCGACCACGGTCTTGAACTCAGGCACTGGAACAATATCATAATGATGAGATATGCGGATGTGCTGCTGATGTACGCCGAGGCCAAGCAGGCACTGAACGAGTTCGACCAGACTGTCTGGGACGAGACCATCCGGCCTATACGCGAACGTGCCGGATTCGATGCAGGCGCATGCTCCTATCCGACAAATGTAACAGGTGACGATATGCGCGACCTCATCCGCAGGGAACGCAGATGCGAGCTTGCCCTCGAAGGCCTGAGATATTATGACCTGCTCCGATGGGATATTACGGACACAAGCCTTAACGGACCGATAGTGTCATCCGTAGAGACAGGAAGCATAACGGTGGACAATTTCGTCTTCACGGAGCGAGACAGGCTGTGGTCGGTTCCTCAGTCTCAGCTCGACCTGGTTCCTTCCCTCAGGCCGAACAATCCAGGCTATTGATATGGCAGGGACACAACCAAACATAATTTATGATACTATGAAAAGGAAATTTTATATCATATACGCACTGGCCATCATCGCAGGTGCCGCCGGCTGTTCCGACAAGATGGTCTTCCGGACCGGTTCGGTAAGCCCGGTAGAGTCGCTCATTACACCGGAAGATGGCACCTATATCGAACTTCAGAGTTCAAGCACAGCCACGACAGAATTCCGCTGGTCTCCTGCCTACGCTGAAGACGGAAACCCTCCGCAGTATGAAGTAGTGTTCTACTCCGAACCGGATGGAGAGATAGTGTACAGGGTAGATGCAGGATTCAGCACCTCTGCCGGAATACCTCACAAGGAACTCAACAGCGCCGCCCGTGCCGCCGGGATAGAGACCGGCGCCGATGGCACTATGTACTGGGCTGTAGTCGCAAGCCGCGGCATCACCCAGTCTGAAGTGACCGTGACACCGTACAGCCTTGAAGTCACTAGGCTTCTCGGATTCGAAGAGATACCTGAGGCCCTGTACATTACCGGCGCCGGATCTGAAGGAGGCGATGACATTTCAGCAGCCTGCAAGGCAATCAACGGGACCGAAGAAGGGACATTCATCTTCTACCACCAGCTCAAGGCAGGCCAGGGATTCACCTTCATCGATTCCATGGATGAAGGCCACAAGACCTATACCGTCACGGATGGCATCCTGGATGACCAGAGCACGGTGCCTGCGACAGTAGCTGAAGATGGACTCTACAGGATCGCCCTGGACTTCAACATCAGGTCCATAACCTTCGAGCCTGTGACAAATGTCATATTCAACTTCGCAGATTCATTCGAGACGGCAATGACATACATCGGCAACGGTATGTGGAAACTGACTGGGTACTCTGTAGCCTTCATAGACCACGGCTCCTGGGAGGAAGACAGGTACAACTTCCGAGCAATGGTAGACGGCACAGAAATGCTGTGGGGCTATGAGGCCGGTGACTCCAGCAGGCCTGGATCATTGACCGGATCATATTTCTACGTATACGAATATGTATACGACGGAAACAGATGGCAGAACCCGTACAAGTTCGCTGACAGCGTCAACGGATCCACAGTGGACATCACACTGTATATGAACGGGGATATGGATCATCCTACGCACATTATTGACAACATCAGATAATCTTGAACGATAATGAAACATCTTATATATATGATGACCGTCATCCCGGCCGCTGCTCTGCTGATGCACGGCTGCGAGATGGAGATGGAATATCAGGACACTGAATTTTCTGCAGTAGAGAACCTGACCTATCCATCTGACGGCTACAGTCTGGAACTTATAAACAAAGACTTCGCAGACTTTACGTTCGAATGGGAGGCCGCCTCTGTCGGCAACCCATCCTATTCCGTCATTTTCTACGGAAGCGATGCCGCCACGGAACTCGGCCGGTACGAATCCGATGAGAACGGCACCAAGAATATGCTTACCATGCCGCAGCCTGATCTTGTCGAACTGGCCGAGATGGCAGGCATTGAAGCCGAGGAAACGGGAGACCTGTACTGGACGGTATGCGCCAGTACAGGCCAGGCTTCCCAGCAGACTCTTCCGCAGGCAAGGAAGCTGACTGTCACCAGGGATGCATCCCCGGTATCCGCACCATACAGGCTCTTCATCACCGGTGAAGGGAGCGAGACGGGAGCCGATGTCACCGCCGCCCGCGAAATGATCACGACGGAAGAGGGAGTATTTTCTCTGACATCCGAAATCTCCGGAGATTTCTGTTTCGTCAACCGGGCTTCAGAAGGAGCCAGAAGGACATTCTACATAACTTCTGATGGCAAGATAACCTCGGATGCGGAGAATGCCGCTGCAGTTTCAGACGGAATATACAGGATAGTCCTGGATTTCAACCGGAACACGGCTGAATTCACCTCCATTTCCGATGTATGCCTGTACTGTGCCGACAATACTCTCCTCTCGGAAATGGAATATGAAGGCAACGGAGTCTGGTCGACGCCATCCGGCTTTTCAATATGGACAGACAGGGATGACCGTTACCGTTTCCTCGCAGAAATGGATGGAAAGCAGGTGATCTGGGGCTCGACACGCACGGACAGGGATGCATCCGATCCGGGAAACGTGGATTCAGAGAATTCATACTTTGACATCCACGTCATCGAAAACCAGGACTACATCAACGACAGCTACCAGTCCTGCTATAAACTGCACTCCCCTGTCAAAGGGCTGGACTGCACGATATCCATACAGACCAACCGTTCCAGCTGGAACCATATCTTCGATTTCGGCTTCGACCTCGATGACATACCTGTCGTAGGTGCACTGACATCCCCTGAAGAGAATGCATCCATAGAACTTCTGACCATCAGCGGATCCAATGAGACATTCGCATGGGAGACCCCTGAGGAAAGCCCTCAGCTTGCACTGACATCATATTCAGTGGTATTCTTCAGTGACGAGGCGGGAAATTCAAGGATAGCATCCGTAAGCGCCGGATACAACAGTTCCGTATCGGTCAGCCACCAGGATCTGGAAAGCATCGCCACAAGCGCCGGCATAGCCGCCGGCTCGGCAGGCGACATCTGGTGGGGAGTGGAGACCTCCCTTATCGGGAACACTGCGATGTCATCCGTCATCCGTCACATAACAGTCACCCGTATGAAAGGCGTCCCTGAGAGAATGTATTTCACAGGAAGCGCGACTGAATTCGGCTCGGGCTATGGAGCGATGAAGACCACCGGGACAGGAGAATTCGAGATATACACACAGCTGACCAACGGACAGAGCTACAGCATCACGGACAGCAATGACGGCAGCGGAAGGCACTTCTCGGTCAACAATGGATTCGAAGAGACCGGCTCCGCATCCACCTGGACCGGAGAGACAGGAATCTACCGCATCAATATCAGCTATATGGACAACTCCGCCACTGTGGAGCACATCACGGAAGTCTATATGCAGTCATGCGTGGACAAGAGCAACCATATAATGCTCGAATACACCGGCAACGGAATCTGGTACAAGGGAGAGTTCGCTCCTGACTTTGTAAAGGATTTCGCCGACACAAGGTTCTTTGTCAAGATGGTGATAGACGGCAAGACCTGGAAGCTCGCCCACCAGAAAGATTTCGGAGGTGCCGATCCGACAAGCCCATATCCGGAAGGAGACCCGGCATACCAGATATCGTTCTGGGATGACAATTCCGACTGGGACTACCACTACAAAGTCCTGCAGTCATACAGGGGACAGAACACCAAACGGATCAATCTGACCGTGAATTGTTCCCCTGAAGTAGAAAATTACTATGTTTATGTGGAATTCCTTGACAATTAAACAGTATAGCGATGAAGAAATTATATATGATTTTGCCGTTGGCTGCCTTAGGCCTGTCTTCCTGCGGGATCGACGGCTCGTACACCGGAGAGATGTATGATCCGGACTCCAGGCTCGAAGCGCCGTACGACATCGACTGGAATGCAGCCGCCGACAGTGTGGACAATGTGCTGACAAGCCGTTTCATGGATCCGGAGAAAGGAACTTTCTGGATAATAAACGACAATGTCGATCCTGGCCTGAGTACATACGCCTACTGGCCGCAGGCCCACGCAATGGATGTCATAGTGGACGCATATCTCCGTATCCGCGACACTGATGCGGAAAGGGCAGCAGAATACGAGAACTATATGCGGCTGTGGCATCAGAACAGGGCGCACAACTACAACAGCCCCGACTACTACAATGCATACACCGATGATATGGAATGGATTGTAATGACCCTCCTCCGTATGTATGAAGCGACAAATGTACAGGAATACCTTACATACGCGAAGCAGACATACGATGACTGGATCATCACCAGATGGAGCGACGATGAGAACGGAGGCGGCATCAGATGGAGCCTCGATGCCGCCAACAGCAAGAATGCATGCTCGAACGGGCCGGGCGCCATCTGCGCAATGAGGCTCTATGAATTCACCCGGGATGAGAAATATCTGGATGATGCAAAACGCATTTACGGCTGGCTCAGCGCGACCCTGTACAATTCATCTACAGGAGCCGTTGCAGACAATATGTCGGGAGGGAATGTCAACGGAGGTGCCCTCAGCTACAATCAGGGGACATTTATGGGAGCTGCTCATATGCTCTACAAGGCCACCGGAGACCTTAAATACAAGACCGAAGCAGTAAAGGCGGCAGAGTATCAGATGGACAATATGACCACCGATGGCATAATGAATTCCGAGACGGGCACAGCCAACAGCGACAACGCCCTTTTCAAAGGCATATTCATCCGGTATGCAGTCCTTATGGCCAATGATGAGGAATCGTTCGATGCCGGTTTCCGCAAGGAGCTGGCCGACTTCATTACCCACAACGCCATCACAGCGTGGACTGAAGGCATTGACAAGAGCGAAGGGTCGGATATGTTCTTCAACTACGACTGGACGACGCCTTACAATGAATTCTATGGCTATCTTCAGCCGCAGGTGAGCGGATCCACCCTCATCGAGGCTATGACAAGACTATGATTTAACTTCTGTGAGGGTGGCTGAAAGGAGGATCCGGAATTCCTCCTTCTGAGCCACCCTCATAAATTTTTCATTCAATGAACACTGCCACAAAATATACATTATTCCTCCTGGCCGGCGCCCTCCTCTGCGGCTGCAGCGGAAGTGCGGACAGGAATACAGAGCTCACAAGGGCGGAAGAGACGGTCGCTGCCATCTACAGCCATTATTCCGTCCCCGGGAACTTTCTCCTGAGGGAGAACTGGCCTACGGACAACGACTACAAAGCCGGATACCTTGCATCCGAGGCCAGCGGGTCCAACCCTTACTCATACCTATGGCCGTTCTCCGGCTCGCTTTCAGCTGTCACTGCAATTATGGAAAGCGCTCCGGAATATGCTGACACCCTCACAGGCCGGGTTCTCCCGGGTCTGAAGGAATACCTTGACACCGGACGCAGCCCCGCCGCTTACTCATCCTACATAAACTCCGCTCCCGAATCAGACCGGTTCTACGATGACAACATCTGGCTCGGGATCGACTTCACCGACCTCTACAGTCTGACCGGAGACAAGGAATACCTCGACAACGCGGAAATGATCTGGAAATTCATCGAAAGCGGCACAGACGATGTGCTCGGAGGCGGAATATACTGGTGCGAGCAGAAGAAGCACTCGAAAAACACATGCTCCAACGCACCGGGCGCCGTGTTTGCGCTAAAGCTCCATCTCGCGACCGGAGAGGAAAGATACCTCACCCAAGGCAGGGCACTGTATGACTGGACCTTCAGGACTCTACGCGACACTACGGACAATCTCTATTTCGACAACATAAATCTCGAAGGGAAGATCACCGAATGGAAATTCGCCTATAACAGCGGGCAGATGATACAGGCCGGAGTCCTGCTCTACAATATTACAGGGGACAAGACATATCTGGAACAGGCACAGAAGACAGCCAGTGCATGCCAAGACTTTTTCTTCGAGGATTTCACCACACCTGACGGCCAGCAGATCAAAGTGCTGAAACCAGGAAACACCTGGTTCCACGCAGTCATGGTGAGAGGACTGGCCGAACTGTACAAGGCTGATGGCAACCCGCAGTACATCGATGCCGTGAAAGCCTCCGCAGAGGCCGCGTGGAGATATTCCCGCACCCCGGAAGGGCTTTTCAACGATGACTGCAGCGGACGCAGACATGACGAGAGACACTGGCTGCTCACGCAATGGGCAATGGCGGAGATATATGCCCGTCTTGCGGCCTTACAGTAGAAGCGGTTTTGACGGTTCCCTATTTTTAACTACATTTGTATTTTGTGCTGGATTGCCAGCCGCAACTGATGCAGAAAACATTATAAGACATGAAACACAGACTGACAGCGACAATCGCCCTTGCAGCCGCACAGACGCTTGCTATAAGCACATACGCCCAGGAATATGTCTCACAGAGGCCCGCGGAAGAAGACAGGCTCTTCAGATCGGAGGCAGTAGAGGACAAGATCATTGAAGTCCAGGGATTGCTCACGAACCCGAGACTGGCCTGGATGTTCTCCAACTGTTTCCCGAACACCCTGGACACGACTGTACATTTCAGAGAAAACGAGGACGGCAGTCCTGACACCTTTGTCTACACAGGAGACATACACGCAATGTGGCTCAGGGATTCAGGGGCCCAGGTGTGGCCGTATGTCCAGCTGGCGAACGAAGATGAACACCTGCGCGAGATGATAGCAGGAGTGATCACCAGACAGTTCAAGCTGATCAACATAGACCCTTACGCAAACGCCTTCAACGACGGGCCTACCGGAGGGGAATGGATGTCCGATATAACGAAGATGGACCCCAATGTCCACGAGAGGAAATGGGAGATAGACTCTCACTGCTACCCTATCCGTCTCGCATATCAGTACTGGAAGACCACAGGCGATGAATCAATATTCGGAGAAGACTGGCTCAATGCCATCCGCAACACGCTCAAGACATTCAAGGAACAGCAGCGCAAGGATGGTCCCGGACCATATTCGTTCATGAGGAAGACGGAAAGGCAGCTGGACACCAAATGCTGCAGCGGTTACGGCAACCCTGTCAACCCGGTAGGTCTGATAGTCTCATCCTTCCGTCCATCGGATGATGCCACTACGTTCGATTTCCTCGTGCCATCCAATTTCTTTGCAGTGACATCCCTGCGCAAGGCTGCGGAGATACTCGACAGTGTCAACCACGAGAAGGAGCTCGCTGCAGAATGCAGGGCGCTCGCAGATGAGGTCGAGAAGGCACTGAAGAAACACGCCATTGTCAAGCACCCGAAATACGGGAAGATATACGCATTCGAGGTGGATGGGTTCGGCAATGCCTACCTTATGGATGACTCCAACGCACCGAGCCTGCTGTCCATGGCCTATCTCGGTGATGTAGATGCAGATGATCCCATATACCGGAACACCCGCCGTTTCGTCTGGAGCGAAGACAATCCTTATTTCTTCAAAGGCACAGCCGGGGAAGGTATCGGAGGGCCTCATATCGGATATGATATGATATGGCCTATGAGCATTATGATGAAAGCCTTCACTTCGGATGATGATGCAGAGATCAAATGGTGCATCGAGACCCTGATGACCACGGATGCAGGGACCGGCTTCATGCACGAGTCTTTCCACAAGGACAATCCGGAGAAGTTCACCCGCGCCTGGTTCGCCTGGCAGAACACACTTTTCGGGGAGCTCATCCTCGAACTCATCGATGAAGGCAGACTCGACCTGCTCAACAGCATAGACATAAAATAACGTCCGTACGCTCCGGCAGTACGGACGGACTGATCCGGGAAGCCCGATAACAGTAAAACAATAATTTATATGACATCAAGAAAAATCCTATCTATGGCTGCTGCAGTCATCACCGGTACAGCAGCCTTTCTTCAGAGCGGCGGTGCAGCGGCTGCCGATCTGCCACGTCCGGAATACCCGAGACCTCAGTTCGAAAGAAGCGAATGGATCAACCTCAACGGCCAGTGGAGCTATACGTTTGATTTCTCCCGCTCAGGAATGGACAGGGAACTGTTCAGAAGCGAGGGCTTCGACGGACAGATAACAGTCCCGTTCGCACCCCAGAGCGAACTTTCAGGAGTCGGATTCACTGACTTCATACCGGAAATGTGGTACCAGCGCAGGCTCGAGATCCCTGCAGACTGGGATGGGAAAAGGATTCTGCTGCATTTCGGTGCCGTAGACTACATAGCATCCATCTACATTGACGGCAGGATCGCAGGGAGACACTGGGGAGGCTCATCCTCCTTTACCGTCGACATCACCCGGATGGTCAGTGCAGGAAAGACCCACAATCTGGTGATCCGTGTGGAGGATGACGAACGGTCAGGAGAATATGCAAAGGGGAAGCAGTGCGGGAGATTTGCATCATTCGGATGCGAATACACCCGTACCACCGGTATCTGGCAGACAGTCTGGATGGAAGCAGTCCACAAGGACGGGCTGAAGGATGTCTATGTGATCCCGGACCTGGACCAGAGCAGGTTTGTATTCAGACCTGAATACTATGCAGTGCAGCAGGGGCAGAAACTCCGTATACGCATAATCGACAACGGGAAGACAGTCAGCGAGAAGACCATACCGGCCACGGCCCAGAGCCAGGCTGAGCTCACCGTGAAGAAAGTGAAGACCTGGTCTCCTGAAGACCCTTACCTCTATGACATCGAATATGATGTGCTCTCTGCGGAAGGGAAGGTCATCGACCACGTCAAGGCGTATGCCGGAATGAGAAAGATACAGGTTATCGGCAACAGGATCTACCTCAACGATGAACCGGTATACCTCCGTCTTGTCCTTGACCAGGGATTCTATCCTGACGGTATATGGACTGCTCCGACCGATGAAGCCCTGAAGCGCGACATAGAGCTCTCCATGGCAGCCGGATTCAACGGAGCAAGGCTTCATCAGAAGATCTTCGAGCCTCGCTTCCACTACTGGGCAGACAGGCTCGGCTACCTGACCTGGGGCGAGTCTGCAAGCTGGGGAGCCAACATCAACCGCATCGGCAGCGCACGCAACTTCCTGACAGAATGGGAAGAGACAGTAGTGCGTGACAGGAACCACCCATCCATTATAATGTGGACACCGTTCAACGAGACGTGGGAGCACCCTGACAACAGGGAGGCCGCACGCGAAGCCTGCCGTTTCGTATCGGATGTGTACGACCTCACCAGGAATCTGGACTACAGGCCGTGCCACGATGTAAGCGGAAACTATCACGTAAAGACAGACATATTCTCCGTACACCAGTACGAGCAGGATCCAGGCAAGTTTTCAGCGTGGATAGCTCCGGTGGATGGCAAGGTAAGGCAGCACGACCTTGAGAACCGTGAAGTCGAATATGACGGGCAGCCGTATCTTGTAGATGAATACGGAGGAATCAAGTGGGTTGTCGGACAGGAGTTCTCCGAAATATCCTGGGGCTACGGCAACGCTCCGAAGACTATAGAGGAGGTCTACGAAAGGATGGAAGACCTTACAGATGCCATCCTCTATTTCGACCATATCTGCGGATACTGCTATACCCAGCTCACTGATGTCGAGCAGGAGCAGAACGGTATATACAACTACGACCGCACCGAGAAGTTCGATATGGACCGCATCCGCGCCATATTCTCCAAGGTTCCGAAAGGATTCAAATAAAAGCCATATACAGATGACTCTTCAGCCCGGCCCCTTGAGAGGTCGGGCTGATTTTTTTATAAATTAATACTTTTTTAACCGAAGTCATATATCTTTGCATAACAAAGAAACAGGCTTTGGGAAAAGATTATCAGATAACTTATATCGCCAATGGCGATGAAGCTGCATTCAGACAGTTTATCATAACCCATACCCCACCCTGCTATAATTACGCATACCGTATCCTGAAAAGGAAAGAGCTGGCGGAAGATGCCGTCAGCGAAGTCTTTGTGGCTGTCTGGGAAGCCCGCAGGCATCTGCCAGACATAGAGAACATCAATGCCTGGCTTCACAGGCTCACTCTCAACAAGTCCATATCGATGCTGCGCAGGGAATACAGATGGGCATCCAGCACCGGAGAAATCGGAGACATAGAGCTCAATATCGCAGACCCGGAACCGGATTCGGCTTACGACCAGGAGACAGTCGACCGGCTGAACAAGGCCATCGGGGAGCTTCCTTCCAAATGCCGGCACGTCCTATACCTCGCGAAGATAGAGAAACTGTCATACAAGGATATAGCGCACATTCTCGGGATATCGACAAAGACTGTCAGCAATCATCTCACATACGCTATGAAGCGGCTGACCGCGACATTGAAAATTTTTCTGTTTTTCATATAGGGATTTTCAGACGTTCCTGCGACATATAGATAAAGACCGTCTGATTATGGGAAAGGATGAGAACAGAATAGATGAACTGCTGAATACGGAACTGCGGCAGCCTGCACCCGACATCGATGCGATAGTGAAGAAGACTTTCAGGCGCATAGCCGTCAGAAAGAGAAATACAGTCATTATCTCCACTATATCCGCCATCCTTTCTGCAGCAGCCGTGATCCTGCTCGCGGTTTTCATACATCCATACAGCGACTCGAAGCTGCCGGGTGTTCCTGCAAGGAATCTTAATGTATTTGACACTCCATCAGGGGCTGTCGCTACCCTGCATCTTCCGGACGGTTCCCTGCTTAAGGTCAACGCCGGTTCAGAAGTGATCTATCCTGACTCATTCAGCGCAAAGGAGCGCAGAATATTCGTGGACGGTGAAGTCTATCTGGATGTCGCGCACGACCGGAACAGGCCTTTCATTGTCTGCACGGACGGATTCGATGTCAAGGTGCACGGGACGAAATTCAATGTCCGCACCAGCGATGATGGCAACGGAAATGTCGTGCTGGCCGAAGGTTCGGTGGAAGTGTCAGTGCCGGGAGGGAGCGGGATAATGCTTTCCCCGGGACAGATGGCATCTATGGACAATGGTCTCATTTCAGTGTCGGAAGTCTGCACGGAAGACTATATATGCTGGGCGGACGGATATGTCAACCTCTATGGAGAGACCATCGACAAGGTCGCCGAGAGACTGGCTGAATATTACGGCATCCCGGTACATTGCAGTGACACCGTATCGCGTCTGTACGGGAAACTGGAATTCAAGGACAGCCTCGAGGAAGTGCTGAAAAACATCAGCAGACTTGTCAACATCAATATTACTTATTCTGTATCAGAGGGTTATACTATTTCGGCGAAAGATTGACCCTTATCTCTTATACATTATAACTTATAACAACTAGATCTATGCACAATTTTTATCGGACCGCCAATTCGGTAACGGGACTTATCGCATTGGTCACAGGATTACTGTTCCTGTCCGGATCCGCTGTCAACGCAAAAGTGACAGTGAAATGGGACAGCAGACAGGATCTGTTTTCGGTACGTGCTCAGGACGAGACCATAAGGAATGTCTTTGAGTACATCGAAAAGAACAGCAGCTACATCTTCATCTATGAAGAGACTGTCGAATCCAGATTGTCAACAAGCGTGGATGTCCGCCTTGAAGGACAGGATATCGAATCCATCCTCCAGGCAGTATGCTCGCAGGCAAGGCTGGAATATCTGATTTCAGGAAGACAGATCGCTGTATGGCCTGAAGGAGGCACCGCCCCTGTCATCTCGGACAAGGAGTTCACAGCCTCCGGCAAAGTAACTGACATCAACGGGGAGCCGCTCATCGGGGCATCCGTATTCATCAAGGGGACAGATACAGGAGTCGTGACAGACCTGGACGGGAGATATTCCATTTCTCTCAAGGCCGGGGATATACTGACGATATCCTATATCGGATACCAGGCCAAGGAGATCATGGTCACCGGAGAGGAGGAACAGACCACGGTCCTCACGCCTGACTCCCGCCTGCTCGATGAATCAGTCGTGGTGGGATACGGTGTACAGAAAAAGATCAACCTCACCGGAGCGGTGGATGTAGTGGACAGCGAGGAGCTTGTCGGACGCTCGGCATCCAACACCTCCTCCCTGCTTATCGGAATCGTGCCTAACCTCAACGTGACCCAGGGCAACGGACGTCCGGGCCAGGGAGCCACCCTCAACATCAGGGGTATCAACTCCATAAGCAGCAGCACAGGACCGCTCGTGCTGGTGGATGGTATCGAAGCCAACATAGACAATGTCAACCCTAACGACATCGAGTCCATAAGCGTGCTGAAAGATGCATCCGCCGCTGCAGTGTACGGAGCCCGTGCCGCATACGGAGTGATACTCGTCACCACCAAATCAGGAAACGATGGCCAGGCCCACGTCTCCTACAACGGCCGTTTCAGCTTCAGTGCCCCGACGACATCCACCGACTTCGAGACAAGAGGTTACTACTCGGCTGCTATCGTCGACATGTTCTTCTCCACATACCAGGGGTCGCAATATACCAACTACAATGATATGGACTACTACGAACTGTGGATAAGGCGCAACGACAAGGTCGAGAACCCGGAACGTCCGTGGGTGGTGGAAGAGAACGGACAGTATAAATACTACGGCAACTTCGACTGGTACAATTATTTCTTCGACAACACAAGACCTACGTGGGAACACGATCTCAGCGTCTATGGAGGGAACGACAAGATCAACTACCGTATATCGGGCGGACTGTACGATGGCAAGGGAGTGCTGAATCAGGGCTCGGGAGATGACTACAAGAGATGGAACTTCCGCTCGAAGATCTCCGCACAGATAACCCCGTGGCTGAAAATCAGCAACAACACATCCTTCAACTACAACAAATACACCTTCAATTCCCCTGGTGCCGTTGCCGGAATGTTCTCCAGCGCAAGCGCGCATGCCCTTGCATCCATAATGCCTTACCATCCTGACGGAACGTTTTCCTGGAGAGTCCCTTCAGCGATAGCATCCAACTATATCCCTGCAAACGGATTCCATACGATTGTCCAGTATGACAAGACATTCAACCAGGATTCCAACAACTCGTTCGGAACCATATTCGAGGCCGTAATAACCCCTGTGGACCATTTCTCCATCACAGCGAACTATTCCTACAGCCAGCAGGAATACAAGGCCATCAACAGGACCGTACAGGTACCTTATTCCGAAGTTCCGGGAGTAGTGGAATGGAGGACAGACCTTACGGACAAACTGTACGAGAACAGGGAGAAGAACGAATATCAGGCTGCAAACGCATACGCCAACTACGACAACACCTTCTCCGGCCACCATATCGGGGTCACCGCCGGTGTCAACTACGAGACAAGATACTACTTCGATCTGACCGCGGAACGCTCGAACCTTATCTCCCAGGATATGAATGACTTCAACCTTGCAAAGGGAGAGGAGATGAACATCTCGGGAGGCAAAAACAGATATGCCCTCTTCGGAGTGTTCTACCGTGTCAACTATGACTACAAGGAACGATACCTGTTCGAAGCCAGCGGACGTTATGACGGAAGTTCGCGATTCGCTCCCGGACACCGCTTCGGTTTCTTCCCTTCATTCTCCGCAGGCTGGAGGATCGACCAGGAGAAATTCTTCACTCCTGCCAGGAAATATGTCAGCAATATGAAACTCCGGCTCTCCTACGGTATGCTCGGCAACCAGCAGGTAGGCTATTATGACTATATCCAGACCATAAATTCAGGCTCATCCATCGGCTATGCTTTCGGAGATACCAACCGCGCCACCGGTGCCACGGTATCCGCCCCTAATGCATCAGACCTGACCTGGGAGACGGTCACCAATATGAACGCCGGTATAGACCTGGGTTTCTTCAACAACAGGCTCAACCTCTCCGCAGATGCCTACATAAGGGACACGAAAGGTATGCTGATGGCATCCCAGGACCTTCCGAACGTCTACGGAGCTTCCTCCCCGAAATCCAATGCAGCAAGCCTGAGGACCAAGGGATGGGAGATAATGCTCTCATGGAAGGACAACCTGATGCTGGCCGGACGCCCGTTCAACTACTATGTGTCCGCCACCCTGGCCGACTACATCTCGCATGTGACATACTACAACAATGACAACAAGACCATAGGCACTCCATATACCGGGCAGAGGCTCGGAGAAATGTGGGGCTATGTAGTGGACGGCTATTTCCTGACAGACGAGGAGGCTGCGAACTATCCTGTAGACCAGTCGTATGTCAACAATATGATCAATATCTGCGCAAAGGATCCGGGACTGCACGCAGGAGACCTCAAGTTCGTGGATATGGATGGCGATGGGAAGATAAACCCTACATTGAGCGCGAACGACATCCGTGACCAGGTCGTAATAGGAAACTCACTTCCTCGGTATACATATTCCCTGAGCTTCGGAGGCAACTGGATGGGCTTCGACCTTTCTGTAATGTTCCAGGGCGTAGGGTACCAGAACTGGTATCCGGCAGGAGAGACGGGTATGTTCTGGGGGCCGTACTCCCGCCCGTACCAGTCGTTCATTCCTACAGACTTCATGTCCAACGTATGGTCTGAAAGCAATCCTGATGCATATTTCCCTCGTCCGAGAGGATATGTTGCCCTTGCAGGAGACGGAGGTCCGCGCGAGCTTACCGTTGTCAACACGAAATATCTTCAGAATATAGGATACCTCAGACTCAAGAGTCTCGTGTTCGGATACTCCCTCCCTCAGAAATGGATGGACAAGATCAGGATGGAAAAGATCCGTATCTATTTCAGCGGAGAGAATCTTTTCACCGTATCGCCTCTCAAGAGCAAATATGTAGACCCTACCCTTGCCGGAAGTGTCAATTCGTGGAGCAACGGTAACACCAACGTCAACGGATATCCTCTCAACAAGACATTCTCTTTCGGTGTAGACATAACTTTCTAAAGGACTATTTCAATGAAAACGAAAATATACAGAATACTTCTGGCCCTGCCGGTACTGGCTATGATGACAGCCTGTGAAGGGATGCTGAATCTGACACCGGAAGACAGGGTGACTCCAGCCACATTCTTCAACACGGAGAGCAACCTGGAGCTGTTCACCAACAACTTCTACCCTTCCGTACTGCCAGGAGGGTCCATCTATGAAGACGAGGCCGATGGCATCATCAACCCTATCCTCGATGAGGCCATCAGCGGACAGAGGATAATCCCCGAGACATCCAGCGGAGTAGACGGATGGGGCTGGGATGTCCTCAGGCAGATAAACTACTATCTCGAGAACTCACATATGTGTGAAGATACGGAAGCTCGCAACCATTATGACGGTGTCGCCAGATTCTTCCGCGCATATTTCTACTTCTACAAAGTGAGAAGGTTCGGGGATGTGCCGTGGTATGACCACGTGATCGGATCCGCTGACAAGGAAGATCTCAACAAGCCGCGCGATTCCCGTGAACTTGTAATGCAGAACATAATCGCCGATCTCGACTGGGCTGTAGACAATCTGAGACAGCAGAAGGATGTCTACAGGGTCACCCGCTGGACCGCACTTGCGCTCAAGTCCCGTGTCTGCCTGTTCGAAGGCACCTTCCGTAAATACCACGGACTCGGGGACTGGGAGAAATATCTCGAGGAATGCGAGAAGGCATCCGATCTGTTCATGACTGAAAGCGGATATACCCTGTACAACGAAGGAAGCACACCTTACAAGGATCTGTTCACATCGATGGACGCCATTCCTGAAGAAATCATAATGGCAAGGGACTACAGCCAGAGCCTCAGTCTGACACACGGTGTCCAGAACTATGAGATATCATCGGGTTCAGGATGCGCAGGCGTGACAAGGCGTATAGTAGGAGCCTACCTTATGAGCAACGGTGAAAGGTTCTCAGACCAGGAAGGATACGAGACAATGTCATTCCTTGATGAAGTGAAGGACCGTGACCCTCGTCTCGCGCAGACATTCCGCACCCCGGGGTTCACTATCGATGGAGTATCGGCCCCGCCTGACCTGCGAATCGCAAAGCTCGGCTACCAGCCTATGAAATACTACATTTCAAAACAGTGGGACAATTCCTCCTGCGTTGATCTCCCTCTGTTCCGCACGGCTGAAGTCTATCTCAATTTCGCTGAAGCCAAGGCAGAGCTGGGGTCCCTGACCCAGGAAGACCTCGACAGGTCAATCAACCTTATCCGCAACCGAGCAGACATGCCGGATCTGAATATGGCGGAAGCCAACGCCGACCCGGATGAGTGGCTGGAGTCAGAACAGTGGGGATATCCTAATGTGGACAAGGGAGCCAACAAGGGCGTGATCCTCGAAATCCGCAGGGAGCGTACTGTCGAACTGTTTATGGAAGGTTTCCGCTATTACGATATGATGAGGTGGAAGGAAGGCAAGATATTCGAAAAACCATTCCTCGGAATGTACATTCCTGCTCCAGGGAATTATGACCTTGATGGAGACGGTACCTATGATGTCTATATTTACGATGACAACACTGCGGAAGGCCCGCAGGCAGATGTCCAGCTGAAGCTCGGGGAAAGGATCTACCTGTACGACCCGGAGACCGGACAGGTCGGCAGCAAGGGTTACCTGACTATCCACCAGGATCTCGTGCGCCACTGGAACGAAGACAGGGACTACCTCTACCCTATCCCTACAAAGGACAGGATACTGACAAACGGTGCCCTCTCACAGAACCCGGGCTGGGATGATGGCCTCCCGTTCTAGATCACTGACACCAAAACGTCCCTGTCATCCAAACGTCCCTGTCATCCTGAGCGCAGCGAAGGATCTGAGACACCAAAACGTCCCTGTCATCCTGAGCGCAGCGAAGGATCTGGAACAAAAGAACAACCAAAATAAAAAACAACATTATGAACAACAACATAATCAGAATCTGTCTGGCCGCTGCCCTGCCCGCAATGCTGTGGTCCTGCAGCGAAAAGATAGACAACTCCGCCTTCAGCGACGTGCTGGGAAAGGACTACAACCAGGAGATACTCTGGGATGTAGACTCCCTCGCATTCCGCAAAGCCAGCTGGAGCACAACAGATGCAAGCTATGGCGCCGAGATTCGCCAGGCACAGATAAAAATGCTTGGAGGCACACAGAGCGTCTCCTATATAACATATCCGTCGAATATGTTCATCACCAGAATAGCGGCTGCAGACAACGGGCTTCAGAGCACAAGTGAGCTGGCCGCCGGGAGCAAGGCGGTATTCGCAATCAACGGCGGCCCATGCGATGCATCCGGTGCCACATCATTTGTAATGATAGGCAACAAGGTCATCAGTGAAGGCTCCGGAAGCGCTTCCGGAGCCGGAGCGCTCGCCATCAACGAGACTCTGGACGGAAGCACCATCGGCATTGTCCAGAATGCCAGCAGTTCATCTCTCCAGACAGACTATACCTCCGCACTGATTGCAGGACCTGTCCTTGTCGCAGGCGGCAAGGAGCAGACATTCGCCGATACGGAAGAGAACAACACCCGTCAGGCCCGTTCTATCATAGGCACGGATGACAAAGGCAACTATTTTATGGCTGTCATTGACGGAGGTGTGACCGGACAGGCAGACGGAGCTACAATGGCCGAGGCGGCATTCATTGCCCGCATCATCGGTATGCAGGATGCCGTGTGTCTCTCCGGCGGGAATGCCTCGACTCTCTGGTCCGGTACGGACGGGGTGGTCAGCCATCCTTCCGGCAACGGCAGCTACGACAATACAGGAGAGGAAGGAGTGGCCAACATCGTCTATGTGGAACTCAACACTCCGTTTGCCGGCGGCGACGGTACCAAGAACGACCCGTACCAGATAGGTACTTCACGGCATATCCAGAATATGTCTACAGTACTTGAAGAAGGTACTGCAGTCTATTTCGAACTTATCGATGACATCGATATGGAAGGCATCGACTGGATACCTCTGAACTACGCCGACCCGTATATGAAGATTGTCCATCTGGACGGCAACGGACATACGATACATAACTTCTTCAGCTCATACGCATCATACCCGAGCTTCTTCGGGGTGCTGTACGGTGAATGCCGCGACATAAGGTTCCT
>JADIMI010000067.1 GCA_017694845.1 Candidatus Cryptobacteroides intestinavium
GTCGGTTCGGCGGTATTCTTCGCAATGGCTCTGGCAGAAGGGCACTCGCTGCTGTCCGGACTTGACAGCGTTTCAGCCTGGGCAAGCCTGACCGGTCTTGCCGTCCTCCCTACAATAGTATCCACCGCCACTCTTGCCGTGGCCACCCGCCTGATCGGTGCTACAAAGGCATCCGTCCTCGGGGTCTTCGAGCCGATAACGGCCATTCTCGTAGGAGCCATAGCATTCGGAGAGCCGGTCACTACCAACGTCATCACAGGCATTGTCCTCACAATGGCCGCCATCACGTTCATGGTCATCTCCTCTGCTCATAAGGCAGAAAAATAAACAAAAACTGAAAAATATTTTGGATTTCTAAAAAATGTTCTTACCTTTGCAATCCAATATCGCGGGGTAGAGCAGTTGGTAGCTCGTCGGGCTCATAACCCGGAGGCCGGAGGTTCGAGTCCTTCCCCCGCTACTAAACGGGACACTTCATTCGAAGTGTCCTTATTTTTTATCTCCATACCCCTCACAGAGCGCACTGCAAGGGCGATTTTAGCGAAAAACGGGTTCATATTTTGGATCATCGGGAAAAGTATGTGTTTTTAACTTTGTTGCCGCGGACGGATTGATGCCCCGCACGCAGAGGCGTTCTTCGGTGAAGGACCACGAACACGCAGGTTTTGTAATCTATTGATCCACAACATAATGCAAATTTACCTTGTTCGGGATCCCCTCAAAAAAGCTCAGACCGCGAACAACGATATTTCGCAATAGTCTGTCTTTTAATAAGATACGAATTTGACTTGTTCGCGGTCCCCCGGACAGCCGCCGGTGATTTGTGACACCGACTTCTCTACAACATCCCGGAGATATGCACCCCGATGATGCCACTGAAAGCGTATATTGAGGGTAGGCCGCGCATATCTCGATATTTTAGTGGAGATATGCACCCCGATGATGCCACTGGGAGCGTATATTGAGGGTCAGCGGTGCATATCTCACGGGACGCAGATTCTTCGCTGTCGAATGACAGAGAAGACGTTCCGCTTCAGATTCTTCGCTGTCGCTCAGAATGACAGAGGATGCTCAGAAGGACAATGCAGAAAAATGCCTGGAAGGACAAAGAAGAGAAGAACAGAGCAGAACCGATCAGATCAGCCCATCAAATCTTTCGGGAATTTTAACGACCAGACGGAGGTTGAACATAGCAGGCTTGTTCCAGGCATACGGAGGACGGATCATATTCTGGACCAGTCTGGCAAATCTCACTGCGGCACGCCATTTCAATGCCCTTCGTGTGCGGGAAATGACAGTGATTGTCTTTATCCTTTTCCTGAAATGTCTGGACCAGCCTTCTGCGACACGTTCACTGTCCGAGAATTTCGCCTCGATCCTTGCCAGATCGACACAGCCGAAATGGAACAGATAAAGGTTCCTGACTATATGGAAATTGTGTTTCCTTGTCCTGTGGAAACCAGACCCCCATTCCACAGGAGAGGTCAGCACAGAGGATTTGGAATATCTTGTTGAAAGCAAGGCATAACGTCTCTGAGAGAGAAAAGGAAGCTTTTCGGCAAGAGGACCTTCACAGGCAGTGTTCTGTCCTACATCCACCCCCAGTCCGGAAATTGACACGCCCCCGGCACTTACAGTCGACAGGAAACATATCAGATCCTGCCCGACAGCTGGATCAACGACTAGAAACTCATCCACATCGGTGCCTATGACCATATCATAACCTTCCGAGAAAAGTCTTGCAGCCTCGGCTGAAAGGAAGTCTGCGCGAAGCCTGTCTCCCTGAGCTACATTTCCCGCAAGACGGTCTACACTGCGCGCATTCAGCCCGGAACAGAAAGGCGGTATCTCCTGGTCCAGGCCATCGAAATATACATAGAGGTTGGCATATCCGAGCCGCTCCCCATAGTATCTGACCCACCTTTCAAGAAAAAAACTGTCATTGCGCACCATTGTCAGCGCCGCTATGTTCTTCTTACCCATATTTCTTGACATATGCTTAATCCATTCCGCTCCGACACATACATTCAATGTATCTGTCAGACATATCACTGTACATACGGCATCCCGTTGCGCCATAATATCAGCCGACTACAAATTTAGCAACTATTGCCGATTATACAACAGGCGCAGAAGGTCCTGACATAGAAGGAGCCGGACCCTGCAGAGGGAAACGCGGAAGAGACCGGCCCGGCATAATAAGGACAGGCAGCAGAAATTTTGCAGAAGAGCGCTATTTTTCTACCTTTGTGCGGATTCGCAGACCGAAAATTATGATTATTGATGAACTTATTCGTTTAGATCAGGATATAACACTGGCGATCAACGGATTGCATTCGCCTGTATCAGACCAGATATGGACATTCTTCACCCATACACAGGTATGGTTTCCCATGTACGCCATAGTATTGGGGTGCTGTTTCTGGAGGCTTGGGTGGAAAAGAGCGCTGGTGGCCACTGTCGCCCTTGTGCTGATGGTCGTATGCTGCGACCAGACGGCAAACCTGTTCAAGGATGGGGTGCAGAGGCTCAGGCCCTGCAACACCCAGGAGATGATAGACAGAGGGCTTCACATCATTCATCAGGGCGGCACATACGGATTCTTCTCCGGACATGCAGCGAATTCTTTCGGGTTCGCCTGCTGCTCCTATGTGCTCCTGAGAATGGACAGACGACTCAGATACCGCGGATATGCGGCCTGGATATTCACATGGGCAATACTTGTGAGCCTGAGCCGGGTATTTGTAAGCATGCACTATTTCGGAGACATACTCTGCGGAGCGATTGCCGGCAGTGTCATCGGACTGGCTCTGGGATTTGCCGCAAGGTACATCTGTCGTAGATGGCTGCCTGAGGGATATGGCAGATAGATGGAAGCCCGCCCTGTTGCAGGTACGGGCGGGGTACCAGATTCTTCACTACGCCTGCGGCTTCGTTCAGAATGACAGGGAGGTGCTTCGTTCAGAATGACACTGTCAGGAGGCGGAGGGAAGAGATGGAATGACTACTGTACGGAGGGAATCAACCAGGGCTCTGAAGGCAGGCATATTCTCCTCGCGCACAGGCTCTGCAGGCGGAGACTCCATTTTGAGAGGGTTTATCGGAGAGCCGTTCTTCCATACACGGAAGTCCAGATGCGGACCGGTGCTCCTGCCGGTCGACCCGACATATCCTATCACATCCCCCTGGTGCACCATAGCACCGGCACGTATTCCGGGAGCGAACCTTGACAGATGGAGGTAGGCTGTGCTGTAGACCGAATTGTGCCTGATCCTCACCGTATTCCCTCCAGCCCCTTCATTCCTGGCGCTTGTCACCTTCCCGTCACCTATGGCCTGGACCGGAGTCCCGGCGGGAGCGGCATAATCCACCCCGGTATGAGGCTGGACTTTTCTGGTGATAGGATGACGCCTTGCATAGGAGAATCCCGAACTTATCCTGGAATACTGCAGAGGAGCCTTGAGGAACTGCTTGCGCATACTCTCGCCCCTGTCGTTCCAATAGATATTGCCGCCATCCTTCTGGTCGAACATTATTGCAGGGAATTCCTGGTCCTGATGCGTGAAGACCGCATACCTGACAGTATCGACGGCTATCACCTTCCCGTTACACTGCTTCTCATCATAAAGCACCTTGAAGCTGTCATCCTTCTGCAGGGCAAAGAAGTCCACAGTCCAGGCATATATGTCCGAAAGCTGGAGAATCAGCAGAGGAGAGACACCGGCATCGAGCATGTCATTCCACAGCGAAGAGGAGATCGTGACTTCTGCATATTTTCTCTCGACGGTGACCGGCCTTTCGGAGAACCACACCGAATAAGGCTCACTGCATTTCAGCACAAGATCCGTCATCGCATCTTTCTCGTATACGATATATTCGGGCACATGTCCGTCCGGAGCCGAAGACAGCTGTTCTGCAGCCGCGCTCCCTGCATTCGCATAATATGCACCGAAGCGGTTGCCTGACCTGAATTTTCTCACATCGAAGACAGAATCACAGGCTTCAGAAAGATTATATGCCTGCTGCGCATCCATCCCGAGCCGCATAAGCAGGCTGGAGAAAAATTCGTTCCGCTTCACCTTCCCTTCAAACACAGAGAGCGTATCAGGGTCAAAACCGAGACGGTGGACCTCGACGGACAAGGTATCCGCCTCCGCTTCCGCTTTTCTGTCATCTGTCCTCCTGCCCCCGCAGCCGGAAAGCAGCGCAAGTGCAACCGGCAGCATGAGAGACAGCGATATAATATGATTTATCTTCTTCATTTCTTCTTCAGTTTCTATCAGCAGCCAGCAAAATTAATCCATTGCAAGGGCTTCTGCAAGAGGCAGGAATAAAATCTGGGGAATTTTTTGTAAAATAATGGAAGAAAGCGGAAAATTATTCTTAATTTTGCGGAAATCAATGTAAGGGATAATTGTCCCTGAACGTAAAGCATTTATGATCAAGTTCATAGGAGAATATACGGCAAAAGTGGATGACAAAGGGAGGCTTGTGCTGCCCTCTGCCTTCAAGAACCGTATTGCGGCCGGAGCGGACGGAAAATCCCCGAACGCGATGAAACTGATCGTAAGGAAAGAGACATACGCCGAATGCCTTGCCATGTACACATACGAAGAATGGGCAAGAGAGACGGAAGAGATTATGGGAAGGCTCAACTCCTTCAACAAGGAGCACGATATGTTCTGGAGAGAATATATGAGGAGATGCACCGAAGTGGAGCCTGATGGCAAGCTGGGTAGGATAACCATCCCGAAGAAGATGCTCGATGCCATCGGTATTGACAAGGAAGTGGTGTTCAGCGGCTGCGACAACAAGATAGAGCTCTGGGCAAAGGAGAGATACGAGTCCAGCTCAATGACCGACGAGGCATTTGTCGCCCTTGCGCAGCAGATACTCGGTTAGAACAGAGGAGGGAGATGAGATGTCTGATTACCATATACCAGTATTGCTTGATGAAAGCGTCAGCGCTCTGATCAGCGACTGCAACGGCTGTTATGCAGATGCCACATTCGGTGGAGCGGGACACACTAAGGAGATACTGTCAAGGCTCGGGCCGGAAGGAAGGGTGATAGCTTTCGACCGGGATTCCGATGCGATAGGGAATGCACCGGATGACAGCAGGCTCACGCTGGTCAGAAGCAACTACAGATTTATCCACAATTACATACTGTATATGAGCCGCAGGCACGGCCACAGCTGGCATCCGGACAATATCTACGGAAACACGGACCGAATCCGGGAGAACGGGCTGGACGGCATTCTGGCAGACCTGGGGGTATCATCCCACCAGTTCGACACTCCAGAGCGGGGGTTCTCTTTCAGATATGACACGGCCCTGGATATGAGAATGGACAGCGGCACGGATATCACCGCCGCCGACATCGTGAACACATACAGCGAGGAGGACCTGGCGAGAATACTGTGGATGTACGGAGAGGTAGACAACAGCAGGAAAGTCGCGGATCTGATCTGCAGGGCGAGAAAGGCAGAGAATATCCGCACCACATCACAGCTTGACAAGGCGATCGGGGCCGCGCTGCCGAAATTTGCAGAGCACAAGGCACTGGCCAGAATATACCAGGCACTGAGGATAGAGGTCAACCAGGAAATGAAGTCCCTCGAGCAGTTTCTCTACGGAGCGGAACGATCCCTCAAGGAAGGCGGCAGGCTCGTGGTGATAACATACCACTCGCTGGAAGACAGGATGGTGAAGAACTTCATCAGGACAGGGAATACGGAAGGCAGGGTCGAACGGGATCTGTACGGCAATACCGGAGCGGGGATGAGAGCGGTGAACAGGAAACCGACCCTGCCATCAGAAAAAGAGATTTCAGGAAACACGCGCGCAAGGAGCGCAAAACTTAGGATAGCGGAAAAGATATGGACACCAGAAAGACAATAGCGAATATCATAAAGGAGACAATGAACGGGGACATTCTGCTCAGACTGGACAGGATCTTCATCCACATAGTCTACCTTTTTGCAGTCGTATGGCTGTCCATATTCATAAGTCTCAAGATAGAAGAGACCTTGAGGACAGTAGAGAAGAACAACACCATACTGGAAGGCCTCAAGATAGAGCACGCACAGAAGACAGGCAAGCTGGCAGAGTTCGACAGGGTGAGCACGGTCAACAGCCTGCTGGAGAAGATGGGCTCTGATGTAACATTCCCGGAAAAGCCCGCCACACATATTAAGTAGAACAGAAGATATGGCTGAAAAGAAAATCACCGGAGTACAGACAGAGAATACAATCGGAAAGGACAGCAGGGTCAGCAGGATACTCAAGTTCATCTATCGGCTGTTCCTTGTGGCCGCGTTCATCGTAATAGGCAAGATAATCTATATCCAGCTGTTCTATCAGCCTGACCCGCGGTTCCAGAAGGCACTGACTCCAAGGGCCAAGAAGGAAGTGACAGATCCGGTCAGGGGATCCATCCTGGCGGAAGACGGACGGCTGCTGGCAGTGTCGGTGCCTATGTACCAGATATATATGGACTGCACTGTACGCAAGGCAGAGTTCGATGAGGACGGAGAGAAAGGAGCGGAAGAAAACCAGGAATGGCTGGGGAAGGCGAAGAAGCTTGCCGCAGGGCTGGCCGGCATATACGGAGACCTGAGCGCCGACCAGTATTACAGGCTCATAGCCAGGGGCCGGGTGAACAACAGGAAATACGAGAAGATCGGATTCCCCGTAGACCACGCGACCCTCCAGAAGCTGAAAGAACTGCCTCTGTTCAACGAGGCCAGCTACCGCGGAGGGATGATAGTCAAGAAGATAGACACACGGAGATACCCTTACGGGTCACTGGCGCGAAGGACTATCGGCAGTGTACGGGACAACAACGACAAGAACAGCCTGATAGGGATCGAAGGGAAATACGACTACGCCCTGCATGGTTCAGAAGGAGTGGAATGGCAGCAGAAAAGCGATGCCCACGGCTGGATACGCGACTATGACAGCACCATCGTGAAGGTACGGGACGGCTATGACATCAGGACTACAATCGATATAGACATCCAGGACATAGTGGACTATTCCATCAAGAAGAGGATGATGGAGAACGACAATATAGAAGGGGGTTGCGCGATAGTGATGGATGTGAAGACCGGAGCGATCCGGGCTATGGTCAACCTCAAGAAAGACGAGGACGGGATACCGAGAGAAAGCTACAACTACGCAATAGGACGCGCCGGTGCTCCGGGATCGGTATTCAAGCTCGCGACACTGATGACCCTTCTTGAAGACGGGAAGATCAGGTCGCTCGAAGAGACCGTCCCGACATATAAGGGAATATGGAAATACCAGACAGGGAAGACCACGACCACGTTCAGGGATGAATATCTGCAGAAATGGCCGGATGACAAGATAAGCATACTGGACGGGTTCAAGATATCCTCCAACAACGTGTTCAGGATGCTGGCCTGCAGATATTACGAGGAAAACCCGAAGAGATTCACCGACAAGCTGTCGGAATACAAGTTCACCGAAGCCTTCGACTTCGACCTCATAGGACTTGCCCGTCCTGTAGTGGTGACCCCTGACCAGCAGGCCTGGAGCGGAACGGCCCTGCCATCTATCGCTATCGGGTACACGGTACAGGAGACTCCCCTGCACATAGCGACATTCTATAATGCAGTTGCGAACAAGGGCAAGATGATGAAGCCGTATCTGGTGGAGGCGTTCGAGCAGAACGGGGTGGTGAAAGAAAAGTTCGGCCCGACCATACTCAACGGGTCGATCTGCTCCAGAGCCACCGCGGACACCCTTACAAGAGCCCTTATGACTGTGGTCCGGGAAGGCACAGGACGCGGGCTGAAGGACGCCAGATGCCAGGTGGCAGGCAAGACAGGCACAGCCCAGATGACTTTCGTGACAAAGGTGAACGGGAAGGACAAGGTAGTGTACAAGGACAGCCAGGGCAACAGGATGCATCAGGCGACATTCGTTGGATTTTTCCCGGCAGATGCGCCCAAGTATACTGCAATAGTGGTCCTGTACTCGAAACTCGGGAAGAGCAATCTGTACGGAGCCTTCTCCATACCTGCATTCAAGAACATAGTGGATGAGATATATGCCCTCGAGGACGGCATCTGGGGAGAAGAGATAAAGGAGACCGGGAACATGCCCCGCATGGAAGCGAAAGCGACAAACGAGGCGGACTACGGTCTCGGAGAAGTCCCTGAAGTGGGAGGGATGGGGCTGAGAGATGCGATATATACCATAGAAAACTGCGGATACCGCTGTTCCTTTGATGGTACCGGGCTCGTGGCGCACCAGAGTCCGGCCGCAGGAAGCAGAAAAGACAAGGGGACGACAGTGCACATAAAACTGGAATAAGGAAATGACGCTTGAAAAGATAATATCAGGATGCGGCATTACCGCTGTCGACGGAGACTGCGGCAGAGAAGTGACATCCATTACATGTGACTCGCGCAGAGTGACGGACGGCTCGCTGTTCATAGCCGTGAAAGGGTTCTCCGTCGACGGGCACTCATATATCGGCAAGGCTGTCGAGGCAGGGGCAGCGGCGATAATATACGAAGAGAGCGATGCGGCAGAGCCGTTCATAGGCACCGCAGGCGCCACATTCGTCAAAGTAGAATCATCAAGATACGCCACCGCCATCGCCGCCGCCAACTTCTACGGCAACCCATCCCGGAAGCTCACACTTGTGGGTATAACCGGCACAAACGGCAAGACCACCACGGTCACTCTGCTATACAGGATGTTCACGGCAATGGGCTACAGCTGCGGGCTGCTGTCCACCATCGCCAACTATGTGGGAAGCAGATGCTATGAGGCCATCAACACTACATCCGACCCGGTCACCATCAATTCACTGCTGGCGCAGATGGTCGAGGCAGGCTGCCAATGGTGCTTTATGGAGGTAAGCTCCATCGGCATTGTCCAGGACAGGGTGGCCGGACTTGAATTCAAGGCAGGGATATTCTCCAACCTCACCCACGACCATCTGGACTATCACAAGACATTTGCAGAATACCTCAGATGCAAGAAAATGTTCTTTGACGGTCTGCCGGAAGATGCATTCGCGATAACCAACATAGATGACCGCAACGGGATGGTGATGGTGCAGAACACCAGGGCCTCTGTGGTCACATATTCATTGAGAAGCATTGCCGACCACAACGCCAGGATCATGGAGGAGAGCTTTGACGGGATGCTGCTCAAAATAGATGGCCGCGAGGCCTGGACAAGCCTGATCGGACAGCACAACGCCTATAACATACTGGCGATATATACAACCGCAGTCACTCTCGGGGCCGACCCGGACGAAGTCCTTGTGGCCATCAGCAGGCTGAAGTCTGCACCGGGACGGCTGGAGAACCATCGCGGGCCGCGCGGTCTGTCAGTGGTGATAGACTACGCCCACACTCCTGATGCCCTGGAGAACGTGCTGAAGACCCTCAGGGAGATCGCCCCCGAAAGGACACTGATATGCGTCTTCGGCTGCGGCGGAGACAGGGACAGGAGCAAGAGGCCGGAGATGGGCCGGATAGCCGAAAGACTGGCCGACCGTATCATTGTCACCTCCGACAACAGCCGGACAGAGCGGACAGCCGACATAATGGATGAAATCAAGGGAGGGATGACAGCTTCAGGGCTTTCCAGAAGTCTCTTCATTGAAGACCGTGAACAGGCCATACGTACCGCGATAATGACAGCTCCCGACAAGGCGACCATACTGCTGGCAGGCAAAGGACACGAGACCTACCAGATAACAGGGACAGAAAAAAGGCACTTCGATGAGAAAGAGATTGTCGATGGAGTCTTCAAAGGGATGGAATAAGACAATTTACACAGAAGAATCTACAGAGCTATGATATACCATTTGTTCCAGAGCCTGAAGGAATATGACATCCCCGGACAGGGGTTGATGACCTATCTGTCGTTCAGGGCCATCTTCGCCAGCATAACGGCTATGCTTGTAGCCGTCTTTGCCGGGAAGCGCATCATCAGATGGCTCCAGAAAAGACAGATAGGGGAAGAGATCCGCGACCTGGGACTTGAAGGACAGATGCAGAAGAAGGGCACCCCGACCATGGGAGGCATAATAATAATAATATCGATACTGTCCGGAGTCCTTCTTTTCGCCGACCTCACGAACATCTATATCATACTGCTGCTCATCACGACAGTATGGCTCGGAGGGCTGGGATTCACGGATGACTACATAAAGGTGTTCAGGCACAACAAGGAAGGGCTCAGCGAGAAGGCAAAGCTCATAGCGCAGATAATGCTGGGTCTCGCCATCGGACTGACAGTCTGCTTCAGCGGGGACATTGTGGTGAGGGAGAAGGTGGAATCACCGGAAACATCCGCTGTCACACGGGTGGACAGCCACGCACCGGCAGCGTCATCCGAGGCCGCGCAGGAGCATGACGTAATAAAGAGCACAAAGACCACTATCCCGTTCATCAAGAACCACGAATTCGACTACAAATGGCTCTCCCCTTTCAAAGGGACATTCGGATGGTACTGCAGATGGGCCATCTACGTGCTGATGATCGTGATAGTGATAACCGCCTGCTCCAACGGGACCAACCTCACCGATGGGCTCGACGGGCTTTCGACCGGAACATCCGCCATCGCAGGGGTGGTGCTCGGAATCTTTGCATGGCTTTCCGGCAATGTAATCAACGCAGACTATCTCAATATCATGTATATCCCGGGGACAGGGGAGATCGCTGTATTCATGGCGGCATTCGTCGGGGCTCTGATCGGATTCCTGTGGTATAACTCGTTCCCCGCACAGGTATTCATGGGAGACACCGGGTCCCTCGCCATCGGAGGCATCATAGGAGTCTGCGCCATCCTTATCAGAAAAGAGCTCCTGCTGCCGGTACTGTGCGGGGTCTTCTTTGTCGAAAGCCTGTCCGTGCTGATGCAGAGATTCTATTTCAAATATACAAAGAAGAAATACGGTACAGGCCGGAGGATATTCAAGATGGCTCCGCTGCACCATCATTTCCAGAAAGAAGGGATACCGGCACTGATACAGGTCCCGAAAAGAGGCCTGCCGGAAGCCAAGATAACCGTCAGGTTCTGGATAATAGGGATAATACTCGCCGTCATAACGATCGCAATGCTGAAGATCAGATAGGCTCAGCCTGCGACACGGATATGGCGGATGAAAATATGAGAATGATAAAAACAGCAATACAATGTCTAGGATCGTAATACTTGGTGGAGGGGAAAGCGGTACAGGTGCCGCAGTCCTTGCAAAGGTGAAAGGTTTCGATGTCTTCCTCTCGGACAAAGGCGAGATCGCTCCTGAATATGTGGAGATGCTCCGCAAATGGGACATTCCGTTCGAGAGCGGGCAGCATACCGAATCCATGATACTTGATGCGGATGAAGTCATCAAGAGCCCCGGCATCCCGCTTACCGCACCGATAGTGAAAGAGATAATGGATGCAGGCATACACATCATCTCCGAGATCGAATTCGCAGGCAGATACGATGATGCAAAGAAGATATGCATTACCGGGAGCAACGGCAAGACTACCACGACATCCCTGATATATTATCTGCTCCAGCAGGCCGGGCTCGATGTGGGGCTGGGAGGAAACATCGGCAGGAGCTACGCATATCAGGTCGCCACCGGCCATCACGATATCTATGTACTTGAAATCAGCAGTTTCCAGCTGGACAATATGTATGATTTCAAGGCAGACATCGCCATAATCACCAACATCACTCCCGACCATCTGGACAGGTACGACCACAGCATAGAGAAATACGCAATGGCCAAGTTCCGCATCACCAGGAACATGGACAAGGATGACTGCTTCATATTCTGCTCCGATGATGAGATCACCATCAGACATCTGGACCAGATCGTCATCAAGGCGAAGATGCTTCCTTTCTCCCAGAAGAAGGAGGTCAGGGAAGGAGCCTTCCTCAGGGGGGACAGAATGGTTGTCCGCGTCGGGGATGATGAATGCGATATGTTCCTGAAGGAACTTGCACTCGGCGGGAAGCACAATGTATACAACTCCATGGCCGCGGCCATTGCAGGCAAGGTGATGGACATTGACAATGATGACATCCGCCGCAGCCTGTCATCGTTCCAGGCGGTAGAGCACAGGCTCGAGAAGGTAATGAGCATAAAGGATGTCCTCTATATCAACGATTCCAAGGCGACAAACGTAGATGCGGCATGGTATGCGCTGGAGTGCCAGGACAGGCCTGTCGTATGGATCGTCGGAGGCACAGACAAGGGCAATGACTATTCAGTGCTCCTCGACCTTGCCCGCGAGAAGGTAAAGGCCATGATATGCATGGGGCTGGACAACAGGAAATTCCACGAGTCCTTCAAAGGCATAGTACCTGAAATCCACGATGTCACATCGGCAGAGGATGCGGTCAGACTGGCCAGCAGGATAGCGGCGGCAGGAGATGTGGTCCTGCTCTCGCCTTGCTGCGCAAGTTTCGATCTGTTCAAGAACTACGAAGACAGGGGGAAGAAATTCAAGGAGGCGGTACGCAATCTGTAACAACCGGACATAAAATGACAAGAAGCGCTACAGAAAACAAGGGTATATGGAACTGGATCGACAGGATTCAGGGAGACAAGGTGATCTGGATGATTCTAATCCTGCTCATCCTGTATTCTACTGTCACAATCTTTTCATCCACATCCCAGCTGGCGACTCTGGAGACCAGCAGGCTGGACATCTTCCTGGAGCAGATAATCACTGTCGGCATCGGTATGGCGATAGTGTTCTTCTGCTATTTCTGCCTGAGGATAGGCTGGATCCGGGTCCTGTCCCAGCTCGGATTCTTCGTCTCGGCCGTGCTGCTGCTGATGCTCCTCTTCCGGATCGGTACCGTAGAACTCAACAACGCGGTCAGGATCATAATGATCGGGAAGCTGCAGCTGAATGTCTATGAATTCGTCAAGATATTCATGATCGTCTATCTTGCGTGGGCGATACACGCCTACAAGAGCGGATCATTCTGGATAGCAGACCAGCTTGCCGCCCGTTCCAGGCATCTGGCCTTCCTGGCCAGGGCCGGCTGGAAAAGGATAATATACATTTACATACCCATCATATTCGTGACTCTGTGCATAATGGAAGGAGGGTTCTCGAGCGCTATGTTCATCGGCACGATAATGATAGCCACAATCCTGATCGGAGGCGTCCCGGTCAAAGACATAGCGATACTTGTGGCCGCCGGCATCATAGCGATAGGAGGGAGCTATATGCTGTATAAAGTATCGGGAGAAAAGATAATGGCCGGGAGATGGACGACTGTCGAGAGCCGCATCGGGAGACTGTTCAACCCGCAGCCTGCCGACGAACTTGTGGAAGGCACGAAGGAATGGAGGGAACACATAGATGACATCAGGCAGCCGGAAGGAGCCAAGATAGCGATAAAGGAGGGAGGGATGTTCGGGAAAGGCCCGGGCAAAAGCACCCAGAAATATTCAGTGGCACTGATATTCAGTGACTATATGTTCAGCTTCATCATCGAGGAATACGGGCTGATATTCGGAGCCATACCTCTCATCGTCCTTTATATCAGCCTGCTCGCAAGGGGGTCTCTGATAGTGAGATACTGCGACAATGAATATGCGAAGACCGTTATCGCCGGACTGACCCTGGTGATCGCGGCGCAGGCGATGATGCATATGTTCATCAATGTCGGACTCGGGCCTCTGACAGGTCAGACCCTGCCTATGATAAGCCATGGTAACAGTTCGTTCATCGCTTTCAGTATAGCGTTCGGCATTCTCCTTTCCATCAGCAAGATGGCGAAGAAGAAAATCGACCAGGCGACAAGGGAGGCAGAGTCGCTGATAGCAGAGAGCTGCCCGGCAGAGACATCCGCATCCGAAGATGGAACAGAGCCGGCTGAATCCGGACAGCAGACAGTATAACAATACGAATATGAAAGAATACAGGAAAATAAGGGCCATAGTGAGCGGCGGAGGGACCGGCGGGCATATCTTCCCTGCCCTTTCGATCGCGGACAGGCTGAAGGAGGTGAATCCGGACAGCGAGATACTGTTTGTCGGGGCGGAGGGGAAGATGGAGATGGAAAAGGTCCCGGCGGCAGGCTATATGATTGTCGGACTTCCTGTGGCCGGACTGCAGAGACGGCTTGCCGTATCCAATCTCACGCTGCCGTTCAAGCTGCTCAGAAGTCTGTCAATGGCCGGGAAGGTGATAGACTCGTTCAGGCCGGACATAGCCATAGGTGTCGGAGGATATGCCAGCGCTCCCCTGCTGTGGATGGCCTCCCGCAAAGGGATTCCGACCCTGATACAGGAACAGAACGGATTCGCAGGACTTGCCAACAGGATACTCGGGAAAAAGGCCGGCTGCATCTGTACTGCGTATGACAATATGGAGAGATTCTTCCCAGCCGACAGGATTGTCCTCACCGGCAATCCCATCAGGAAAGACATCGTGCCTGCAGATACGGAGATGCGGGAAGAGGCTCTGAAGTTCTACGGTCTCGATCCGGGGAAAAGGCATATTTTCATAGTAGGCGGCAGCCTCGGAAGCAGGACCCTGAACAGGTCAGTCATGAAATGGATCGGAGACGGATGCCCTGGAGGAGAAGATGTGGAGATCATCTGGCAGTGCGGGAGATACTACAAGGCAGAGGCAGACAGTTTTATGGAAATGCATAGAGAACAGGCCTCCGCGGTGCACCATTCAGACTTCATTGCAAGAATGGACCTGGCATACGCAGCCGCGGATGCAGTCGTGTCCCGGTCCGGGGCAAGTTCAGTGTCCGAACTGTGCGCTGCACACAAGGCCGTGATCTTTGTCCCATCCCCGAATGTGACCGAGGATCACCAGACCCACAACGCAATGGCGCTGGTAGAGAAAGATGCCGCGATCATTGTCAAGGACTGCGATGCAGAACAGACACTGATGGACACCGCCTGCAGGCTGGTACACGACCGGGAGAGGATATCATCTCTCGAGAAGAACATCGCCGCACTCGCGAAAAGAGATGCAGCGGGAGCGATAGTGGATGAAATATATAAGGTAATACGGAATTCCGGCAGAAGTGCGGACCGGGCCGGTGAAACCATATAGGGATATGACATACAGAGACGTATATTTCATAGGGATAGGCGGCATCGGGATGAGCGCCTTAGCCCGTTACTGCAATTTCAAGGGCTTCAAGGTATCCGGCTACGACAGGACGCCATCCGACCTTACCAGAGAACTGGAGAAGGAAGGTATCGCCATACATTACGAAGACAGTGTCAGTGCCATTCCGGAGAATCCGGCCAGTACACTGGTGATATACACTCCGGCGATCCCTCATGACATGCAGGAGCTGAAATATGTAAGGGAGCACGGATACAAGGTGATCAAGAGATCAGCAATGCTCGGAGAGATCGCGCGCGGTCAGAAATGTCTCGCAGTCGCCGGGACACACGGCAAGACCACGACCAGCACATTGCTTGCACATATTCTGACAGCTTCGGGGACAGGGTGTTCCGCATTTCTCGGCGGCATATCGAAGAATTACGGTACAAACATGCTGATGAGCCATACCCCTGCCATCGTGGCAGAGGCTGATGAATTCGACCGCTCGTTCCTGCAGCTGTATCCGGACATAGCGGTGATCACGGCTATGGATGCAGACCATCTGGACATATATTCAGACCTCGACCATGTCAAGGAAGCCTTCAGGGAGTTTGCATCACAAGTGTCCGGGACGGTGATAGCAAAGCTCGGGCTCGACATCACCTCCTCGGACACAGGAGCGCGGATATACAGATATTCATACAATGATGCACGGGCGGATTTCTACGCCGGGAATATCCGCAAGGATGACTGCGGGTACTTCACGTTCGACCTCCACTGGCCGGATGGAACGGTGAAGGACTGCCGGTGCGGGGTGCCGGGTTGGGTCAATGTGGAAAACAGCATTGCAGCGGCCGCGATCGCCCTTGTCTTCGGGATCAGTCCGGACAGTATCCGCGAGGCGCTTGCCTCTTTCTCCGGAGTAAAAAGGAGGTTCGACATACATCTCAACACACCATGGTGCTCCTATATAGATGACTATGCCCACCACCCGAAAGAGCTGGAAAGCGCCATCAGCTCGATACGGGACATTTTCCCGGGCAGGAGACTCACTGCAGTGTTCCAGCCGCATCTGTATACACGTACAAGGGATTTCGCCGATGAGTTCGCCTCGGCGCTGAGCAAGGTCGACAAGCTGATACTCCTCGACATATACCCGGCAAGGGAGGAACCTCTTCCAGGCATCACTTCCTCGATTATATACGACAAGGTGACAGCACCGGAGAAAGTCCTCCTCGCAAAGGAGGAACTGATGCCGTATCTCGGCAGGGAAGACATCGACATTCTCGCCACTTTCGGGGCGGGAGACATAGACAGATTCTGCAGCCCGATCACGGCAATGCTCGAAGAAAGACTGAAGAAAAAAGGGATTTGACATGAAACCGTTCACCAGACATATCCTCCTTGCCATATCCATAACCGTTATGCTGGCATACATCTCCACTTTCCTCGGAATCAGCGCGAAGAAGAGGAGCGAAGCAGTATGTACCGGGCTGAAAGTCTGCATCACAGACAGTGCCAGGAACAGTTTCGTCACATCAGATGAGATATGCCGGTATATCAGCAGTGAACTCGGGGAAGTCACAGGAAGACCGCTCGGAGAGGTGGATCTGACACACATCGAGACACTTGTGGATGCAAGGAGCGCCGTGCTAAAGAGCGAGGCGTTCGTGACCGGGGACGGATACCTGAACATCAATGTCACCCAGAGAGAGCCTGTCATCAGATTCCAGGGCAGAGACGGAGGCTTCTATGTCGACAGGGATGGATATATCTTCCCGCTTCAGAGCAGTTTTACCTCGGACGTCACCATAATAGATGGATACATCCCCGTGCATCTGCCTTCAGGATATAAAGGTATGGCTGAAAAGGAAGATGACAGGGAATGGATAGATGGAATCATGGAGATGGTCGGATATATGGACGATGGGATCTGGGCCGACATCATCGTCCAGATCTCTGTAGGGAAAGATGGGGACATCATAATGGTCCCGAGATCAGGAGGAGAAAAATTCATTTTCGGCGACACCGGCAATTTCGAAGACAAGTTCTGCAGAATGGAGAAATATTATACTGCCATCAGGCCGGCAAGGAAGGATGCCGGCTATTCATATGTCAATGTCAAGTATGATGGCCAGATAATCTGCCGCAGATAAATCCATTACCGAAGAGATTTACAGGACAAACAATAAAAACATCAAAGATATGGACGAGAGACATCTGGTAGCAATCGACATCGGGACCTCCAAGATAGCCCTCACCGTTGCGAAGGTGGAGGGGGAGAATGTCCAGATCATCTATTATAGGGAGACGCCATCGGCAGGTATCAAATACAGCCGTGTCATAAACCCGCACAAGGCGGCAGGAGCCATCAGACAGGCCGTGACGACTGCAGAGAAAGAGCTTGGGATATCGATCACCGACATAATAGTAGGACTGCCGAAATATGAAGTGACCCAGGATCCTGCCACTCTCACTGTCACAAGGGATGCCGACACATGCATCACGCAGGAAGAGATAACCGGCATCAAGGAGAACGCGCTCGAGAAATACCCGGGGATCAACAAGGAAACGGAAATGCTGTTCGGGATCGTAGCCCAGTCTTTCGGTGATGAAGACGAGATCCAGATCTCGGAGAACGACATTATCGGGATGGCGCCTGAGAAGCTGAACTGCGAATTCAGGGTGTTCAAAGGACAGAGGAAAAATGTAAGGGACCTGAGACTCGCCTTCCGCAATGCAGGGAACATACATATCTGCCGGGAATACTTCACGCCTGAAGCCATAGCAAAGGCAGTGCTGTACGACTTCGAGATGGAAAACGGAGTGGCCCTCATTGACCTGGGCGCCGGGGTGACTTCAGTGACCATCTACTACGACAACATAATGAGGTATTATTCGGCCATCCCGTTCGGCGGCAACGCGATAACATCCGACATCAGGACCGAATGCTACATAACCGAGAAGATGGCTGAGAGCATCAAGCTGGCATACGGGGCGTGCATCCCGGAGAAACTGCTCAGCCTGAGCGACAAGACACTTCTCATAAGCAGCAACGACTCCCTGCCTGCCAAGCAGGTGACTGTGAAATACCTCTCCGAGATCATAACCGCCCGCGAGACCGAGATAATCGAGGCCATCCTCTACAGGATCCAGGAGAGCGGCCTTGCGGACAGACTCAGGAGCGGAATCGTCATTACCGGAGGAGGAGCCAACCTTCTCAATGTAGGAAGCCTGATAAAGGATATTTCAGGATATGCAGTCAGGACAGGATATGCCAGACATATCTTCTCCGGTGCAGATGACACACTGGATGATACCAGCGTCACTGCAAGTCTCGGAATGATACTTATGGCCAAGAACGACAGGATAGACTGTCTGCCTGAACGGGACGGTGTACAGGAGTCTGCTGCAGACGATGCCGGAAAAGCGCAGACCGGGCAGAAGGCATCAGATCCGCAGCAGCGGGAAGAGAGCAGGAATACTTCAGGACCATCCGTCGATGACAGGGACGGGAGGCTGTTCATCGATGATCCGGATATGATCATAACTCCGAAAAAGCGCCAGCAGGCCCATCAGACAGAGAAACCGCACCGGTCGGAAGACTTCCACTGGACAATCGGCAGTCTTTTCAGGAGAGCGAGCGACACCGTGAAAACCACCGTAAAGAAAATCAACGAAGAAGACCTGTAACAATATGGACAACAATTATAGCAACGACATGGTGACCCCTACCGACTGGGTGCCTTCGGACTCGATAATAAAAGTGATCGGAGTAGGCGGCGGCGGATGCAATGCTGTCACCTATATGTACAACCAGCATATTGAAGGCTGTACCTTCATTGTCTGCAATACGGACAGCCAGTCCCTGGCCAACAGCAATGTCCCGCAGAAGATCCAGCTCGGATCAGGCCGCGGGGCTGGCACAAATCCGACCAAGGGTATGAAGGCCGCCATCGATGCGCAGGATGAAATCGAAAAGAAAATACTCGGCCCGGATACGGAGATGCTTTTCATCACCGCAGGAATGGGAGGGGGTACAGGTACAGGTGCAGCCCCTGTCATTGCCGCCATGGCCAAGAAGAAGGGGATTCTCACCGTAGCGGTCGTCACCCTTCCGTTCAAGAATGAAGGCAATGAATCGATGTCCAAGGCCATAGCCGGAATACACGAGCTCGAGAAGAATGTGGACAGCCTGCTGATAATCAACAACGAGAAACTGTACGAATTCTACGGTGACCTTCTCATCCAGGAGGCATTCCCGAAGGCTGACCAGGTCCTGGCTACCGCTGTCCGGGGAGTCGTGGACATCATAAAGAGCAAGGGATTCGTGAACGTCGATTTCGAAGATGTAAAGGCGGTGATGCACGACAGCGGCATGGCCTTGCTCGGATGCGGGACAGGCACTGGCGAGAAAAGGATAGAAGACGCAATAAAGCAGGCCCTCGAATCCCCTCTCCTGAACGACTATGACCTCACTACGGCCAAGAACACTCTCATCAACATAACCGTCGGCTACAACGAGAAAGGGCTCCTTGCGAAGGAACTGAGCAATATAGATGACATCATCAGCAGGTATACCGGAGATGCCGACAGATTCAAGCGAGGCATTGTCTATAACTATGATGAAGACTTCGGGGACAGGATAAACATCACTGTGATAGCTACCGGGTTCAAGATGAACACCCTCGAAAGCCAGCTGCCGCTGAAGGCCGGGTCGATGATCACCATCGGCCCTGACTTCGAGTACACCCGTCACGAAAAGTCCGAAGACAAAGTGGTGGAACTGCCGGAGACCCAGCCGAGCATCAAGATCGGCCCGAGTACGGTGTACAATGTCAGAAGATTCGACTATTGCGAAGACAGCAGGCCGGCTCTGGCTGTCAGCCCCGGAGAGAATCTCGCGGAACTGGAACGCATTCCCGCCATCCGCAGACAGATGAAACATACGGAAGATGCCGGTCAGTAAAGCATAAAATCTTTTTTTATTGCTATTTTTGCAGCGTTTTTACAGCAGGCCGGGTCTATGATACCCCGTAACGGCCAGCCACAGACAGTTCAGAACAGTTATGGAAAGGAAGACAAGAGTAAGGTTCGCCCCATCACCTACAGGGCCGCTCCATATGGGCGGAGTCAGGACAGCACTGTACAACTACCTCTACGCCAAGCAGCACGGAGGGGATTTTGTCATAAGGATAGAAGACACAGACTCCCAGCGGTTTGTCCCGGGAGCCGAGAAATATATCATCGAGGCCCTCAACTGGTGCGGGATCATCCCTGATGAAGGCATCGACCGTGACGGCAATGTAGTCGAGACCCCTTCCGAAAGGCATCCGCACGCGCCTTACAGGCAGTCACAGAGACGCAGTATCTACCGCAAGTATGCAGAACAGCTGGTCGATGCCGGCTATGCCTACTACGCCTTCGACACTCCGGAAGAACTGGCGGCAAGGAGAGCGGAGATGGAGTCCCGCAAGGAGACATTCATATACAACCATCTTACAAGAGGGGCGCTCCGCAATTCACTCTCCATGCCTGAAAGCGAATGGAAGCCTCTGCTGGAGACACACACTGACTGGACGATCCGGTTCAAGATGCCGGAGGACAGAGTCGTGAAGATGGATGACCTCATCAGGGGCCACGTTGAAGTCAATACCGACACCCTGGACGACAAGGTGCTCTGGAAACGTGCCGATGAACTTCCTACATATCACCTGGCCAACATTGTGGATGACCATCTGATGGAGATCACGGAAGTCATCCGTGGAGAGGAATGGCTGCCATCACTTCCTCTGCACTATCTTCTGTACGAGGCTTTCGGCTGGACAGATACAATGCCGAGATTCGCCCACCTGTCCCTGCTGCTCAAGCCTGATGGCAAGGGCAAGCTGAGCAAAAGAGATGGAGACAGGCTCGGATTTCCCGTATTTCCACTGCAATGGGTCAACTCCGAAGGAGAGATCACCAGAGGATACAGGGAAGATGGCTATTTCCCGGAAGCTTTCGTGAACATGCTCGCAATGCTCGGCTGGAACCCGGGGGATGACAGGGAGCTGTTCACTCTGGACGAACTTGTAGAGGCGTTCTCCCTGGAAAGGGTGATAAAATCCGGAGCGAAGTTCAACCCGGACAAGGCAAAATGGTACAACAAGGAATACCTGAGGATGAAAAGCGATGAAGAGCTTGCCTCTCTGTTCATCCCTGTCCTCGAGAAGCACGGGATCAAGGTTGTGGACTGCCCGAAATGCGCCATCACCGCAGGAGCCGACATCACCGCCATGGGAGCGGATTTCATAAACGGCATCTTCACTATGGACTATGTCACCCGGGTGGCGGCCCTGATCAAGGAGAGAGCCACATTCATAGCCGACTTCTGGGACATCGCATCATACCTGTTCCGGGCACCGGAGTCATACATCGAGAAAGATGTCGCCAAGTTCTGGAAAGAGGAGAACTACACGCTCTCGTTCCAGGTGGCAGACTTTATCTGCAGTTTTGATGGAGGCCACGGCAATGCAGGCCCCGAATTCACAAAGGAGGAGATCGAGGGGCCGATGGAAGAGTTCATCCGCAGCCGAGAATGGCCGATGGGCAAGGTCATGAACTGCCTGAGGCTCGCCCTGGCCGGTTCATCGAGCGGCCTGGGGATAGCCGATATTGTCAGCCTTATCGGCAGGAAGGAAGTCGCACGGCGCATTGCCTCCGTAAAGGCGGCACTGATGAAGGACAATAAAGAAGAATAATAGAGTCACCCGGATTATGAAGATAGGAATCTGCAACGACCACGCTGGCGTGGAATACAAGTTCGAACTGAAGAAATACCTTGAAGAGAAAGGATACGAAGTCATGGACTTCGGGACAGACACTACAGAAAGTATGGACTATCCGGATGTCGCCCACCCGCTGGCCGGGGCGGTAGAGTCCGGTGCGGTGGATCTCGGCATTGCATTCTGCGGTACCGGCAACGGGATGGCAATGACGCTCAACAAGCATCAGGGAGTCCGCGCCGGACTGGCATGGAGCGAAGAGATCGGCAGACTTGTAAAGCAGCACAACAACGCAAACATACTTGTTATGCCGGCCAGATTCATCCCTTTCAGCGAGGTTCTCAAGATCACCGATGCCTGGCTCGGATCCGGCTTCGAAGGAGGGCGTCATCAGCGCCGCATCGACAAAATTCCGTGCCGATGACCGTAAAAAGTTGCATTTTGCCTAAAGAGTGTTAATTTTTGCCTAAAGAGTGTTAATAATTTTGCGCAGGAATAGATAATTTTGCAAGACAAAAGATATCGAACCGCAAAATAATAAACACTATGCAGACGCTGGCAAGACATTTCTATCTCCTGCTCATCCTCGCCGCCATCATCGGATGCTCGCCGGCAGACACGGGATCGACAGATGAAGGGCAGACAGAAATTCCGACATATCCTGACAAGCCGGGAGAAGAAGACGGTTCCGGTGACGATATGCCGGATGAAGAAGACCTCACTGTCACGGAACGGATCCTTGAACGGACAGATCTCATCAAGGAACTTACATCGGAAAAAGTGCACGAACTGGAGGAGCACGTGACGGCAACGGAGCTGTCATATATTTCTCCGGAAGACAGACCTATGGCAATGTTCATTTTCGAGGCGGAACTTGCGGGAGGCATAACCATAACCCAGACCACACCTTATAATAAAGGTACAGGAAACGGCAAGCAGCCTGTCACGGAACAGGCACTTGAGGTAGATTCCCGATACAGGACTATCCTCGGCGGCACCAATGCTGATTTCTTTACCGACAACGGGCCGCAAGGGATCTGCCATCACAACGGAGTCCCTTTAAAGACCACTTTCAACTCATCTCCTTCAAGACCGAGAAGTTTTTTCTACATCACCCGCACAGGACTTGCAAGGACAGCTCCTGCGGCTGACTACCAAGACGTTTCAGAAACCATCTATGAAGCATGCGGAGGCGGGCCCGTTCTTGTAAGTGACGGGCAGGCCATAGAAATCCCCGACCCGAACGACCTGTCCGTGGAGCCGAGAACGTGCATCGGGGCATCCGAAGACGGGAAGACCGTATATATTATGGTAGTGGACGGCAGACGTGCCAGCTATTCCAATGGTATGGATTTCAGCGATATGGCTGTCATAATGAAGGCTCTCGGATGCTGGTCGGCGATCAATCTGGATGGAGGCGGTTCATCGACTTTCTATATAAGGACCGACAATTCCGAGACCAGTTTCGACAATCCGGACAGATTCGAAATACTGAACTCCCCATCGGACGGCTCGGAAAGGGCAGTCTGGAACGGTCTGGCCATCATCAGAAGGAGCTGACCCATATGCTTTCAGACAAATCCGCCGTAAGACAAATCCAATAATCATCAGACTATATGAACCGCATAAAGAACGCAGGACTGGTACTGCTGACAGCCTTCCTTACCGGATGCTCGGGCGAGGAAACGATGCCAGAACTTACGAAAAGGGTATTCGATATTGCCGAAAAGCAATATATAATGATGGATACCCGTCTGAAAGACGACACCATGCCGAGAAGCATGGACAGTGAAGGTAAATTCATTGACTCGAATCTCCGCTGGTGGTGCAGCGGATTCTATCCAGGTTCCTTATGGTATATATACGAATACACCGGGAACGGGCAGGTCAGGGCTCTTGCCGAGAAGAATACGGAAAAGCTCGATGTGCTGAAAATAAAGGGGACCGACCACGACCTGGGGTTCCAGATGAACTGCAGTTTCGGCAATGCATACAGAATCACCGGAGATGAAAGATATGCGGAACCTATCCGGACTTCGGCAGAGGTGCTTGCCGGAAGATTCTCCCCGGTTACGGGAGTGATAAAGAGCTGGGACTTCGTAAACAAGGGGCGGGACTGGAAATATCCTGTCATCATAGACAATATGATGAATCTCGAGCACCTGTACAACGCGGGAAGCCTTTTCGGACTGGACACTCTCAAGACAATAGCGCTCACCCACGCAAATACCACGATGGCCAACCACTTCAGGCCGGACTATACCTCATGGCATCTCGTGGATTATGATCCGGAAACGGGAGCGGTCAGGAGCAAGGAAACCGTACAGGGATTCAGCGACAGTTCGGCATGGGCCAGAGGGCAGGCATGGGCACTGTACGGATATACGATGATGTTCAGAATGAGCGGATATGACTGCTATCTGTCCCAGGCCGAAAACATAGCGGATATGCTGCTCAAAAGATTGCCTGAAGACGGAATCCCCTACTGGGATTTCGATTCAGATATGATACCGGATGACTACAGGGATGCATCAGCCGCAGCGATAATGGCATCGGCATTCATCGAACTGAGCACATTGTGCAACAGTCCGAAGAAAGCGGCATACCTCGAGACTGCGGAAAAGCAACTCCGCACCCTTGCTTCAGATGAATACCTGGCACAACCGGGAGAAAACTGCAACTTCATTCTCAGACACAGTGTAGGTTCACTGCCTGGGAACAGTGAAGTGGACGTACCTCTCACCTATGCCGACTATTACTTTCTTGAAGCCCTGCTCCGCTATTCCAGACTGTCGGAATGACGAATGAACACAACATATCATTAACACAATAATCAACCATAAGTTTTTATGAAACAATTACTAATCTCTCTACTTTGCGTACTCGGCACAATCGCCGTCGCAATTCCTGCTTCCGCGCAGCAGAACGGGGGGGGTAAAATTACAGTTTCAGGCCAGGTCATAGATGGTGATGGCCTGCCGGTTGTCGGAGCCGTGGTAATGACAGCTTCGAACGAAGCGACCGTTACCGATGCGGATGGAAACTGGAATCTGGCAGTAAAGGACCCCCAGGCAACCCTGCAGTTCTCCTGTCTCGGATACAAGAATCTCTCCGAGCCTATCAACGGAAGAAATGTCATCAACGTCACCTTGCAGACCGACAATGTGATGCTTGAAGAGACGGTCGTAGTCGGATACGGAGTCCAGAAGAAGGTCAACCTCACCGGTTCCGTAGCAGCTATCGATTTCTCCGATCTGGCAGAAAGCAGGCCGATTGTCAGCACTTCCGCAGCTCTTGCAGGTATGGCAGCCGGTATGAGCGTAATGCAGACTTCAGGCCAGCCTGGTTCCGATGCCGCCACAATCCGAATCCGAGGCAACGGATCCTTCACGACAAATGCCAACAATCCTCTCGTGCTTGTGGACGGCGTGGAATGGAGCATGGAAAATGTCAATCCTAACGACATAGCGTCCATCTCCGTCCTCAAGGATGCCGCATCGGCAGCCATCTACGGAACAAGGGCGGCAAACGGTGTCATCCTCATAACGACCAAGACAGGAGAGGAAGGCCGCCCGAGAATCAGCTACTCATACAAGGGCATTATCCAAATGCCTTACAACGAACTGCACTTCGTCTCGGATTACGCACGCCATATGGAACTCATCAATGAATCGTGCGACAATCTGGGGACTTCCAGAGTATTCTCCCAATCCAACATCGACCTGTGGCGTGAAAAGGCCGCCGATCCGTACGGACTGACGGAACAGGGAGTTCCGAACTTTGCGGCATATCCGAATACGGACTGGTTCGACGAGATCTTCGAGACAGGTTTCTCACAGGAACATAATCTGTCAGTATCAGGCGGTTCAAAGACAGTCCGGTATCTCATTTCCCTCGGCTACCTCGACAATGAAGGTGTAATGGGAAGGTTCGGCATCGATTCCGGAACTCGCAAGGCCAATTTCAGGGCAAATGTCGAGGCGGATGTCACCAAATGGTTCACCATGGGAACCAGGATCTTCGGACAAAGGCAGGAATACGGCCTCGCAGGAGTATCCGGTGCATTCAACGCCCTCTACCAGACTACTCCGGGTGTTTATCCGGGAGAACCTAATATGTGGGGAATTCCCGCCCTCGCGGCAGAAGAGTCCACCAATGCCAACAATATCCTGCGAAACCTGTACGGTTCAGGCGGATACAACGTAAGGACCAGGCTCAACGGCACTGTCTACGCCCATATACGTCCATACAAGGGACTCAGCATCGAGGCTTCGTTCAACTATGCTCCTGAATTCAGGGAACAGCATTCCTATGGCCGTCCTAACGGAATGTGGGACTATGTAAACAATGTAAGATATTCTTCATCCGATCTCTCACAAGCTTCAGTAAACAATCAGACAAACAGGAACTACTATCTGACTTCTGAACTTCTTGCACGGTATAACGAGACATTCGGAGACCACGAAGTAGGGGCTCTCGTCGGCTATACGACCACCCAGTATGAAGCGTGGGGATGGGGCATTTCCAGGAAAGGAGCTACTGACTGGAGTCTCAATGACCTGAGCACATACAGTGAATTCTCCTCATATTCAAGTTCCGCGAGATCAGGATGGGGACTCCGTTCATATTTCGGAAGGATAAACTATTCCTATAAGGACAGGTATCTGTTCGAAGCCAATATCCGTGCCGACGGTTCCTCCAAGTTCGGCAGCAACAACCGCTACGGTATCTTCCCTTCATTCTCCGCCGGATGGAAAATCCACGAGGAATCATTTATGGAAAGCACCCGAGGCTGGCTGTCAAACCTCAAGCTCCGCGCATCATGGGGTGAGGCGGGAACGAACATGGGCATAGGCAACTATGCATGGCAGGCCCTCTATAACACGGAAAACATCGTAATAGACGGGCAGGCGACTACAGGGCTCTACATCTCATCCCTCAGCAACGCCGACCTCAAATGGGAGACTACCGCCACCACCGATATCGGACTGGATATGGGATTCTTCGACAACAGACTGACGGCAGAAGCCGACTACTATCTCAAGAACACCCGTGACATTCTCTATACTCCTACCATCTATATGACTATGGGATCAGTATCCGGAGTACCGCAGAATCTGGGCCGCGTCAGGAACCAGGGAGTCGAACTCACTATAAACTGGAAGGACCGTATAGGAAAGAGTTTCAACTACTATGTAGGTGTCAATTTCGCATACAACAAGAATAAGGTAACCCATTTCAAGGGCCCTCTCATCAAGCAGTGGAATGAAGACGGAACCTACACAAACAACTATGCGGATGCAACCGCAGGATTCGGCCAAGGTCGTCTGTGCGAAGGACATCCTCTCGGGGAACATTACCTTCTGAAACTGTATTCAGGAAACGGCAAAGGTTATCAGGGAGGTGCAGTCGATCCAAATGCAGGTCCTGTAGACGGGATGATACGTACCCAACAGGATTTCGAGTGGGCTCAGGCAATGCTGGATTCCGGTTACACATTCAACGGAGTCACGACACTCAGTCAGGACCAACTCTGGTACGGCGACCTTCTCTATGCCGACACTGACGGAGACGGAGACTATGGAGACACGGATGACTCCGTATTCAACGGTCACACCGGCACTCCTTCATACAACCTCGGCATCAATCTCGGTTTCCAGTGGAAAGGATTCGACTTCAGCATGACGTGGTCAGGAGCATTCGATTTCTACATCATCTGGAATGCCCTCTATTACAATGGCACCCAGACCACCAACGGCCACGGTATCAGCCAGAGGGTAGCCGATGACCATTATTTCTATGATGTGAACAATCCGTCCGATGCAAGGACAAACCTGACCGCAACGTACCCGAGACTTACTTTCGGAGATGCTGTCAGCAACCGTGCCGCCTCCGAATTCTACGAATACAAGGGCGATTACATGAAGCTCAAGAATGCACAGTTGGGCTATACCCTCCCTATGAACATCACAAAGAAATTCTACGTACAGCAACTCCGTTTCTTCGTATCGGGAGAAAACCTGCTGACAATCACAGGATATCCCGGACTTGACCCTGAAAAGGGCAACGCCATAGGCTACCCTCTTATGAGACAGGTGACATTCGGAGCACAGATAACATTCTAGACGAAATATGAAAAGGATATTTGACATAATCATTTCAGGAGCCGTACTCCTGTCAGCGGTTTCATGTGCCGACATGCTGAATACAGCCCCTTCCGACCAGATCTCCAGCGGGAACATGTGGTCAAGCCCTGAACTTGCCGCAAAGGGGATGAACGGTCTTTACGAGACATTCTTCAACAGGAAACAGAACAAAGGTACACAGGTCCGCTCCGAGAATCTGGACGGACTGAACAAGTACGGCATAGAAGGCCTCGGTTTCTGCACCGACTATTATGCCAACAACTACCCTATATATCTCCTCTACAATGAGACCAAAAGGGCAAATGACTGGCAGATCAACCACGAATGGCAGTTCGTGTACACGATTATCCATGCTGCAAACGATGCGATTGCAAACCTTGGGAAGGCCGGACTCGACGAGGCCACATACCAGAGATACATCTGCGAGGCGAAATTCCTGAGAGCCTGGGCATACTACAGGGCCAACATGTTCTGGCAGGGCGTACCTATCTATCTTGAACCTGTCAGCAATGAACAGTGTACAAGAGTACAGTCATCGGCAGAAGAGGTATGGAATGTGGTAATCACCGACTTGAACGACTGCATCAACAACCAGTATATGCCGGACAATACCCTTACGGAGAACTACGGACGTCCGTCAAAGGGCGCAGCATACGCCCTCAGGGGGATGGCATACATGTGGATGGCCAGGGGAAGCCAAGGATATACGGCAAGATGGTCTGACATCGACGATCCCGGTATCATCGACCCGTCTGTAGGAGTGGAGCCACTGCATCCTGAATATTTCGACAACGCTATAGCAGATTTCTCAAAGGTCTCAGAATGTGGATACGACCTGTGGGATGACGGCACCGCTGACAGTTACATCAATTTCTTTACAACAGCCAACGAAAAGGACAACGAGATGATTTTCTCCATCCAGTATGACGAGGCAGCCGGATTCGCAGACAACATCCAGCAGGCCGTGGGAAGTCGTGACACTTACGGAGGATGGAGTGAGGTCAAGCCGTCCGCTGACTTCGTGGACTACTACCAGAACAGCGACGGAACTCCTTTCAGTTGGTCCGAGTGGGCTGAAGAACAAGGGATAGAAGGATGGGACGGTCTGACGGACAAGCAAAGGGCCGTATTCTTCTGCCGCGACGGGCTCAACTCCAATTCCGCCCTCGCATCCCAGAGGACTCAGGCAATCGGCGTGTGCGGACAGGATATCTTCGACAAATACTATCTCGATGAAGGAAACGAAGACAGGATAAGAACCGCCTATGACAACAGGGATCCTCGCCTGAAACAGACGATTGTTACGCCGTATGAACCGATGGACTGCTACACTCCGAACTACAACAACGACGAGAATATGATCGGCAAGGAACTCCGCTGGCCTCTCTACCAGCAGGGCACGAATTACGGGGACTTCTGGCTGGACAAGCGTACCTCCGCATATTACAACTACAGGAAATATGTCAGGTTCCTCAAGGGCGAACTCATCGACCGCCAGAGATGCCACACCGACTTCCCGCTTATCCGCTATACCGATGTGCAACTTCAGTGGGCTGAAGCCCTGATCGAGCGAGACCAGTTCCAGGAAGCCGCCAACAAGATCAATGATGTGCGCCGCCGGGCAGGAATGCCGGATATCCAGGCAGGCAGCAAGGAGCAGATGAGAGAGGCTGTCAGGTACGAAAAGAGGGTAGAATTCCCTGTCGAGGCGGTAAACTTCTTCGATGAGAACCGCTGGGGGACATACAGGCAGACCAAGTTCCAGAATCAGGATATCCACGGAGGACAGAACTGGTGGGGAGACAATACCGTCGAATATGCCTGGTATTGGCAGGACAACCTCTGGCCATGGTCAATTCCGATGGCGGAACACCAGAGAAATCCCGCACTGAGGACAAGTCCTGGTTGGATCTACTAATGACATACACATACAATAACATTTAAAACTTCAAGTAATGAAAAGATTTCTATTATTCACTGCTTCTCTCTGTCTGATGGCGGTATCATGCAACAAGCCTGAAGGAGGAGATGACAATGGAGGTTCCGACGGCGTAATGCCTGAAGTAACGATTGCCGTCACGGACAATGCAGACAACCAGGCGACAGTTACGGCACAACTCACTGCCGGTCAGTTCTACGGAGCGAAGATTATCACCGGAGTACGTATTTCAGATATCACGATCGACTACTCAAAGGAAATCGCGCTTATCCAGTACGTGGAGGCAAACGGGAAGGACATATCCGAACTGCCGTACACGGAACAGCTCACTGACCTCATCTACCATCAGGAGTATATGTGCGCCGTCATAGTTTATGATGAAACCGGCCGTGCCTGTGACTCCGCATTCGACACCTTCATCGCTGAAGGGGAACCTGACGGCATAGCGAACGACAGTTCTGCGGGTAACCTCGAAGACAACAATCCGATGTTGTAATAACCGTTTAAAATCAAGAAGAGATGAAAAAATCGTTTATAATAGTCAGTACGGTACTGGTTTCACTGACTGCCTGCAGCGTCGAAGAAACATCGCTCAACAGACAGGAAGCCGAAGGGATTACCGTTAATTTTCTCGGACACGCATACACCGATACGAAAATTTCAATAGGAGACCAGGGTTCCGACAGCAAATGGCCGGTACTCTGGTCCGAAGGAGACCGCATCGGAATAATATCGAGGGTGGAAACCACATTCATGAACGCTCCTGCAGACATCAACTCTGCCGATGCAGGTAGCAATACTGCAACCTTCATTCTCACTGACCCGGTCGAGGGTGTTCCTTCCCAGGATGTAGTCATATACTATCCGTACAGCACCTACACCAACTATTCCGAAGGATGCATCAACTCCTTCGTAACCATGGAACAGAAACAGGCAAGACCGGGTGACTCATCTCATCTGGGGAAATATACTACCGCTTACGATGCGGTCACCATCAATGCCGATGGACTTGTAGAAGGACAGACTCCAAGCGCGGAATTCTCTCTCACCCATCCGGTAGCATACGTCAGATTTGCTGTTTCCAGTTCCGAATTCTCCGGTTACAGCCTTGAAGGAGTATCCCTCTACTGTAAAGACGCGGCAATCGCCGGAGACATGGCAGTCAGTCTTGAAGACGGCAGCATAACGACCGAAACGCCACGGCCGTATGCAATCGTCACTATTGAAGAACCTGCCGCATTGTCTTCCACCCAGGAAGTATGGATGGTCACCCTTCCGGCAGATCTCACAGGCAAGGATGTTTATGCGTCAGTAAGCATGACTGACGGGAAGGAGCATGTCACCATCCCGCGCAAACTCAACCTCGGGGAACTGAAGGCCAATGCAGTCAACACCATCACTCTTGACAACATCAGCGAGTCTGATGCAACCGCATATCCGTGGTACGAGACCCATGAGTCCCGCTACCTGGCAGGAGGTTGGGCATACGGACCTCAGAACACCTTCCTCGCCACTGTAGACGATGAGGAAATCACGTTCGATGTAAAGGCAAGGGGATATTTCAACGGCTGCCGCGAGCCTAAGTTCGCACGTATCAGCTTTACGAACAATCTCTCGCCTCAGCACAGCTGTCTGACAGTCAACGGCATGTCCACACCTAATGACGGCACGGACTACAGGAAGCAGAACTACATCGAAATCGGAAGCGACTATACACTCGACATCATAGTCAACAGTCCGTCCAATTCATCGTACTTAGGATGGTTCGGAAAGGTTGTCATCTGCGATGAGAACAAGAAAGACCTCTGGGCATACAGCATATGGTACTGTCCTGGCGGAATAACAGAACAGCAATATCAGAACGGTGTCGTAATGGACAGAAATCTCGGTAACGGCTATGCTCCTGACAACACCACATGGCACAGTGTAGGAGCCTACTACCAGTGGGGACGTCCGTTCGCATTCTCATGGGGAGCCAACGGTCTCAGTACATTCGAGGGCATAGAATCCGCATCGGTGACCGACCTGAGCATCAGCTGCGAAAAGCCGGGAATATTCTTCAAGACCGACGGAGCCACCAACCATGGAGGAGACTGGTACCTCGGCGACCACACAGGACTTCGCACAGACCGCAAGGATGACCTCTGGGGCAATGCCAACAGCGAAGCCCTGAACGGGTCTGCGGAGAAAGGCACCAAATCCATCTTCGACCCTTGTCCTGAAGGCTGGATGGTGGCATCCCCTGCCGTTATAAGAGAAGTAGCAAACGGAAAGGATGCCGACTTCACGACGCTCGGAAATGTCAAGTATGTGACATACAACATCGGTGGAGGCGTTATATCCTACTATCCGTTCAGCGGTCTGAAATGGGCTTCATCCGGCGGTAATCCGGGCAACAACACAAACGACATCGTAGCCGTATGGTCCAACTCTTCATGGGGCAACTACACCAGCACGGATCACAATGTCTACTGCATGTTCTACCGTGATGCAAACGGCTGGTCAGACCAGGGAGGCCGTGCCGCAGGATACAACGTACGCTGTATGAAGGACGATGACAACAGATAACAGTAGTGTACAATCCCGCACCTGATTAATTGGTAAATTTCAGGGATGTCCGGACTTCGGGCATCCCTGATTGAATCTGAAAACCGTATCATTATGCATAGCAACCTACTGAAATACATATTTTTCGCGATATGCATACCGGCACTTTTCATCGCTTGCGACAAAAGGCCGACATTCACGCCCGGACAAGGAGGCTCCGGAGGAGGCGGAGGTAATTCCGGAGGAGCGGACTATTCCGGTCTCACTACGGAAAACCACCCGAGAATCATAATGACAGATGCCGATGTTGCTGTCATCAAGGAGAAACTTGCCGCCGGGACAGACGCCAACCTCGCAGCCTTGCACAACGGCGTGATCAGATATGCAGACAGGGCATTGACGATGAAGGATCTCACGCATACACTTACGGGACACCGGCTGCTTTCCGTCTGCACGGAGGCTTCAAACCGGATCATCGCATGCGCATATGCATACAGGCTGACCGGAGACACCGGATACAGGGACCAGGCGATACATGATCTGGAAACAGTGACTGATCCCGCCTTGTTCCCGGACTGGAACGCAGGAAGACATTTCCTGGATGTCGGAGAGATGACCCATGGAGTCGGTATCGGCTATGACTGGCTGTACAATGACCTGAGCCAGGATCTCAGGAAACAGATAGAAGAAGCGATAATCAGCTATGCATTCACCCCGGCCCTCAAGATGAGCACAGATAGCAACAGCAGCAGTTTCTACGGCCAGGCCACGAACTGGAATCAGGTCTGCAACGGAGGCCTTGTATGCTGCGCCCTCGCCATATACGAGACTCATCCGGAAGAGGCGCAGGAAATCATCGACAGGGCCGTAGAGACTAACAGAAGGGCCATGGAAGGGATGTACAGCCCTGATGGCAACTATCCCGAAGGCTACGGATACTGGGGATACGGCACCGCATTCGAATGCGTAATGCTCTCTGCGTTCGAGACATGCCTTGGCACTGACTTCAATCTTTCCGGGACCTCGGGATTCGACCGGACGGGAAGATGGATAATGTTTATGGAAGGTATGAACGATGAACAGTTCAACTACTCCGACTGCGCTCCTGGACAGGGAGTGAATCCTCCTCTATGGTATCTTGCGTACAGATTTTCCGACCAGTCGATATTGTACAATGAACTGAACAAGGTGAAAGACGGACTGTATAATTCGGCTGATCCGAAATATATGCCTATGGCAATCACGTATGCAAGCAAGTTCGACCTCAACGCCATCCCCGCGCCGGAAGACAAGATATGGAGCGGAGCAGGCATCAATCCTGTCGTACTCGTCCACGGAGACTGGACCTTTTCCGACACCGACAAAATGCTTGGCATCAAGGCAGGACGGGCAGACTACAGTCACGGACACATGGATGTAGGGTCATTCGTATATGATGCCTACGGAGAACGGGTATCCGCCGACCTGGGACTTCAGAGCTACGGCTCGACCGAGAACCTTGAAATCACTAGATGGGAGATCTTCCGGTATAACAATTACAACCACAGCACAATTACCATCAATGACGCCCTGCACAAGGAAAAGGGAAGAGCGACATTCACCCGGATAATCGATACGCCTTCATCAAAAGGAGGAGAAATAGACATGTCCGACATCCTGTCGGAAGAATGCGACGATGCATCAAGGACGGTCACCATCGAAAATGACACCGATCTCGTCGTAGTCGATGAGATCACTGCCCTGTACAACAAGTCCGCAGACATCAGATGGACAATGGTAACCAAATGCGTGCCTTCGCTCGATCCGGAGAATGACAGGATACTTCTTCAGGGCAGGGGCAGGAACCTGTATCTCACCGTGGAGACAGCCAACGGCACTCCTGTGGAACTCGTTATCTGGCCGATGAACCTGAAGCCTTGGGATCAGGCGAACCCGGGATATTATGAGACCGGATTCTCCGCGCTGCTGGCTCCTACAAAATCCGAGACATTCACAGTCAGGATATCACCTGAAAATTAATACATTTGTTTTAATACTGATAACAGTAAACAGTAAACAGCAAGATCAATGAAGACAAGAACAATACATATGATCACTGCCATTGCATTCATGCTGGCTGCATCTGTCCGCGTATCTGCCGCCGGATCAGATTCATCCGCGGCCGAGGACATCAACGGCATATTTACCGCTGAATACAGGCAGCCGGGAGTCGCCGAGGCATTCATTGCCGGAAAAGACTGGTTCCCCCTTCCGGAATACAGCGACAGGAAAGGATGGGCTGAAATCTTCGCCGCAGATTCTGCCGTTACGGTCAGGAGAGGAGAAAAATACCTTGACTATGAATGGCAGCTCATTCCGGCCACCGCATATCTCGCATTTGAAAGGACTGGAGACCGATATGCAATGGAAAGGCGTCAGGGAGCCAACAGAGGGGCCTTCATATCGCTGATCCTGGCAGAACTTGCAGAAGGGAAAGGCCGTTTCATAGACCAGATCGCCAACGGGGCCTGGGCTGCATCACAGGAAATATCATGGGTCCTGTCCGCACACCAGCCGTCTCAAAGAAGCAACCGTTCCCTGCCTGATTCAAGGGAACATTTCATAGATCTCGCTTCAGGAAGATACGGCTCCATAATGTCTATCGCCTGGCATTTCTTCCATGAGGAATTCGACAAGCTGGATCCTTCCATATCGTATGCCGCCAAGGAAGCGATCCGCAGGAATATCCTTATCCCTTATCTGGACGAAAACGAACGTCGTGCCAATCACTGGCTCGGATACGGGAACGGGATGATGAACAACTGGACCCCGTGGTGTACCTCCGATGTAATCCTCAGTTTTCTTCTGATCGAAGATGACCAGGAACTGCTGGACAAGGCAATCCGGCAGTCGCTGATGTCGATGGATCGTTTTCTCGACTACATCTCCGAAGACGGAGCCTGCGAAGAGGGTCCGGGATACTGGGACGCGGCAGCAGGCAAGATGTATGACTGGCTGCAGATAATGTATGACGCATCCGATGGCAGGTTCTCCGTATTCGACAATGACAGGATCCGCAGGATGGGGGAATATATCTCCAGATCCTATATAGGGAACGGATATGTCGTCAATTTCGCCGATGCCGATGCCATCAGGAACGCCCCTAACGAACTGGTATGGAACTACGGGAATGCCGTGGGGAGCAAGGAGATGAAAAATTTCGCCCTGTATTGTCAGGCTGACAGGAGAACAGGGAAATTCAGGGCTCCCGCAATAACGCTCAACGATTCCTGGAGAGCCATGAATACGCTGAGGTTCAACCCGGCAATGCGTACACAGATCGATTCCCTCAACGCCCTGCTCCAGACAAAGTCATTGGAAGAAATCCTTTATGACCTCAGGAAAGACGTACCTGCATCGACATGGTATTCCGAGACCGAACAGTGCTTTATCAGGAATTCCTCACAATGGTTTCTGGGTGCAAAGGGAGGTTTCAACAACGAGAGCCACAATCATAATGATGTCGGTACCTTCATCCTTTATATAAGGGATATCCCTGTATTCATAGACGCCGGTGTCGGTACTTATACGAAGCAGACGTTCAGCAAGACAGAGCGGTACAAACTATGGTCAATGCAGTGCGACTGGCACAATCTTCCTATGATCAACGGCATAGCGCAGCCGTTCGGAGGTCAGTGGAAAGCCAGCAATACGCTCTGTAACCTGAAGAAAGGCATTTTCAGCCTCGATATCGACGGAGCATACCCGGAAGAGGCCGGGTGCACGGACTGGAACAGGAAATACATATTAAGCCAGTCCGGAAAGCCTTCCCTGAAGATAACGGACTCATTCTCATTGTCTGAACGCACTGCGGCAGACATAGAACATTTCCTTGTCAAGGGAGAAGTCCTTCTGCCGGGACAGGACTACAAGGGGAAGGTCATCCCTGAAGGGGAACTGATAATCATATGCGACGGCGACCTTGCCGTGAAAATGACCTATTCCAGAAACCTGAAGGCATCCGTGGACATCAGAGAAATGGATGACAGAAGATTTGCAAGGATATGGGGGCCTGTCCTCAGGAGGATAAGCCTGACATCTGATGAAAATGCCCCGATAAAAGGGAAATATGAATTCACTATCACGGAAATACGCAATGACAAGTAAAATATCAGCCATACTTGCCTGCACAATCCTGACCACAGCAGCCGGATACTTTACCGGCTGCTGTTCTGATGCAGGGCACCCTGACATGGACAAGCTCAATGCCAGGGCTGCACAGGAATATCTGGACCCGATCCGCCCTGGATATGAAGGAAGAAATCCATACTGGAACGGATTCGCCACGAAATTCATCTATGCACCAGCATTCGATTTCAAGACCATCGATGGCGCCACCGGCTACAGATACACTGCCGAATTCCTCGGGACGGAAATGACAGAATCACCACGGTACAGGGCAGATCAGAAAAGCGAAGACCCTGAACCCCGCTGGATTCTCGGAGAAGGGGCTCCGACAGGGGAAAGCTGGACCTTTACCGCCGACTCTCCGAATGCCGCTCTCTCGCCTGTATGGAACGACATACATGTGGGGAAGGTCAGGCTGACTGTCGAAGGCATCGGGCCAGACGGAGATGTCACCGGTATCGCCGGAACGAAAGAATTCCTTCGCGACTTTCCATTCCACGGTCCGTACAACTCGAATGTAAGGCCTTATCTCGAATCCGCCAGAATGGCTGCGCTGTTCATCCACGGTCTTCCGGCGATACAGAACTGGAAAGATTCCACAGTCCCCGATATGACATACAGGCACAACACATATGCCTGTAAGATTATCGGGGCGACCATCCAGCTGGAATGTCTTATTGCAAGGATACTTCCCCGGCACAGAGAGGAGGCCGAACTGATAGCATGCAACGCCGCGCAGTTCCTTATCGATGAAAGCCAGCCGGAGGGTGCCCCCCTGGCCTGGTTCCCTCCGACATATTACTCGAATCTGATATCTTCGTCACGCGAAGAGAACCAGGGAAAAGCCATGACTATGGAAGCCTGCATGGCCGGCAACGGATTCCTGGATCTGTACGACCTCACCGGAGACCGTAAATATATGGAGCAGGCAAGGCGTATCGCAGATACATACAGGACCTTGCAGGCAGAAGATGGATCCATGCCGATCAAGGTGGATTACACGACCGGACAGCCAGTGAACGGCTGCAAGGCAATGCTGACCCCGGTAATGGAATATTTCAGCAGGCTGGAACGGCAATACGGCATCACCGACTACAGGGAAAACCTCCGGAAAGCGGAGAAATGGATGGAAGCAATGGCAATGTCGACCTTCGACATGACAGCCCAGTTTGAAGATATGACTGTACTCGACCAGGCACCATATCAGAACCTGACCAACTGCGCCTCCGCTCCCTACGCATCATGGCTTCTCAATAAAGAGGAAATATCAGACAGCGACCTTGAAAATGCCATAGACCTCATCCGGTTCAGTGAAGATCAGTTCGTATGCTGGGATGTGCTTCCGGATCCTGACGGAATCCGGACCATGAGCACACCTTCAGTATATGAGCAGTACGGATACAGAATGCCAATAGACCACAGTTCCGCAGTCGTGGCAAAGGCGATGCTGGACCTCTATGAAATCACCGGGGACGAACTTGTCCTGGCCAAGGCCAAAGCCCTTGTGGACAACCTCACGGTAGTGCAGAACCCTCTCAACGGACAGATCCCCACTTCCCTTGACCTGAGGGGAGGTTACAAGAATGAAGGCCGTGGATTCTGGACAAACTGTACATATGCCTCCATTACAGCCTTGCTCAAGATGGCTGAAATTGAAGAAAGACTCCACAGATAATTTCATTTATCCACAGAATCCTACCATGCACAGGGCTGTCATACTGATAATATTCTTCGTACTTGCGGTACAGGTCCCGGGATATTCCAACAACCCGTACCGCAGATACGATGTAAGAAGCGGCTTGAATGACAACAGCGTAAAGGACATCTGCCAGGATCACAGAGGCTATATATGGCTTGCGACCAAAGACGGCTTCTGCAGATTCAACGGCTACAGATTCGACACTTTTGCATCATCGCGTTCCGGTGTCAATCTCAATGTAGATGCCATCTGTCCGCATTCCGATGGAAACCGGATATGGGCAGGCTGCACCGACAGGCTCATGCTGTTCGACCCTTCTACATCCGAATTGCTGCCGTTGTCAGCCAGAAGTGATGATGGGCAGAAGATACAGTGCTGTCTGTGTCTGGGATATGATGTAATGGGCGACCTGTGGATAGGTACAGACAACGGCATATTCAGCTGGAATGAAGACAGGGAAGAATTGAGACACTACAGTCTGGGGAAGGGCGCAAGATACGTGAAGGCTCTGCTCATAGACGATGATGGAAACATATGGGCAGGATCGGATGCCGGGCTCTACCTGTATGACCGGCTCACGGACCGTTTCAGATCCGCGACTGAAAGGGAGGGACAGTATACGGCAGGACCTGATGGACTGGACATAACCGCCATTACCCAGATCGGTGACAACAGGCTCGCCGTAGGCACCCAGGACGGCCGCTTCCTTGCATTCGATATAATAAAGAAACAATTTACAGACATAAGCGCAGGCCGGTCAGGGAGGAATCCCCTATCTGTCAGCAGAATCCATACAATATTCAAAAAGACGGGCAACCAGCTGCTGATAGGATCAGACAGCGGGATGTATACCCTTGACCTGAACAACAATGTCTGGGGAGAGACGACAGACATTCTGTCGAAAGAGAGCATCTACAAGTTTTTCCTTGACAGGGAAGGAGGGCTGTGGATAGGTACATATTTCTGCGGAGTGAACTATCTCTCCCCAAGACAGAACGAGATACTCTGGTTCTATGACGATGGGACGGAAGAGTCCCTCAACGGCAATGCCGTCAGCGAATTCTGCGAAGACAGAGATGGCAGGATATGGATTGCCACGGAGAACGGCGGACTGAATCTTTTCGACCCCGTGACAGGAAAAGTGGCCGATTTCAGCGACAGGAGCTGCAATAACATACACGCCCTTGAAATCGTAGGAGAGACACTGCTTATCGGCACCTTCTCGTACGGGCTCGACTGTATGGATCTCAGGACGGGGAAGGTCACCAGATACCAGAACATCCCAGGAGACAGCACATCCATCTGCAACAATTACGTATATGCCATCCATAAGGCATCCTCCGGGACTATATATGTCGGCACTATGTCAGGACTGTGCACATTCGATCCCGACACCGGAAAATTCTCAAAGATAGACCGCTTCAACAACAAATTCATATATGATATAAACGAGGACCCTGAAGGTAACATCTGGGTAGCGGGAAAAACAGATGGAATATACGTCCGCTTCCGGGACAGCAAGCAATGGCAACACTTCACACACGACCATGACGATCCCGGGTCACCGATGACAGACAGATTCATCAGGATCTATATTGATTCCGCAGGAGACGTATGGTTCTGCAGTGAGGGCGCCGGGATCTGCAGATATGTCGGTGACGGCAGGTTCGAGAACTACGGATGCGATGAAGGCCTGCCGGCGGGAATATACTTCGGCATACTGGATGACGGAGTCGGCAACCTCTGGCTGTCCTCCAACAACGGCATAATAAAATATAATCCAGGGCTGCATTCGTACACAAGATATACTGCCGAAGACGGATTGCAGAGCAATCTGTTCAATTTCAGATCATCATATATGGCATCCGACGGGACCTTCTATTTCGGAGGCATCAACGGATTCAACTGCTTCTCCCCTTTCAATATATCTGTAAACAAGATAAAACCAGACATAATAATATCATCTGTCCGTGTAAGGTGGACCGACAGGAACGGATTGAGCACTTATAAGGATCATATTCCGACGAACGAGACGATGAAAGTCTCCAGCAAGGTCATATCGATATCGATCAACTATGAATGCCTGAGCTACGTGGCGCCAGGGCAGAACAGATATGCATGGAAACTTGACGGACTGAACGATGAATGGATCGAAACAGACCAGAATTCCGTATCATTCATGAAGCTGCCTGCCGGAAGATATACCTTCATGCTGAAAGGCTGCAACAACAACGGATACTGGAGCGATTCGGTCGAGACCCTGAACATAAAGGTACTGCCATCCCCGTTTATGAGCATCTGGGCAAAAGCCGGATACATTATCATATGCCTGGGGCTTGTCTATATGCTGATAAAATATCTGCTTATCCGTCAGGAAGAGAAAAGGGACAGGGAACTGTACAAGGCAAAGCTGGATTTCTTCACTCAGATCGCCCACGAAATAAAGACCCCGGTCACGCTGATAAAGTCACCTCTGGAGCAGATCATCGAAGCAGGGAAATGGGACAGATCCGTAGAAGACAATCTGAACCTTATCCAGAAAAATGCCAACAGGCTGCTCGACCTTATCCACCAGCTTCTGGATTTCCGGAAAATAGAAAGCGACGGATATCGTCTGAAATACAGCAGCACAGATGTAACCGCCATCATTCGTGACACAGTCTCCAGATTCGAGGGCACAGTCAGAAGGAAAGGAAATGCAGACAGGGACGGCCATGTTTTCATAACGATATCATATATCTGTCCTGAAAAACACATCCGGATAAATGCAGACAGCGAGGCTCTGACCAAGATATTGAGCAACCTGCTCAGCAATGCCCTCAAATATGCCCGGTCAGAAATCACAGTCTCGCTTGCCGACATTCATGACAGGACCGGAAGATATATTTCCATAGAGGTAAAAGATGACGGTCCCGGCATCCCTTCAGAAATAAGAGAAAAGGTCTTCGAGCCGTTCTTCCAGGGCGCAGCCTATTCAGGAAACGGTTTCGGGATAGGCCTCAGCCTTGTGAAACTGCTGGCCGAAAGGCATGGCGGCAGAGTCAGCATCCATGAGAATCCGTCAGGAGGCTGCACCGTAACCGTGACGATACCAGACACGGAACTGCCCGACTCCGCAGGCGGAGAGGAAACAGGCGGCTGTGACAATCCGGAGGAAGAAAACATAGGGAGACCGGACACAGACACCATAATGATCGTGGAAGACACCGAGGATATGAGGGAATTTCTTGTCAGGAATTTCGAAGACACATACAATGTGGTCGCCGCTGCAGATGGCTCCGAGGCCATGAAGATCCTGGAAAGGAAATCATGTGACCTCATCATCAGCGACATACTTATGCCGGAAATGAACGGATTCGAATTCCTGGCCAAGGTCAGGGAAGACAGAATCCTGAACCATATTCCGTTCATCCTCCTTTCCGCCATAGACACATCCGACACGAAAATCCAGGGACTTGAATCCGGAGCCGATGCGTACATAGAGAAGCCTTTCTCCCTGAACTATCTCAAAGCCACTGTAAAGAGCCTGCTGGACAACAGGAAAAGGATATTCGAGCACTTCGCATCGTCTCCTGACATCCAGTACGATGCGGAAGCGATTTCCGCAAATGATGAGAAATGGCTCGAATCCGTGAACAGCATCCTTGAAGAAAACCTTACCAACAAGGAATTCACTATCGACATACTTGCCGAGCAGCTGAAGACAAGCAGATCCAATATGCAGAGAAAGATCAAGGGACTGACCGGAGTCGCCCCTTCGGAATACATACGTATCTTCAGACTGAAGACTGCAGCACGGCTGCTTAAGGAAGGATATCGTGTCAATGAAGTATGCTCCCTGACAGGATTTGACAACTGGTCATATTTCTCGAAGCGATTCAAGCAGCAGTTTGGATTCTCCCCGAAAGAATTCCTGGCCCAGGACAAGGAGACAAAGGAAAAATGAATATTGCTATATTTGCGCTTTCATTTTGCCTATGGACACACCTTATATCCTTGACAGATCCGTCACCCGTATAGCTCCCGATATCGGAGAATATCCGGGCGGGATCGTCATTCCTGTCGACAAGCCGTACAGGTGGACATCAGCCGATGTAATACGGAAGATAAAATATGCCGCCATCCGGCATTTCAGCAAGAAGAACCTCAAGGTCGGCCACGCCGGGACTCTGGACCCCCTGGCCACAGGTATCCTTATCGTATGCATCGGAAACGCGACAAAGGCGGCCGAATCATTACAGGCGAAAGAAAAGGAATACATAGCGGGCATCAGCTTCGGAGCCACCACACCTTCCTATGACCTGGAGAAAGATGTAGACAGGCTGTTCCCTTTCTCCCATATATCTGAAGACATAATCAGGGAAGCCATAGAACATTTCAAGGGCGAGCAGGAACAGATAGCCCCGCTTTTCTCCGCCAAGTCCGTGGACGGGATCCGGGCCTATGAACTTGCCCGGAAGCTCTACAGACAAAAGAAAGCCGGAGGAGATACAGACATAGATACAGCGGCAAAGGAACTTCTCCGCACATCCATCATCAATATTCCGGAAATAGAACTTCTGGATTTCCGTCCCGGGACCGGCTACGGCAATATGGAGGGAGACTCTCCCGCAAGACCGGACATTCACATATCCGGAAGTCCGGAGGCCGGTATACGCAGTGCCAGCGACAGGATAAACATAGCCGACACCTCCGCTCTCGGTCTACCTCACGCCGACATACGCATCAGATGCAGTAAAGGCACATACATCAGGGCCTTCGCAAGGGATCTGGGAGAAGCCCTAGGGTCGGGGGCCCATCTCGACTCGCTCCGCCGGACAGCAAACGGCCCGTTCCATATAGGACAGTCCGTATCTGTCGACACCGTAATCTCACTGCTCTCCTGACGACAGGGCACAGCGGACAGAGCCAGAACAGGAGCCTCGCCCTGACCTCCCGATGCCGTACTCATCATCCTTAACAACAACACCCTGTCATTCTGCGACACCCTGTCGTTCTGAGCGATGGTATCCTGTCGTTCTGAGCGATGGTATCCTGTCGTTCTGAGCGAAGCGAAGAATCTGCTCCGAAACCCGTCCGAAACAGCATCCCTTGATATGGGTCCTGTGCGCAGAGACGCGGCTCGGTCGACGTCTCTGCGCATAAAACAACCATTCTCCCCGAGGATATCTGCTTCTCTACATTCCACTTTCGCCTATGCAGGCGGAGACGGCATCCATCATAGCAGAGGCCGAAGGAGGACGGGAGATATGCGCCGGCGATCCGTGATATACGCTCCCAGTGGCATCATCGGGGTGCATATCTCTATGCAAATGTCGAGATATGCGCGGCCGACCCTTGGTATACGCCTTCAGTGGCATCATCAGGGCGCATATCTCCTTTGGATTCCCCAACGGTTTCCCGATGTGTGACGGACCGCGAACACGATATTTTCGTATATTCTTGAATGACAAAGCATTACGAAAAGACAATGTTCGTGGTCCCATCATTTTTAGGGGGACCACGAACAAGGCAAATTTATAACATTTTGATTTACTGCAAGATACAAAATTTACTTGTTCGCGGTCCCTTCACCGAAGAACGCCTCTGCGCACGGGACATCATTCCGTCCGCGACAACATAGTCAAGAGCACATAGTTTTCCCGTGATCCTTGTCGTTCTGAGCGAAGCGAAAAATCTGGTGTGAAAAACCGGAGCCGGGGACTGTTGTAGTGTTTCAGATCCTTCACTCCGCCTCCGGCTGCGTCTATGGTGACAGAAAACGGCTCCGTCTATGGTGACAAAGGAGCGGAGCCGAATGACAAGGAAACAGTTCCGAATGACAAAGGGACCGGTCCCTCTGCCGGAGCGGAGACACTATGCCAGAGCCGAGACATTGTACCGGAACATCTCCAGACACAGGGTCCCGGTGATTCCGGATTTTCAGTCAGCGGTCTTCACCCTGAAAGACAGGTATGTAAGATAAAGGACACAGGCAAGGATCACAACCAGTCCGCCGGTGATTCCGGCACTGTCTATGGCGAATCCCATCACCGGAGGCACCACGGCACCACCGGCCACCGCCGTGATCATAAGTCCCGATATCTCATTTGCATAGTCAGGTTTCTCATAGAGTGCGAACGAATAGATTATCGAGAACACTGAAGACCCGAAGAATCCGACACAGCCTATGGCCGCAGCGGACACAATTTCCTGTCTTGTGAATATCAGCACAAGGAGGACCGCTATACAGGCCACGATATTGATCCTGAAATACTTCGCAGCAGGAATCCTTGTAAGCAGGAATGCACCGAGAAGGGCACCGGCAGTCCTGCAGAGAAAATATATCTGCGGAGCTGACTTGGCCTGCTGCGGAGTCCAGTTGAAATACTCTGTCATCAGTTTGGAGCTGATATAGTTGACTCCGACATCAACCCCGACTATAAAGAATATTCCGAGGAAAAGCAGAAGTATCCTGCTTTCTTTCAGAAGGGCGAATGTCGAACCTACAGACTGGGATTTGGGGACTGTCTCCTCCCTCTTTATCGGAGTGAATCCGAGCCACAGTGCCGATACAAGAGTGACAGCTCCCAGCACAGGGAAACACCAGTACCACCTGTCAGGTCCGAATTTAGCTATGGCGAACATCACTATCTCCGGCCCGGCAAGGGATGACAGCGCCTTTATCACCTGGCCGGCTGTCAGACTGCTGGTCATAAGCCTGGAGTCCGAGATGACATTGCCGAGAAGAGGGTTGAGTGACACCTGGAGGATGGCATTGCCTATACCGAGCATTGCATATGCCACCATACAGGTGACACCATCATAGACTATCATCGGCAGAACCATCCCCACTATTGTGACAGCCATACTTATAAGCACGGTATTCTTTCTTCCCCACCTGTTGATCAGTATCCCGACGGGGATTCCAAGGAACAGGAACCAGATGAATACCATCGAGGGCACAAAACCCGTCATCGAATCAGACCAGCCGAATGTCTTCTGGACATAGTCTGATGTGATACCCACGATATCGCAGAATCCCATTACAAAGAATCCTGCCAATATCGGGAGTATCGCGAAAGAAAATCTGTTTTTTCTGTTGTTCATAGTCTAAAGTTTATTGTATCAGATCCTTCGCTTCGCTCAGGATGACAGAGGGTCGCTCAGGATGACAGAGGGTCGCTCAGGGAGGCAGGACCGGCTATCTGGTATATGGAGGAGGAGCGGCAGCGCCCCAGTCTTCGGACGGGGTCGTCCCCATAGTCAGTCTTAACGTGCCTCCATCATACACCTCACTCCTGTACAGCCAGTTACGGTCCAACGGAGAACCATCCAGCGTTGCCGACTGCACATACATCGCCTCCGGAGAATTGCCTTCAACCTCTATGACGAACTTCTTCGCAGAAGCATTCATAGGATCGAGAGCGATCTCTATCCTGTCGAACTGCGGGCTGCCTATCTGGAATGTCGGTTCCAGGCTGGCTCCTCCCTGCACATCGAACAGCCCGACTGCCGCAAGGACATACCACGCCCCCAGCTGTCCCTGATCCTCATCCTGACCGTACCCGTAACCGTGTTCCGCATCCGTTCCGTAGAATTCATCACAGATGAGCCTTGTCCATTTCTGGGTGAGATACGGTCTGCCTGAGAAATTGAAAAGCCACGGAATATGAAGGCAAGGCTGATTCCCGTGGTTATACGGACTCTGGAGACCTGAGAACGCATAAGTCACCTTCCCTCCTCCGAAGACGGACTTGCGGGCCTCGACAAATATGGAATCAAGTCTGTGGTTGAACTCATCCTTGCCGACTTTCTCTATAAGGCCGTAAGGATCATGCGGGACAAAGAATGTATACTGCATTGCATTCCCTTCCTGGAAACCTCTCCACGGCTCGTAAGGATTGAAACTGTCGATGAAATTTCCATCTTCGTCCCTCGGATGAATGAAACCTGTTTTTTCATCAAAGAGTTTCTCCCAGCCTCTGGACAGTTCCATAAGCCGTCTGTAGTCAGCCTCATACCCGAGAGCCTTGGCCCACTGGGCGACAGCATACGAACTGAAACTGTATTCAAGTGTATGCGAAGCCGAGAACTGCGACCCGTCTGAAGGCATCGAGAAATTGTCTCCGGCAATATACGGCACCCAGCCCCGCTCCACGAACTGTCCCACATCCAGTTTGCCTGCGCCTTCAAGCCTGTCCCTGGACTCTGTCTCGTTCTTGAGGGCGGCCTGATATGCCTTCTCTACATCAAAATTACGGATACCGCTGTTATACGCACCGACAAAGGCGATACTTGTCATATTCGTCCCTACTCCTGACACGTATCTGCTGTTGGCTATACCGTCGCCGAGCCATCCTGTCTCATTATAGACCAGCATCTGGCTGTTGATGAAATCATTGTAGTATTCAGGATAGGCAAGTGCCCAGAGCGTCTCGAGATTCCAGTATGCACCCCATACGGCATCGGTATTGTAATGGGAATGGAGAGGCTTTCCGGACCTGTCAAGAGGTATCTGGCCTACAGTCCCGTCATTCCTTGGATATGCCCCGTTCACATCGCTTGCCAGACCTCTTCCCAGAAGGGCGTGATACAGTCCGGTATAGAACTTTATCCTGCTGTCCTCTGTGCCTCCATAGACCCTTATGCGCCCGAGGGCATCGTTCCACTTCGTCTCTGTAGCCTTGCGGACCTCATCGAATGTTGCATTCTCCGCCTCGGCAACCATATTCTGCCGGGCGTTCTCTATGGAAGTATAGGAAAGCCCTATCTTGACCGTGATGCGCTGGCCTTCGGAAGTTGCATAATTCAATGCCATCATTGCACCTGCACCCCGTATCTCCGAACTGCGTTCAGGCTGCCCCCCCTGGAAGAACACGTCCGCAGATTCGGGCGCTGTATCAATGACCGCATAGAAGTACATCGGAAGAGATGCCCCGGCCTGATATTTCTTTATATATTCAGGCTCGGTGACCACATATCCTTCCACCGTATTCTTTCCGTCATATTTTATATAGGCATCCTTGACATTGCCGCTTTCTCCCTGACGGTTACCTATATTGAATATAATCCTTGCCGAATCCGACTCCGGGAAAGTATACCTCTGAAATCCGGTCCTTGCAGTAGCAGTCAGCTCCGTCCTGATCCCGTAATCCTTGAGAAGAACCGAATAATATCCCGGCCAGGCACATTCATCCGCATGGTCAAACCGGGAGCGGAAACCGCTGTCAGGGTCTTCAAGAGTACCCGGCACAGTCTTCAGTCCTCCTGTCACCGGCATCAGGGAAATGCCCCCGACCTGGAATTCGTGCAGGCACGGGAACCCGTCGATCGATGTGTGGGTACCATCGTAACCTACAGCCTCCCAGCCCTGGGCATTGCCGTACGTACCGTTTGTGGATGCTCCGAGCTTTGCAAGCCCGAACGGTTCCGCCGCCGGTGTGTAGAAGAACCAGCGGCTGTGCACCGTCCCTATGTTCGGATCGGCATAATGGATAAGATCTGCCGTATCCCCGGCTCCGCTGCAGCCTGCAAAGGACAGCACTGCAGCCGTCAAAACAAATATAGCCTTCATTTTATCAAATATTAAACATCTTTCGACGGATTTTATCGATTCCGGTCATTCTGTCCGCAGCTGTCACCCACCTCTCCTCTTATCATTGCCACACGGGCATAGTATTCCGGGATACATGATACATCAAGCAGCCATTTCGGCTGGCGGCTCTCGTCCTTCCTGCCTGTCCAGTCGTTGTAATAGAGTCCGGATACATCCCTGGCATTGTCCCAGGCATAATCCAGCGCCTTTATTATCACATCGACATATTCCGGATCTCCGGTCACCTTGTAAAGTTCGTGATATCCTCTGAACAGGACAAGTCTGAACCACGGGATATCATGGCCGTAAGGGATTCCGTCATCGGTATAGCGGAAAAACACCTTCATACTGCCTTCAGCCAGGAACTGTGCATTGTCGAGATAGGCCTGCTCCCCCGTAAACCGGTAAAGATACACTGCCGCCTGCAGCAGGGTTCCGGTATTGTAGGTATAAAGGTCAGGATGAATCGATCCCTCACCTGCCGTAAGCCAGGAATTGTATACCACTCCCCTCTCCGGATCCTTGAGGTATCTGTCCATCCAGTCATAGAATTTTCTGCCTGTCTCCAGATAATACTCATCTCCGGTAGCCTCATAGAGTTTGAGCGCCAGCACCATCGCCTTGCCGTTGGAGCACGCCGGCTTCTGGTCATATACGCCTTCGAGCCAGGTGACGCCGCCATCGAACCGGTCATCCCAGCCGCTGAGTATAAATGTCATCACCTGCTTCGCCTTCTCCAGATACTTCCTGTTGCCGGTAACCATATAGGAATCTATGTAATCTATCCCCACGAGGCCGTTGTCATCATAGTATCGGTCGACCTTGCCGAAACGTACAGGATAGGCCTGATATCCGAAAGGGACGCGCGTCGTATCATAATACTGCTCCACGGCCACCGCCATAGAGTCCACATATGGCAGATATTTCTGCGGGTCCAGTTCCGCCAGCGCCACTGCAGATGAAAACACTCCGCTCATCGGCCACAGGAAGGACACCTCCTGAGCCTGACGGGTGGAATCGTTGAAATATGTCAGATCCGGCCTGTAGCTGTTCGGATAATATTCCGAGAAAAGACCGTATTCCTTGACCCTGTACAGCTTCCATACAAGGTCGAACATTTCTTCCGCCCTGTCTTTGTCCGGTGACACCTGCCCGGGTTCCGTGCAGGAAACGAATGCAGATATGGCCGCAATAGCGGCAAGTATAGAAAACCTCTTCATCACTCTCCGACTTTTTCTCCCTTGTAAAGGGCTATTACACCGAAAGATTCAAGGGCAGCATCCTGCATAAGAAGAGTCTTGTCCCTGTCCGGATTCGCTTTCCCTGTCCAGTTCTCATAGAAGAGGCCGTTGGACTGTCTGGCATTCTTCCAGGCTGAATCCGCGAAATTCATGAATGTACTGATATAAGATGATGCATTGCTGTAATACGGTTCAATATCGATATAGGCATTGATCAGCTTAATCGTAAACCACGGGTCGTGATCCGGATACACCAGAGTGCCGGCAAGCGGATCGAGTTTCACGAAATATCCGTATGAGCCCATTGCAGACTCCTTGGCCTGATCGAGATACTTCTGGTCCCCCGTGATACGGAAAAGATCCACACCGTTTGAGATCATCACTCCAGTATTGTACGTCCATTTGGTCTGGTTGACACTGCCATCCGCACCCTTGTCATTCCAGTAGCAGCCATCGGAAGGATCACGCAGATTCTCCACAAGCCAGTCGTAGAGTTCCCTGGCAAATGAAAGCACCTCGGTTTTCTCTTCATCCGGGCACACCTGATAATAGTGCAGCAGGAATGAAGTGGCGTAGCCGTTTGCACAGGCAGGCTTGTTGGAACTGTCATTCCCCGGCTGGTTCTTGAGGCTTTCGTTCCACCACAGCGCCCCTCCGAACACATCATCCTTGCCGGATGCAAGAAAATCCACAATCCTTCCGGCCCTTTCAAGGTATCTATTGTCTCCGGTCAGGCTGTACGCCTCGACCAGATCCAGTCCCACAATGGAATTGTCATCGTAGAACCTGTCCGCCTGGCCGGACGACCCGTCAGTCTGAGACCCATAGCCTCCGACTCCGTTCTTGACATACCAGTAACGCTCGAACTGGTCTGTCATTGCAGCATAGTCGATTTCATCATATCCGAGCCTGTGCAGAAGGGCGACGCCCGACATCAGTCCATCATACGGCCACAGGTACGAAGAGTTCTCGCTCCCCTTAGGACTGCTCTCGTTATAAAGCCCCGACCAGGGACCGGAAGATATGCGATAGAACTGATTGATCAAGTCGAAAGTCTCCTTCGCCCTTTCGTGCCAGACAATCTCCTCCCCGGGACCTGGCGGAGTCTGACCTCCGCCGCCGGAAGGTTCCCATTTCTCCACATCGTTGCTGCACGAAAGCAGCAGCAATGCGGACGCGACATAAAATATCCTTTTCATTTTCAGCAAAGCCTTTATGGAAACTGTCCGGACACCGTACCGCACTACGGCACAGTGTCCGGACAGAGAAATTATTCGAACTGATGACAGAAATATCCGTCCTTGTTACCGTATATTCTCACGGTCACCTTCGTGTTGTACAGGGCTGCATTCATCTTGTATGCGTTGTCCCACTGACCTGCACTCGACAGAGGAAGCTCTACGATATCGTATGCAGACAACGGAGTGTTGACCGCAGGGGCATCTCCAGTAGGAGTAGGAGCAGAGCACCTCCAGCGCATATCGACATCATCCACCTTGACGTTGAAATAGTAACGTGTGTCGGTAGATGGCGTAGATGCCCAGGCAGAATGTGCAAACGGAACTATGACGCTTTCTATAGTTCTCGCGAACACACCGTTGCCTTCATAGATGAAGCGGCATTCAGGACTGGAGCCATCGGAAATCTCATACCCTATCTCTCCATAGCTCGGAGCCCAGATAATATGAAGGTCACCTATCTTTTCGCGCTTCATCGTAAGCGTATTGAAATCTACAGTGATCCTTTCCGCGATATAGTTCCTGTCCGGATCAAGGTCGGTAGCAGTGACTGTCACAGTCCCGTCTCCATCAGCAAGCTTGTTTTCATCATTGATGTAGAAGTTGACCGCATCATCTGCAGTACTGCTCCTGAAGCACAGGTCCCCATCGGCAAGGACAGTGAAGATATCGAACACACCTTCGGAAACCCTGCGGAAGGCCTGGCCTTCACCGGCATCTCCGGACGTCGCCGATCCGTAGAGATAAAGTTCCTCAGGAATCATTGACAGCCCTTCAGGGCGGGTGAGGGAAATGGTCGCAGACACATCGGCACGTTTTACCTCCCCTCCCCGAGAAGCGGTGACGGTCCATTTGATGGAACCTGTACCGAGAGGCTCTATGCCTGCGATACGGGCTATGTTGTTCAGGGCGGCATGGGTAATGGTAAGCTGAGGCATTCCTCCATTGTCGCTTTCCATAGTCATCAGCGGATCGGAGAAATCTCCATCAACCTCATCGAAAAGCACGCTGTAGAGGCAGATGCCTCCATCTTCCGCACCTCCACCGGTCCAGGACAGGATGATGTTCGGCCCGGAAGTCGGGTCAATGTCTACAGACTCCGGAGACTCCAGCGCCGTAGGGGCTGAAAAGTCCGTGTTGTAATCATATTTCTGACAGGACATCGCTGCAAGAAATGCAGCGGATATCAGTAATATCTTTTTCATATATGGTTGTTTCTATTATAAATTCATTAATCCATTGTATCAGATCCTTCGCTTCGCTCAGGATGACAGAGAATTGTCAATGATGACAGAGAATCGCTTATGGCGGCTGTCTACCATTCAGGGTTCTGGGAAAGGTTCGTATTCAGGTCCCTGTCTGCCTGAGGTACAGGCCAGAGGTAATGTTTGGCAGGATCGAAAGTTCTCTGCTCGATCTGCTTGTACCCGTTGTCTGTCCCTACTGTCGCTCCAGTCTTCATTCCGTGGCACCAGCCGTTCATCACATCTTCTGCAATCCTCCATCTGACAATATCCTTGAAACGGAGTCCTTCAAGGGCAAACTCGCAGCGGCGCTCCCGCCTGATCACCTCTATCAGTTCATCCCCTGTCTCTCCCTGATAGTCAAGCGCACCGGCATCAGTGAACCCCGCCCTCTGCCTTATCGGCTTTACCGTGGCATTCCATGTTTCGGCAGTGAATTCTCCAAGCTCGGCCATGGCCTCGGCATTCATCAGAAGGATATCGGCATATCTGATAACTATAGGATTGAGACCTGAATAGAGCTCCGCCCTGTAGGTATAGTCCCAATATTTCTTGAAATAGTATCCTGTCACTGTAGCACCCGCCTGGACATCAATGGCATCCTTTGCAGGATCGAGAGCCTGTGTCCCTCCAGCAACTGTATAGTAACCGCTGACATCTGTAATGGTCGCAGCAAGTCTCGGGTCCCGGTTCAGGAACGGCCGGGTCTCGTCATAATCGGAACCAGCCTCCTCGATTGTCCGTCCATCCAGCATTATATAGCTGTCCACCAGTTCCTGCAGAGGGACAAGAAGTGCATATCCTCCGAATGATGGAGGAAGGATATAGTACTGGTCCCTGTGCTCGAATGACACAGGCATATACTGTCTGTCAAGAATGACCTCGCAGTTACCTTCATTGGCAATCTCGAACAGACCCGGATAACTGTTGAAAAGACTGAATCCGCCTTCCGACATAATGGTTGAAGTGAGATCCTTCACCTGCTCCCAGTCGCCTTCGAACAGACATATTCTCGCCTTTACGGCCATTGCCGCCCATTTTGTGATACGGCCCTTGTCCGCCCCATCATAAGAAGCAGGGAGATATTCATTGTCAATCACTTCATCCAGATCTCCCAGCACATTGGCCAGCACTGTCGCACGAGGGGTACGCCCGATTGTCTGACTCTCGGGTATGCTGATCACATCTTCCGTATAAGGGACATCCCCGAACCTTGAATAAAGTTCAAAATAATGGAAAGCCCTTATGACCTTGACCTCGCCTATATAACGGTTCTTGAGAGCAGGGTCGAGGTCAGGCACCCTGTCAATATTGGTCAGAAGTTCGTTGCATAGACGTATGCCTGAATAACGGCTGTCCCAGACGGCCTCGACATAGTCATCGGAAGTGGAATATGATCCGTTGCCGATTGAATTCGGATTGCCCACCTGAAGTCCGATATATGCATTGTCGCTGTAGGAATCGGCATACAGCAGCTCCTGCATGCTTATTATTGTGTTATAGCAGGAATTCACTGCATCCAGAGCAGCTTCCGGATCCTCGTCCCAGAATGTAAGGTCCGTCTCCCTGTCGTACGGAGGAGTATCAAGGCTGATGCATGACACGGCTCCCGGCAATATTGCAAGCGACAGCAAAAAAGTCTTTATGATCGTTTTCATTATTTCTCCGCTTTAGAATTTAACATTGAGTCCCAGAGAGAACACCCTTGCCACAGGATATGCACGTCCTGAACCGTCTCCGGTGTACTCAGGATCCCATCCGCCCGGCATTGCGCTGAATGTAAGTGCATTCTGCATACTTGCATATATCCTCAGGTTCTGTATCTTCACTTTTTCCATCCATTTCGAAGGGAATGTATAGCCCACCTGCACGTTCTTGAGGCGCAGATATTTGGCATCCCTGATCCAGAATTCCGATCCGAGCATTGTGTTGGCCGATTCTGACCCTCTTGTCAGACGCGGGTAGGAAGCATCCGGATTGGAAGGAGTCCAGCGGTCAACGTGGAAATCGAGTACAGGTCCTTCGTTGTTGTTGTGGAAAGCCTCGACAGCCTCTCCTCTCATCCATTTGCTCCTTCTGCCTACTCCCTGCCACATCATCGAGAAGTCAAATCCTTTCACCTCGAAACCGTAGGTAAGGCTGAACAGATATCTCGGGAAATCATTGCCGAGCACGAAACGGTCATCGGCATTGATCCTTCCATCTCCGGTCTTGTCCACGAACCTGATATCTCCAGGCTTGACAGTGATGCCGTCCGGGACAGGTCCCGCTGCACATTCCTCCTCATTCTGGAAGAATCCATCCGTCCTGTATGCATAGTATGAATTCATCGGATAGCCTTCTGCAAGAATAGTAGTGACGTCAGTACCGTTGATCTGCTGAGTCCCCTTGATATCCACCACCTTGTTCCAGCTGTCGGAGACATTGCCTGCAATATGATGGTTCACCGGACCTGTCTTGAAGAGATATGAGACAGAGAGTTCCCATCCTGAAGTGTCAACGACGCCTGCATTCTGTGTAGGGGCGCCGTTACCGAAGATACCCGGCACAGGAAGCCCGAAAAGAATGTCTGATGTCCTGTTGTAGAACCAGTCGAACGTAAGATTGAGATTGTTCCTGAGCAGTCCGAGATCGACTCCGACATCAGCCATTGCCGTCTTCTCCCATTTGATGTCAGGATTGGCGGACGCGAATGACACCGTATTGGCCAGCTGGTTGTTGAAGCTGGTCCCCTGGGTCACCGTCACTGTCTGCATATAGCTGTATGCCCCGATCCTGTTGTTCCCCACAAGCCCGTATGAGGCCCTGAGCTTGAGCGATGGGATGTAGTCCCTGATCCTGTCCCAGAACTTCTCGCTGGATATACGCCAGCCGGCAGATACGGAAGGGAACAGACCTGAACGGTTGCCTTTGGCGAAATACGATGAATAGTCGTTCCTTATATTGACCTCAAGAAGATATTTCTCATCATAATTGTAGGTAAGCCTTGCGAACCCGGAATACATGGACCAGTCGCTCGCCCCTGCCCCGTTGAACACATCATCTCCAGACAGGGAGCCCACCATGATATCGTATTTATTGTTGATATTGTCCCTTCTGGTCCAGAAGCTCTTTTCTGAAAATCCTTCATACGCATATCCGAGCATCACCCCGAAGGTATGCCTGTCAATGGTCCTGTCATACGTGGCCATCGCATTGGCATTGGTATAGAGAGAGCGGTAGCTCTCTTCCTGCATCTGGTCGAGCACATCCGCAGATGAACCTTCGAGAGCGTTGCGGTGAGTATGCTTGCCGTTGTTCCATGTGCGTGCCCCTATGCTCCCTATGAGCTTGAACCCGTCGAAGAGCTCCCATTCTGCAGAAAGGGTCCCGGCCAGTTCATCGTTGACAGACTGGGTGTATCCGCCCTGTTCGATACGCTGGAGGCCGTTGGCGTTGCTTCCTGAAGGATATGTATATGTCCCGTCAGGATTCTTTATGTCATAGATAGGAGGCATACGGTTGGCCTGCTCCACAATCCAGTATGTGTCATAAGCGTGATCGGTGATCGTGTTGCGGGCGAACTGCGAAGTAAGATTGATCGTCAGCCTGTCGGTCACCTTGTGGCTGAGGTTCATACGCGCATTGAAACGCTTGTATCCATAGTCCTTGGAGCCTTTGAACATACTGTCCTGGTCGAGATATCCGATAGAAGCCATATATGAGAGCTTGTCTGTGCCGCCGGTCATGGACACGCTGTGGCTGTGCTGCGGTGACCAGTCATCATAAAGGGAGCGCACCCAGTTCACATTTGGCCCGTTGTTCCTGAAACCGGCGATCTCCTCGGGAGTGAACTTGGCAGGACGCCCTGAATTCACTTCCGCTTCATTATACAGCTCGGCATATATCCACGAATCCACAAGCTTCGGAAGAGAAGTAGGCATCTGGAAACCGTAGTTGAAATCGTACGACACCTCCATTTTCCCTTCCTGGCCCTTCTTCGTAGTCACGAGGATGACACCGTTTGATGCTCGTGATCCGTAGATAGCAGTCGAAGATGCATCCTTCAGGACGGAAATCTGGTCTATATCGGAAGGATTCAGGTTGGCAAGAGAGCCTTCCAGTCCATCGATGATCACCAGAGGGTCATTGTTGTTCAAGGTGTTGAGACCGCGTATATTCATTGAAGGCGAACTTCCCGGAGTGGAGGTACCCTGCTGGATGACAAGACCCGGCACCGATCCCTGGAGAGCTTCCACCGCATTCGCTATCGGACGGTTCTCCATCACTTCCGTATCCACCGAAGCCACTGCTCCGGTAAGGTTGATCTTCTTCTGCGTACCGTAACCTACGACAACCACATCATCGAGAGCGAGGGACTCGGGAGCCAGTTCCACTTCTATATAGCCTCTTCCGTTCACAGACACCTCCGCATCAGTATAACCGATCGACGATACCGTGAGTACGGCATCAGGTCGTACATTGAGGACGAAATTACCGTCCATATCAGTAGCAGTACCTGTCGTAGTTCCTTTGACAAGTACTCCTGCGCCTATCACAGGTTCACCCTGTGATGTCACTTTACCTTTCACCTCGATCTGTCCCTGCTGGGCAGAAAGGTCAGGAGAAGCAATGGCGCAAAGCATCATTATGCTGGCCATAGACATCAGCAGTCTACGCCAAAATCCGAAGGGCCTGCCGCCGGACTTTGAGATTAATTGAGTTGCTTGTTCCATAATATGTCGATTAAAAACGATTATGCGCATTATCATCCAGCCGGGACAGGGCAAATGCATATGCTCCGGCAGCTATCGCCCTGTTCGCCCCTATCGAAGAAAGGGCGATACCGGTCTTCTTGTCTTTCAGATACGGGACTTGTCTATCGGAGAACGGCACCGTAACCTCGGGAGAGTCATCTGTCAGGAATGCATCGTATTCAGCCGGGTCGGTCAGGTCGAACACTTCCTGCTGGAGACAAGGGAAAAGCGACCCCGAGAATGTCCCCAGACTGCGCCGCATCTCCTCAAGAATTCCCGGCAGTATATATTTCGCTGCACCCGAGACCCCTCCGCCTATAACCACAAGGCCATCCACAATATCCATAGCACTGGAAATGGCGTTGCCGGCAGTGCGGCCGAACTGTCTGAATGTCTCCACCGCCGCCTGTCTGTTCCCGGACCGCGTCCCGTCCGCTATGTCATATATATCCTTAGGAGAAAGTCCGGAGGAAGACTCCCCGCTCAGCTCCGTATAGATTCTCTTCACCGCCCTGATGCTGACTCCCTCCTCCGCTATCTTGTCAGGATAGAAAGCATTCTGCATACACCACACATCTCCTCCGCAGCCATTGTCCCCTGTCAGAAGCCGGCCATCGATGACAACCCCTGCACCGAAACCAGTTCCGAGAGTGATTCCTATAAGATTCCTGTACCTGCGGCTGCTGCCACGTTCCTGAAGTTTTCTGTTGATCTCAGGCAGGAAACCGCATAAAGCCTCGCCGTAGGTATAGAGATTACCATCATTGTTGATAAATACCGGTATTCCGAAGTTGTCTTCAAGATATGGCCCGAGAGCGACCCCGCCGGAAAAGGCAGGGAAATTGGGCAGACGCCCGATCACTCCTCTTTCATAGTCAGCCGGGCCGGGAAAGGCAAAACTGATTGCCACAGGCTCGCTGTCAAGAGCAGACTTGACTTTACGGAAGCCATCAGATACTGTCTCAAGGCATTCAGCGAGATTATCCGTCACCGCCCTGGCATTGACCGGCTCCACGATCTCTTTTCCCGAGCGCATTGCAGAGAACACGAAATTGGTGCCTCCTGCATCCAGAGTCAGAACGACTCTGTCATCATTGTCATACATATTTCAGTGTCGATTATAATGTGGTGTTGACCTGTTCCGGAAAACTCTGACTGTCAGAACCGGACATAAGCCTTGATTGTCATACATTCCCTGCCTTCAGACCTGCCGTAAGGGGCGATCGTATACTCGCCCACGGATGCCGGGATGATGAATGTCTCAGCATAGTGGACTACAAACGGCTTGAATGCTCCTGACGGGCTCTCCACTACAGCCTCCTCTCCATCGACAAGGTTAAAGACATTCACACTGCCTTCAGTACTGTGATGCACGGGGACAGAAAAAGTATGACGGCGGGTCTCAATGAACTCATTAGGGTGGAGACCTGTACGCTCCTCTCTCCAGCCCTCACCTGATGCGACCTCCGAGAAATGGTTGTGAAGGTTCTTCTCGACATACTCCGTATTCCTCCCCCAGTCTATCACGCGGCTTCCCCTCTCGACATTTATCGGTCTCGGCTTGCCATCAAGCCCAAGCCGCTGCCAGTCCCAGAGCTTGAAGGTAAACAGGTTAGGAGTCGAACTGATCTCAAGGACCATGCTCTCGGCACCCGAACAGTGAACCGTACCTCCAGGAATCAGGAAATGATCGTGCTTCTTCGCCGGGATATTGTTGACATATTTTTCCGCATCGAATACAAGTTCACCTGCCTGTGCCTTTCTCAGATCTCCTATCATAGCCTCCGGATCGATTCCTTCCTTGAGACCGAGATAGACATGCGCCCCTTCTCCGGCATCGAGAAGATAGTAGCTCTCATCCTGTGTATATGCCATCCCGAAATTCTCCCTTATGAACTGAGTCGTAGGATGCACCTGAAGACTGAGATTCCCTCCGCCCATGGTATCAAGGAAATCAAACCTGATCGGGAAATCCTTGCCGAACCGCGCCTCGACAGGCTCACCGAGCAGTTCGCGGCTTTTCAGAAGGACAAGATCCACGGAAGGCAGTTCAAAACGCACCCCGTCAATCTCAAAATAAAGGCTGTTCTCCTCGGGGACACAGTCGAAGCACCATCCGAAATTGGGCTTCGAACGGTCAAGGTCACAGACCTCCTTCATCCACTGGCCTCCCCACGGAGCCGGGTCAAAGAACGGCACGACCCTGAACGGAGTCTTCACCGTCTCCTCTATTCCTTTCATAAATGTGGCTCCATCTGTCATCTTAGGCTGGCCGGCAATATGAGTATCGATCCAGAAAGACACTCTGCGGAAAAGCGAATCCTTGTGCATATCACAGATCCTCCAGTCATTGAAATAGCCTCTCTTGTACTGGAGAGATGGAGCTTCGTTATGATTGTCGACCCCCAGCGCCTTCACCTCGTGACGGCGGAAACGCTGCTGGATCTCCCATCTTGCCATATCTATATAGACGACCATCGCCTTGTCCGACACCGCAAGGGAAGCACCCGTCCCGACAACGACAGACATCCCTTCATTGCCGGATATCCTCCGCCTGCACGCCGCCAGCTTCACATCATCGAAATAATCATTCAGTCTCAAAGCCGTGACATATCCGAACAGGACATCATCCGTCATATAGACCTCCGTCATTCTCCTGATCTCGGATTCCGGTTTCATCAGCGTCCTTGTATCTATCACCTCCGTGCCCAGCCCCACAGTGAACGCCTTTATAACCTCATCTTCATAGACCCCTGTGTAAAGCTCAACCGCAAGCTCTTTGATATGGGCATCCTCCAGGCTTCGACGGATGGTTCTGATGATATCCATCCATCCCTGAACCATCATTCCGGATATTCTGGTAGCCGGATACTTATCATAATTTGACCGTCTCATATAGTTATTAGTTTGTTCATACATATTATGTATGTGCAAATATGAAAACTTTATTTTAATTTCCAAAAGAAAAAATGAATTTTTTATTAAATTTGCATAAATGCTTTATTACTGATATGAATATAGACCACTCCAGCAAAAAGCCCCTGCATCTGCAGGCCGAGGAAATCCTCAGGCAGCTGATTGAATCCGAAGAATACAAGAACGGGAAATACCTTCCGAACGAGGTCGAATTGTCTGAACAATTAAATATATCTAGGAACACATTGCGTCAGGCAATCAACAAACTTGTCTTTGAAGGGCTGCTCACCCGCAAGAAAGGAGTAGGGACTAAGGTCAACAAGAAAGGGGTCGTGGGCGGAGTGCAGAACTGGCTGAGTTTCTCCCAGGAAATGAAAATGCTCGGCATCGAGATACGCAATTTCGAGCTTCACCTGAGTTTCAAGCTGCCGACAGATGAGATAGCGAATTTTTTCAAGATCAACAGGGAGACAGCAAGATGCCTGGTAATGGAAAGAGTGAGAGGACGAAAAGAATACCCTTTCGTATATTTCATATCATATTTCAACCCTGCAATCGGAATGACAGGGGATGAGAATTTCAACAGACCGCTGTATGAAATGCTCGAGAACCAGTACGGGATCACTGTAAAGACCAGTAAAGAAGAAATCTCCGCCAGACTGGCAGGAGATTTCATCGCAGAGAAACTCGAGATCGCTGCAAACGATCCGATTCTTATAAGAAAACGGTTCGTATATGATGTAAACGACAACCCTGTGGAATACAATATCGGATATTACAAGGCGGACAGCTTCACGTACACCAACGACGCCACAAGGAATATCTGAATATCCGGCGGGCAATGCCGTCACTCGGCCAGTACGGATCTGGCTTTGTCCAGGGCCGGTGATGCGCCTTCTGCAGTCAGGGTCTCGAAATCAAAACATTCCAAGGCTTCATCAAGACGGGAGAGTTTCTCCGTGTTTCCGGAAGCCTTCCATTCCTCCATAAGCATCCTTGCCTTCTCGCAGTCCTGGACGCCTTCTATGAGTTTCTCCATCCGGATACTGCTGCGGCCTTCAGGATAGACCATAAAGCAATCCCCTGCAGGCCACTGACGGAACCGTCCATCCGCCAGAGGGTCCTCCGTCCAGCTGTTGTATGCCCATCTCAGGTAGCCGTCGCAGCCGGCGGCGAGAGCACGCCACATCAGCCACGCTGATTCGTCCGGAGGAGAGACGAGGAACATATTAGGGTAGGCTTCCGCACAGCATGTATATATGGTGGTGACCTTTCCCTCATTATGCCTGCGTTCAAGCACCTCATCAGGGTAGGATGCCCTGAAGGCTATGCACAGGTCATAGAGTTCCTTCTCTATTTCGGGATGATAGTTCCCTGCCAGGGAGACCTTGAAATCCGGCTCCACCGCCCTGATCACATCGAGAGCGGCCTGCATCGCATCGAGAGGCCTCTCATCCATCGCTATCATTGTCTTGTCGAACCAGCCCCTGTCCCTGAGGTGACGGGCGAAATCAGCAATGAACTGGCTCCAGTAGATCCTGTACGCAGAACTTCCCGGTGCAGCCTCGACATACTCCATCCTGCCGGTAGCCCCGTCTATATAGTCGAATCTCAAGGCCCACGGGATCATCGAATAGCAGTTTATCTGTCCGTCAATCCCTACCTCTTCCATAAATTCCACCCATCTGTCAAATACGGTATAGTCATAGCTCCAGCTGCCATCGGCATTGCGCGTCTTGGTGACCATAGAACCGAACGGATCATAGGTCTGTCCGTTCCACGGCCTGTCAAGGATAGTCGCGGTGACCGACTTCTGCCCGGCATCCGCGAGGATCTTCATTACAGGTCTCATCAGATCGAAATGCTCCTTGCTCCACAGTTCCACATTATGGTACCGGGCCACAGAATACGGATTCTGCCACAGGTCAAGGTGGAACTTCCAGTCTGACGGCTCGGGAAGGGCCCTGTCGGAGACTTCCAGCTGGAACGGGATGGAACACCTGCTGAAATTATCACCTGAAACGACAAGTCTGCCTGTATACATTCCGGGGGCGGCATCCGAAGGAACTCTGACCGAGACCCATACGGGCTGGACAGTATTGGCCGGCACATCCTTGGACTCCACGATATCGATGATGTCGGCAACCATCAGGGAATCATACTGGCCGGGCTTCCTGAAACCGCACTGCCCGTACACCTCCGGATCAAGCACATCAGCCATCACATATCCCACGAAACTTGCATCGGCGGCATCCTCCGGCATTCTGTAGCCGCCGCAGCGCAGACCGGTCACCTTGACCTCCACACCTTCAAGATCCACTTCCGAAATGAGAAAAGCCTGTGCGTTCGCCTTCTCCCCTTTCCAGACAGGATATTTGAAAGGAGTCTTCTCCGCGACCATATCAACGGCATCTATGGAATATCTGTCAGCAGTGTCCCCCCATACAAGAGACACATCTGCATCAGTGCAGGACACAGCGACAATGAGTGCCGCAGCCGATAATATCATTAAATGTTTCATTGGTGTATAAATTATCTTATTGCATCGTTATCCATTCCTGAGCCATCACTCCGCCTCATCCACGGTGGCGTGCCTGTAGCCCTTGATCCTGTTCCAGTCACCTCTTGTAAAGTCCGGAAACTCGACAGGCATATTGCCGTTCTCGATCGAGACTGCCGAAAGATTCCCTATGCATGACCATTCCGCTGCATCATAGACATCCTGGTCAAGAGGAAGACCGTTCCTGAGACAGTACACCAGCCTGTAATCCATTATGAAATCCATTCCGCCGTGTCCGCCGACCTCCTTTGCAAGTTCCTCGATGTCCTTTACTACAGGATGCTTGTACTTCTCCATCAGCGGCTTCATAATATACTCGGGTACAAATGAATGCTGGTTCAGATCCTCAAGATCGGGAATTGCATCCTCATCCTGGTTGTCCGGTCTGAATGCAAACCCTTCCACAGGATATTTGTTGGCGAATCCCTCCGTACCGGTCACCTGATACTCCCTGCTGTACGGGCGTGGAGTATATACATTGTGCTGAAGCAGTATCGACCTTCCCCTTGCTGTCTGTATCAGAGTGACAGTATGGTCTCCGTTCGCAAAGGTGTCTGCATTCATCAGCCTTCTGGCCGTGGCGGCCCCGTTGATAGAACGCGTATCCATAGACACCAGCCTCGTCATCCTGTCACCCCTGTGTATATCCAGCAGCTGACAGGCCGGACCGAGACCGTGGGTAGCATACACATCCCCCCTATGGCTCTGGTTGAAATCGAGCCTCCAGTTGTCATAATACTGATCCCAGAATTCATCCAGATTATGGATATATCCGCCTTCCACGTGCTGTATCTCTCCGAAAAGCCCGTGCTGCGCCATATTGAGAGTTGTCATCTCGAAGAAATCATACACGCAGTTCTCCAGCATCATACAATGACGCTGTGTCTGCTCCGCCACATCCACGAGCTGCCAGCACTCCTCAAGGGAGGTCGCGGCAGGCACCTCCACCGCCACATGCTTCCCGTGCCGCATGGCATAGACAGCCATCGGCACGTGCATCTGCCAGCCTGTACAGATATATACAAGATCTATGTCATCCCTTTCGCAGAGAGCCTTCCATCCATCTTCGCCACTGTACGCGGCAGCTTCGGGCAGGCCTTTGTCCGTCAGAAGCTTCTGGGCGGAATCGACCCTGTCAGGGACAAGATCGCAGAGAGCCTTTATCTCCACGCCATCCAGATATGTGAATCTCTCGACAGCCCCGGGCCCGCGCATACCGAGACCTATGAAACCGACCCTCACCGTCTCCATCGGCTCCGTCCTCAGGCCGAGCACCGACTTCTGCCCCTCTGCACGCTCCGGCACATCAAATACAATAGTTCCATCGACTATCTTATAGCCCTCTTCATTTGCGCCGCACGCCGACAGCAGCGAAACGGCAGCGGCCAGCAGAATAAATAACTGGAATCTCATTATGTTATAGTTTTGCATTAATTACGTGTCCTGTCCGGTCAACGGCGATATCTTGCCGGCTCCGAAGTAATCAAGGATACAATATGCGTCTTGATATTCTCCGCCTGCTGCGGAGTCACGGACAGATAAGCCCTGTCCCCGTTCCCTTCCTTGAAGATGGTGCCGCCGGAATCCGTCACAGTTATCGAGCCCCGAGGAGACACAGTGAAATATTCCGGTCCTCCTTCCACCGCAGCCAGGACCGCCGTCAGATCCCAGATCTCCCTGTCATACGGCATCTGCGAAAAGGCCTTGTATGCCTCCACTGCAGGATGAGGACCTGCCCAGGCGAAACCATTCTCGATACTCGATGCAGGAAACTTTATCTGTGCCCCGAGTTCAAAAGGAGATGTGACCAGAGGTGTCGGCCATTCGGAAAAGACTTTCTTTGCCGCAGGGATATCTATCACTACATTATACTCTGTAAAAGTCGAATCGGACATATTGCCCGCCATTGTATAGAGCATCCTTACCTTCTTCGCCACAAGTTCTTTACCGGACAGGGAGGAATATTCATCCGCGCCCGAATCCAGAAGCCTGGCGAGATTGGTGGAGAATCCGACAGATATTATTGTCACCGAACCATCTTCAGCCTCAGACAGCACCTTTCTGTACAGGTCTACGGATTCCGGATAATCCCCGTATCCGGAACGGGACCTGGCGAACAGCGGCTCTCCTTTATCATCCTTCATATCCAGCACCTTCCTGGTGTAGCTCGTGGAATCGTCACCGCAGTCCGCGCCATCCCGGATAATCCCGACCGGAATGTCCGGATAGCCATACCAAGTACCCATCACATCCATAAACTCCGGAGCCGCCAGCCCCTCCTTGTTCACCGGTATGGCCAGCAGATCGAGCATACCTGCATCGACATACTTGTACAGCATATCCAGAGCCAGGGCATCATCCACATCATTGCCCATATCCGTATCAAAAATAACCGCCATCGGCACAGGCTCCGCCGGCCTGTCCCCGCACGACACTGCCACGCACAGCAAGGCCGCCAGAAATGCAATACATCTCATAATCATCCTATTGATTTTTCAAATTTAAGAACAGTTTTATTAATTGTCAATACCCGGACGCTATAATGAGACCGAGGCCTGACACAAAAAGGAGGAACATTACGGCAAGGAGGGCATAGACGCCTTTGGATGCACCCTTGAATTCCTTCCAGATGAACACGCCCCAGATCGCCGCTACCATAGGCGCCCCCTGTCCCAGAGCATAGGAAATGGCTGCACCCGCCTTGCCGGATGCGATATAGCTGAATGCCGTACCGAGACACCAGACCGCACCTCCGAGCATACCGACCAGATGGGTCTTCGGCCTGCCTTTGAAATATTCGCCATACGTGACCATGGCCCCTGCAAACGGATAGTGCATCGCCAGGGAATTGAACAGCAGATTGCTCACAAGCACTCCGACGGAGAAAATGAATATGGCACTGTACGGAGTCAGCTTTCCGGCAGCAGGGGCGGCAAAGCTGTCAAGATCCATTGCCGCAGCCACAAACCTGTAGAAGAACGACATCAGCACCCCGGCAATTATGGCGAGCAGGATCCCCTTGCGTGAGGAATGCGGATCAGCCCCCTCCCTCTGCATCTTCGAGGAAGCAATGCCGTTGCAGATGACCGCAACAACTATCAACGCCACCCCGGCAAAGAGTATGACCGGATCACCTTTCGGGGCTCCGATATAGTTTATGACCGTGCCCAGGACCAGGGAGAGGCCGACACCGAGAGGGAAAGCGACCGCCATTCCCGCTATCGATGTCGAGGCCGAAAGCAGGATGTTGGAAGCGTTGAAAATGACGCCTCCAAGGATGACGCTGCCTATATTGCGTAAGGAGGCCTGACCGAGATCATCGATGAAATGCCGTCCCCCGCTTCCGAAACTCCCCATAGTAAAGGAGATGAGAAGAGAAAACAGGAACATTCCTATCACATAATCCCAGTAGAAGAGTTCATACCTCCATTCCCTGGAGGCAAGTTTCTGGGTATTGCCCCAGGAACCCCAGCACATCATTGTGATAAAGCAGAAGAGCACTGCCAATGGATAACTGTCTACGATGAACATAACTATGTGGTTGTTTGTTGTTTAATTCCAAGACTCTGACAGGACCGGCCGGATCAGGCCCTGCCTCCGCCGCACATCGACATCACATCACTACGGCAGGGGGCAGATTCCTGCGCCCCGGGTCTCTGCACTGCCAGAGCGGCTGCGCAGGTCGCGAATTCAGCCGCCTCCACCAGGTTGCCGCCTTCCGAAAGCGCCACGCATAGCGCTCCGCAGAACGTATCTCCTGCTCCGGTGGTATCAACAGCTTTCACCTTGCGGGCGGGGATGGCTATCCTCTCTGACCGGTCCTGCTGATCCACGATGCACCCTTCGGAACCGAGAGTCAGTATAATGTCCCTGATTCCCATCGAATGCATCTTTTTAAAGGCGGCATCGGCGCTCTCCGCATCCGACGGCTCATACCCAGTGAGCATATGCATCTCTGTCCGGTTTGGTATTATCAATGATATGCAGTCGAAGATATCTTCCGGCAGGCTGCAGGCAGGTGCAGGATTGAGGATGACATACACTCCTGCCCTATGCGCGATTTCTGCCGCCCGGCTCACCGCAGGGACCGGAATCTCAAGCTGCAGAAGCAGTATTGACGCCTGCTCTATCTGTCCCCTGATGGATTCAATGTCTTCGACCGTAATGTCTGCATTAGCACCCGAAGCGACCACAATGGAATTCTCGCCGGAGGCATCGACGGTAATGAGAGCCACCCCGGAAGGGGAATCACTTCTCATAACGCCGGATACGTCCAGCCCCTCATCCCTGTAATGCCGGATGGCATTGTCTCCGAAAAGGTCCGGACCGACCTTGCATACAAACGACACATCTCCTCCGAGCCTCCTGGCCGCCACAGCCTGATTGGCGCCCTTGCCTCCGGCTCCCATTCTGAAATGACCGCCCAGAACCGTCTCGCCGGACTCCGGATGCCTCTGTGTGAATACAGTCATATCGGTATTGCTGCTCCCGATGACCATTATCTTTCCTGATTTCATATCGGTATCGTTTAGTGTGATTGGGATAGTTCCGCTTTGCATCCGTCTGCCGGGCAGTTGCAGCAGATTCGTACAGCTTATGCGCAATCGTTTGTGCATTAAGTTTCTGCAATTTTAGCTATTCCTTTTCAGAATTGCAACAGTTATTCCGGTTTTTTCACCGGACCGGCATCCTCAATGCAGCACTTACCGGTCACTATGCGTGACATATCTCCACAAAATTGTTATATTTGCCATGGCCAGTGATAATGACGGCTGAAAGATGACGAATAAGGAAAGCCTGCAGACAATCTCCGGACGGACAGGATACTCGGTCTCGACAGTATCCCGGGTACTTTCCGGCAAGGGGGAGCAGTACCGGATCAGCAGACACGCCATCGAGACCATAACGAGAGAAGCCCGCGAATGCAACTACACTCCGGACCTGATAGCCAAGGGGCTAAGGACCAGAAAGACCAATACCATCGGACTGACTGTCCCGAGCATCGACAACCCATTCTTCTCAAATCTGGCAAGCATCATCACCAATAGCCTCAGGAATCACGGATACAACATCATTCTGGCAGACTCAATGGAAACAGAACAGCTGGAGACAGATGCACTGGACTCCTTTGTGTCAAGAAAAGTTGACGGAATAATAGCCGTCCCCGTAGGCACCTCCCCCGGACATCTGGAAAAGATAAGCATATCTGTGCCGGTAGTGCTGATAGACAGATATTTTCCTGACACTGTCCTCCCGTATGTCTGCACCGACAACTATTACGGAAGCCTGACAGCCACGAGATACCTTATAGACAAAGGATACCGGAACCTGCTTGCAATCCAGGGGGGTCCGACATCGATGCCGAACAGGGAAAGGGTCAGAGGATTCGAAGATGGAGTCAAAGAGTCGGAAGGGAAAGGGATCAGATACAGTGTCACCGGTGATGCATTCTCCTCAGAAAACGGTTACGCAAGCACGCTGCGGGCCCTGGACTCGGTAAATCCTCCCGATGCCGTCTTTGCCTTCAGTACCACGATAATGCTCGGAGCTCTGACCGCCATCAGGGAGAAAGGTCTGAAAATCCCGGATGATATCGGGATCATTTCGTTTGACAACAACCGCTTCCTGGACTACCTCGACCCTCCGATTACACGGATCGAGCAGCCAGCGACACAGATAGGGCGGATTGCATCGGACATGCTTGTCGGGATGATTCGTGACTTTCCATCAGACAGCTGTCATAAAAGCCAGATATTCATCCGCCCATCACTTGTGGAAGGCCGCAGCTGCTGAATACACCGGCCGGTATTTTGACTAATGTACTAAAACCAATAGATATGAGAAAGAATTTCGGAGCAAAGGCGTGGACATATCCTCAGCCTGTATTTATTATCGCGACTTATGATGAAAACGGGAATCCGGACGCAATGAACGCCGCATGGGGAGGGATCGACTATGATGACCGGATCAACCTTTGCCTGAGCGCAGGGCACAAGACAGTCGCCAACATACTGGCGAACAATGCATTCACCGTCAGTATGGCAGATGTCGACCACTATATCGCCTGCGACTATGTAGGCTGCGTTTCCGCCAACAGAGTCCCGGACAAGTTCGCCCGTGCGGGATTCCACGCCACCAGATCGGAATTCGTCAACGCCCCGCTGATCGATGAGCTTCCTATGGCCGTAGAATGCACCCTGATCTCCTACGATCCGGAGACATGCCATCTTGTCGGGAAGATCATCAACGTATGCGCAGATGAAAGAATCCTGGACGATGAAGGCAGAATAGATCCCGCCAGGCTACGTCCTGTCACCTTCGACCCTGTCAACAATGCATACCTTGCGATCGGAGAGAAAGTCGGCAATGCCTTCTCTGACGGCCTGGCGTTAAAATAATAGCCGGCACAGATAACAGAACAGGCTGCACAGCGTCGTGCAGCCTGTATTCCATCATACGGAGTCATCATGAATGACGTCGGAGGAAACATTCGATCGTGTTCTCCATAAGACAGCAGATCGTCATCGGTCCGACTCCGCCAGGGACAGGGGTTATCACAGAAGCCTTCGGCTCTACGGCAGCGAAATCGACATCCCCGCACAGCCTGCCGGTCTCGGGATCGCGGTTGACACCCACATCGATAACGACAGTCCCTTCGGACACCATATCGCCAGTGATAAACTTCGGCCTCCCTATAGCCACGACCAGGATCTCTGCCTGCCTTGTAAGTTCCGGCAGATTGACTGTACGGCTGTGGGCAACCGTGACTGTCGCATTCTCGTCCAGCAGAAGCTTGGACACGGGAAGACCGACGATATTGCTGCGGCCCACGACCACCGCCCGCTTACCTTGAATGGAGACACCTGCCGCCTTCAGCAGCTTGATTATACCTTTCGGAGTGCAGGCTACCGTGCAAGGCTGTTTCTGCCACAATGCTGCCACATTGAGAGGATGGAATCCATCCACATCCTTCTCTTTCGATATGGTCTCTATCACCTTTGCCTCGCTGATATGCTTCGGGAGAGGGAGCTGTACAAGAATGCCATCTACAGTGTCATCCCCGTTCAGCTGCCTTATGAGAGAGAGAAGTTCATCCTCCGTAATGGTCTCCGGCCTGCGGATGGTGGTGTTCCTTATCCCTACGACTTCCGATGCCTTCGCCTTGCCTGTCACATAAGACACGCTTGCAGGGTCATCCCCTACCAGGATCACAACGAGATGCGGCACCCGGCCGTACTTCTCCGGAAATGTCGCCACCTGTTCAGCCATTTCGGACTTCAGTCTGGCAGAAAGCTCTTTACCGCTTATTATCATAATAAAACCCTCCATCCAATGTCACGGCGGTAGAACAGATTGTCGCAACCGATCTGCTCCACGGCCTTGAGAGCCTTGTCATGCGCCTCATGCAGATCCTTCCCGGAGCCTACCACCATAAGTACGCGTCCGCCTGAAGTAATGATCCCTCCGCTGCAGTTCCCGCTGTCTTCCGGCCGGGCAAAGGCTGTCCCCATATGGTACACTCTGATATCCGGGTCGTTTTCCAGGGCATCCAGTCCCCTGATCTCAAAACCTTTGTCATAATGTCCGGGATAACCCTTTGAAGCCATTACGAATCCCATCGTCGCCATATCCGACCACCTGATCTCAGGCATCGGAGCGCCATCGACAATACTTGAGAAGATATCATAGATATCAGACTCAAGCCTCGGAAGCACGACCTCGGTCTCCGGATCCCCGAAACGGCAGTTGAACTCTATGACCTTGATGCCATCCGGAGTCTTCATCAGGCCTCCATACAGGACACCCTTGAACGGACAGCCTTCCTTGACGAGTCCCGCAGCCACCGGCTTCATTATCTTCTCGATGGAATATTCCATATCCTCATCCGTAATGAACGGGAGCGGCGAATATGCCCCCATTCCTCCGGTGTTCGGACCCTTGTCCCCTTCATACGCCCTCTTATGGTCCTGTGAAAGAGCCATAGGATAGACCCTCTCCCCATCGACAAAGCACATCAGGGAGAATTCAGGACCGGTGAGGAAATCCTCGATGACGACCCTGCCCTTGCCGAACATATCATCCAGCAGCATCTCCCTCAACACAGTCTCGGCCTCCACAAACGTATCAGGGATCACGACTCCCTTGCCGGCGGCGAGACCATCGTACTTGAGCACGACAGGCATTGAATGTCCCCGGACGTATTCCACAGCCTTGCCGTAGTCCTCGAAAGTCTCGTAGGCAGCCGTAGGCACATCATATTTCGACATCAGCCTCTTCGCGAAATCCTTGCTTGACTCGATTGTCGCCGCAGCTTTGGAAGGGCCGAAAATCCTGAGTCCGGCTGCATGGAAGACATCTGCAATCCCTGCCGCAAGGGAAGCCTCGGGCCCCACGACAGTCAGATCCACCGAATTGTCGACAGCGAACTTCTTCAGTTCCTCTATCTGCGTGTCCTTCAACGGGACACATTCAGCCTGGGCGGCAATGCCGGCATTCCCCGGGGCGCAATATATTTTTGAGACTTTCGGTGACCTTGAAAGGGCATCGACTATAGCGTGACACCTTCCGCCACCGCCCACGACAAGAACTTTTTTACCCATTACCGTATGATTCATCAACTAAAGTTACTAAAATTTCTACAGGAGGACCTGTCAGTGCTTGAAATGGCGGTTGCCTGTAAACAGCATAGGAATACCGTTTTCATCGGCCTTCCGGATGGAATCCTCGTCACGGATACTTCCTCCAGGCTGAACTATCGCCTTCACACCGTATTCGGCAGCAAGAGTGACACAGTCATCGAACGGGAAGAATCCGTCCGAGGCAAGTATAAGTCCGAAATCCTCGACCTTGCCCCCGCCGGCCTCTATCGTCGCCTTTGCTTCCTTGAGAGCGATCTCCGCAGACCCGATACGGTTCATCTGCCCGGCACCCACACCGTATGTCATTCCGTTCTTGACAACCACTATCGCATTGGACTTGACGTGCTTCACTATACGCCAGGCGAAATTGAGGTCCTGCATATCTTCAGCCTGAGGCTTTGCCTGCGTCACGCACATTTCAGGCACGACTGTCTTTGTCGTAAGATCCTGGTCCTGGACAAGAAGTCCTCCGTTGACACTCACGAACTGGCTGCGGGTCTTATCGTCCATAGTCATATCGACTTTCAGCAGCCGGAGATTCTTCTTGGTTCTGAGAAGGGCGAGGGCATCATCCGAGAAGGAAGGAGCCATAATGATCTCGAGGAACACCGGTTTCATCAGCTCGGCCGCCTCAAGGTTGATTTCACGGTTGGTGGCGACAATGCCTCCGAAGATGCTGACCTTGTCCGCCTCGAAAGTCTTTTTCCAGGCATCCACCACATCCCTGCCTACAGCAGCTCCGCATGGGTTCATATGCTTGAGTCCGACACAGAACGGCTCATCGAACTCCCGGACAATGTTAAGGGCGGCATTGGCATCCTGGATATTGTTGTAGGACAGTTCCTTCCCGTTGAGCTGCTCCGCTGTCGCAAGTGAATAAGGCACCTTCTCCATCGCGGCATAGAACCTGGCCTGCTGGTGAGGGTTCTCGCCGTAACGCAGACTCTGCCTGAGGTCATATTCAAGGAAGAGCTTCTCGTTCAGACCTGCCTGCTTCCTCATATATGTCGCAATCATTATGTCGTATTCCGCCGTATGCGTATATGCCTTTGCGGAAAGTTCCAGACGGGTCTCCTTCGTGGTATTGCCATATTCCCTGATCTCATCGATCACTTTACCGTAGTCTTCAGGATGACATACGACAGTTACATCCGCCCAGTTTTTCGCTGCGCTGCGGAGCATGGAAGGACCTCCTATATCGATATGCTCCACGGCATCCTCCATAGTCACATCAGGCTTTGCTATGGTCTCCTTGAACGGATACAGGTTGACACATACGAGGTCAATATACTCGATACCGTTCTCCTTGAGCTGCTGACGGTGGCTCTCTATGTCACGGCGCGCCAGAAGCCCCCCGTGCACCTTGGGATGAAGCGTCTTTACCCTCCCGTCGCATATCTCCGGGAAGCCTGTCACCTCGCTGATGTTGATGATCTCGAGTCCCGCATCTTTCAGCAGTTTCATTGTGCCTCCGGTCGCTATGATATCCCAGCCGAGGCTCTTGAGTGCACTGGCGAATTCTACCACGCCAGTCTTATCGCTAACAGAAAATAACGCCCTCATAATATGATGTGTTTAGAAAATTATCTATATAATGGAGACCCCCGGAGTTGAAGTTATGCAGCCGATGACAGAGGCCTTCTCCCCATGCGAAACGAGTATGTCTATGGCCTTCTGCGCCTCCGACTCATCAACGGCGAGCACCATTCCTATACCCATATTGAAAATATTGAACATCTCCCTGTGGGCGATACCGCCATATTTCTCGAGGAGATGGAATATCGGCAGGATCTCCCAGCTGCCTTCCCTGATCTCGATACCCTGGCCCTCGTTGAGTATACGCGGGATATTCTCGTCAAATCCGCCTCCGGTTATATGGGCCACCCCGTGCACATCGCAGTTGCGGATGACATCAAGCACCTGCTTCACATATATCCTGGTCGGGGTAAGGGCCACATCCCCGAGGACCTTTCCATCAAGTTCCGGATAGGTGGAATTGAGATCAAGCGAATTGTCGGCAAATATCTTGCGGACCAGGCTGAACCCGTTGGAATGGATACCCGAAGAGGCAATCCCGACCAGCACATCACCGACCTTGACCCTGGATCCATCGATAAGTTTCGATTTCTCGACCACACCTGTCGTGAAACCGGCGATATCATATTCGCCATCCGCATACATCCCGGGCATCTCGGCTGTCTCGCCACCTACAAGAGCACAGCCGGCCTGGCGGCATCCTTCTGCCACACCCGATACTATTGCCTCGACCTTCCACGGCTCGTTATGTCCGACTGCGACATAGTCAAGGAAGAAGAGAGGCTCTGCTCCCTGGGCCAGTACATCATTGACACACATTGCCACGGCATCGATACCGATAGTGTCGTGTCTGTCCATCGCAAAGGCCAGCTTGAGTTTGGTGCCGACGCCATCAGTGCCGCTTACAAGCACAGGTTCCTTCATATTCAGAGCCGAAAGGTCAAACATTCCGCCGAATGACCCGATATTGCCCATCACTCCGGTACGGGAGGTTGATGCTACATGGGACTTGATCCTGCGGACCACTTCATACCCGGCTTCGAGATTTACACCGGCTTTTTCGTAACTTTCTGCCATAATATATAGTTTTTAGTTATCAATTTCCTTCGGTTCCAGATCCTTCGCTACGCTCAGGATGACAGGACGGGATGCCATATCCGGGGTCAGCGACGGAAAGACAGGGCGGCTCCGAGCGCGGTCCTGTACTCCCTGAATTCCGGAATATGGAACCTTATCCCGTACAGTTTCTCTATCTTGTCAAAGGTCGGACGGCACTGCGGAAGCATCGACAGGTTGCCTATGAGCATGAAATCCTTGATCTCCGTATTCCTCGCCACAAAATTGGCCGCACTTCCGATTGCCTGCAATATCATATTTATAATGCCCGCAGCGACATCATCCGGCTCTGCATTGGCTTCAGCCTTTCCGAAATTGGATGCAGTCACCCCGTACGGAAGCCCCGGGATCTCTGTCCTGGATATATCCTTTATCTGCAGGTCGACAGCTGACACATCTCCGCGCATAGCCATCGACATCACGTGCTTTATGTCGTGGGTCTTGAACAGTATGCGCGAGAGCCCCTGCAAAGTGCCTCCTCCTATGGCCATTCCGCCCAGATGCTCGATACTGTCTCCATCGACTCTGATGAAAGATGTCCCTGTCCCCATACTCACGACTATCATACTGTCAAGTCCGCTGCCATACCGTGCTCCGAGGGCGTTGGCGACAAATTCATCCACTTTCGTCGTCGGAAGCCCGTAAAGGTCTCCGTCCACATATGCACTTCCTACTCCCGTAAGCATCACCTGTTCCACTTCGGGAAGCGCTATGCGATTGTCATAGATATACTTTCCGAAAGCCCCGAAAAGGGATGTCACCGGGTCATCGGCCTTGATGAACTGCGGGGCGCATATCTCGCCGGCCTTTATACCGATAATCTTTGTCGTACTTCCGCCTACGTCTATACCAATAATCATTTAATGTCAATTATAAGTATTTTCCAATCTATCATCTAATGTATTGACATTAAATGATTCCGTTATTCATCAGAACTTGCCGTCCTGGTTGGCCTCCTCCAGGCTCTGGTAGAGCGATGTCGGATAATGCCCGTTGAAACAGGCCAGGCAGAGATCTTTCCTGCCGCCGGCCTTGAAAAGCGCCTCTTCCGAAAGGAAAGCCAGTGAATCCGCACCGATAGCCAGCCTGGCTTCCTCAAGATTCCTGCGGGCACAGAGCAGCTCATCGTATGTGGATATGTCCACGCCATAGAAGCAAGGCGACGTTATCATAGGAGACGCAATCTTCAGATGCACTTCCTGCGCCCCGGCTTCCCGGAGCATCGCCACGATCCTGCGCGAAGTCGTGCCCCGGACAACCGAATCATCTATCAGCACCACCCTCTTCCCTTTCACTATTGTCCTGACGGCCGACAGTTTCATTCTCACCCCTTTCTCCCTCATAGCCTGGGAAGGATAGATGAATGTCCTTCCGATATACTTATTCTTTATAAGCCCCATCTCGTAAGGAATGCCTGAAGCCTCGCTGTAACCCATTGCAGCGCTGAGGCTCGAATCCGGCACCCCCACCACGATATCTGCATCAGCAGGAGACTCCTCCCACAGCAGACGCCCGCTCTCCTTCCTGAAACTGTGGACATTGCAGCCCTCTATGTCACTGTCCGGACGTGCGAAATAGATATATTCCATCGCGCACATCGCATTTCGCCTGTACTCCGAATAATGTCTGCTCCTGATTCCGTGACTGTCTACAGTGATTATCTCGCCGGGCTCGATATCACGTATGAACTCCGCTCCTATAGTATCGAAGGCACAGGTCTCGCTGCTTATGACATACCCATCTCCAAGCCGCCCTATGGACAGCGGACGCAGACCGTATTTGTCCCTGCACGCATAGATCCTGTTCTTAGTCATTATAAGGAATGCGAATGCGCCCTCTATCATATTGAGGGCTTCCATTATCGCCAGTATCCTCGGCTGACGACGGTCCACAGCATCCTTCTTTATAAGATGCGCCAGTATCTCGCTGTCCGATGATGACTGGAACAGGCTGCCCCTGTCCTCCAGATATTTCCGGAGCTGGGCGGAATTCACGAGATTGCCGTTATGAGCCAGGGCGAAATCACCGGTATTGTGACGGAAAAGGAAGGGCTGGACATTCTCTATCCCCCCACCACCGGTCGTGGAATAACGTACGTGGCCTATGGCCATTGAGCCTGGAAGCGAAGCTATCTTCTCCTCGTCGAAGACTTCCGTCACAAGTCCTTCCCCCTTGACCCTGCGCAGCCGTCCTTCATCACCGACAGCCACTATTCCGCAGCCTTCCTGTCCCCTGTGCTGCAAGGAATGGAGTCCGTAATATGCAAGGCCTGCAGCTTCAGGCACTCCCCATACCCCGAAGACCCCGCATTCTTCGTGAATATTCCGCGTCTGTATGAAAGCATCCATCATATTCCAGCCATTTCCGTTATTTCAGAAACCTTCCTGTACATTGTCCTGTAGGCATCCCCTACCCTGCCCATATCCCTGCGGAACCTGTCCTTGTCATATCTCTCTCCCGTCACTGAATCCCAGAACCGTGCATTGTCAGGAGTGATCTCATCCGCAAGAACGATTTCACCTGAAGGAAGACGGCCGAACTCGATCTTGAAATCCACAAGGACTATCCCCACCTTGTCGAACAGATGCCTGAGGATATCGTTTATCCGTCTGGAAAGGACATATACAGTCTCCAGCTCATCCCTTGTGGCAAGACCGAGCGCCAGCACGTGGCTGTCATTGATGAGAGGGTCGCACAGGTCATCATTCTTGTAGCACAGATCAATGACAGGCTCATCAGGCACGATACCCTCCTTCAGACCGAGCCTTGCAGCCATCGATCCGGCTATTACATTACGGACAATGACCTCGACAGGGATGACATCCAGCCTGCGGCAAAGGAGTTCTGTACCGGACACCTGACGGATGAAATGAGTCTTCACCCCGCTTCCTTCGAGTATCCGGAATATCATCGCGGCTATACCGGCATTCAACATATCCTTGTCCGCTATGGATGCCTTCTTTATCTTGTTGAAAGCAGTGATGCTGTCGGTGAAGCACACCAGGATCTCCTCCGGGACATCCGTCCCGTAGATCTTGACCGATTCACCGTTGTATATCACTTCTCTTTTCTCCATATATATCTTTATCAGATTCTTCGCTTCGCTCAGAATGACAATATTGCTTCGCTCAGAATGACAATATTGCTTCACTCAGAATGACAGACTTTGCCAGGAATGACAGGGGCAGTCCGCTATTCCCCACGGAAATAGCGGACTGCATTGTCAAACAGAGGCTGCTCAAGGCCGTCATCCGGAATATTCTTGAACAGATTCTCCTCATACCTCTCCGTATGGCCCATCTTGCCGAGGATCTGACCGTTACGGCTTATTATCCCCTCGATGGCGTAGTATGAACCGTTAGGGTTGTACGGAGACTCCATAGTGACCTCTTCATCGATCGGGTCTACATACTGGAAAGCGACCTGGCCGTTTGCGAAGAGTTCGCGTGCAAGATCATCGCTGACCACGAACTTCCCTTCACCGTGACTGACAGCTATCGTATGAAGATCCCCTGTCCTGAACCCCGACAGCCACGGAGAATTGGTCGAGGACACCCTTGTCGTCACCATCTGCGAGATGTGACGGTTGATGTCGTTCCGGAACAGCGTAGGAGAGTCTTTGGTCACCATCCCGAGACGTCCGTACGGAAGAAGCCCTGACTTGACAAGGGCCTGGAATCCGTTGCAGATTCCGAGGATCAGCCCGCCTCTGTCAAGAAGCCTGTGAATTTCTTCCGCTATCTCCTTGTTGTTGAGCACATTCGCAATGAACTTGCCACTTCCGTCAGGCTCGTCTCCGGCCGAGAATCCGCCACAGAGAGCAAATATATGGCACTCCGATATATTCTTCTTCATCTCCTCGATGGAGCGGAAGATATCCTCTGTCCCGAGATTGCAGAATGTCGTCATCCTTACTTCAGCCCCCGCCCTGCGGAAGGCCTTGGCTGTATCATAGTCACAGTTAGTGCCCGGGAATACAGGCAGATAGGCCACAGGTGTCTGCACAGGCTCACCCTTATACCTGAGCTCCTGCTTCTTGACCTTGAGAGGTCGGATGTTCTCCATACCGGAAGGCACGAGGGCCGTATGGCGCGCCTCGGCGGTCGATGGATATATCTCATTGAACATAGCCCCGTTCAGTTCCATCAGACCGAATATGTCAAGTTCCTCCCCGTTGATATGCAGCATCCCGTCATTCCCGGAAGTCACCTTGCCGAGATATACGGCATCCGGATAGTCCAGCTCCTCCTCGCATTCAACCACAATGGAACCGTAGCAGCAGTCGAACAGCACATCCGCCGGAGCCTTGATATCCACACCGAACGCATTGCCGAAAGACATCTTGCAGATGGAAGCGCAGACAGAATCAAGTCCCACGGCATATGCCGACACTATGTTCCCATCCAGTATCTGCCCGTTGACAAACGACCAGTTCCTCTTGAGCCGGTCAGTGTCAGGCATCAGATTCTCCTTCGGAGTATGCCGCACGAGATACAGAAGGTTGTCCTCGGACTTGAGTTCCGGTGAAATGACATCATTCGCATCGACCGTGGTGATACCGAATGCGGCAAGTGTCGGAGGCACATTCAGGTCCTCGAAGGTTCCGCTCATAGAGTCCTTGCCGCCTATTGAAGGCAGACCGAGCTCCACCTGCATCTTCAACGCCCCGAGCAGGGCGCTCAGAGGAAGACCCCACGTATGGCGTTCATGGGTCATTCTCTGGAAATATTCCTGATACGAGAACCTCATCGTCTCATACCGGCCACCGGCAGAGACCACCTTCGTACAGGCATCCACAACCGCGTATGCGGCAGCGTGATACGGGCTCCAGCTGCCGAGATAAGGATCGCAGCCCCACGCCATTACGGATGCTGTATCCGTATATCCATCCACCGGCAGCTTCTGCACTGAAACCTGTGCCGGGGTCGTCTGGAGCATACCTCCATATGGCATAAGCACAGTCGACCGGCCGACCGTGGAGTCGAACATCTCCACCATCCCTTTCTGGGAAGTATGGTTGGCATCGGAAAGTTCCTCTTCAACCCTCTCCTTTACAGTCCTCCTGTCATCCGGATCCGGGCTGAACGGTTCTGCCGGAGCTACCGCCCCTATAGTGGCTTCCGCATAATGTCTCGCGCCCGCGCTGTCTATGAAATCACGGGAGATGTCCACCATCAGCTTCCCTCCGTTGTACATCCTCAGTCTGCGCGTGTCGGTCACATCCGCGACGTATGTGACTTCGACATTCTCGCCGAGACAGTATTTCTCGAACTCCTCCCTGTCCTTTGCCTCGATGACGACAGCCATCCTCTCCTGGGACTCGCTGATCGCCAGTTCGGTAGTATTGAGTCCCGAATACTTGACAGGCACCCTGTCAAGATATATGTCAAGTCCATCGGTCAGTTCTCCGATAGCCACGCTGACACCGCCCGCTCCGAAATCATTTGATTTCTTGATAAGCCTTGTAACCTCGGGACGGCGGAACAGACGCTGCAGCTTACGTTCCTCCGGTGCATTGCCTTTCTGCACCTCGCTCCCGCACGTCTCCAAGGATGACTCTGTATGCTCCTTGGAAGAGCCTGTCGCTCCTCCGATCCCGTCACGTCCTGTACGTCCCCCGAGCAGGAGTATCACATCTCCCGGAGCAGGTGACTCCCTGCGTACATTCTCCGCCTTCACAGCACCTACGACCGCACCTATCTCCAGCCTCTTGGCCTCATAGCCGAGGTGGTACATCTCGTGGACATTGGTGGTCGCCAGACCGATCTGGTTGCCATAGCTTGAATATCCTGCGGCCGCCTTGCGGCTGATCACCTTCTGCGGAAGCTTTCCGGGTCTGGTGTCCCTGACCTCCCTCCACAGATTGCCCGCTCCTGTAAGGCGCATAGCCTGGTAGACATAGCTCCTGCCGGAAAGCGGGTCACGGATAGCCCCTCCGAGACACGTGGCCGCCCCTCCGAAAGGCTCTATCTCCGTAGGATGGTTGTGAGTCTCGTTCTTGAACTGCAGCAGCCATTTCTCATCCTTCCCATCTACATCCACATCCACATAGATGCTGCATGCGTTGTTCTCCTCGCTGACCTCCATATCATCCAGCAGACCCTTGCTCCTGAGGTAGCGGGCGCCTATAGTCGCCACATCCATCAGGCAGAGAGGCCTGCCTTCCCTCCCGAGCTCCTTGCGGATCTTCAGGTACAGGTCGTATGTACCCTGTATCTCATCCTTTACGAACGAGTCCTCTACAGTCACATCGTTCAATATAGTCGTGAAAGTGGTATGACGGCAATGGTCGCTCCAGTATGTGTCAAGTATCCTGAGCTCCGTCTCGTACGGATCGCGGCCCTCGTTGCGGAAATACTTCACCACCTCCCGGAGGTCATCCGCATTCATCGCCAGACCGTACTTTCTGCAGTACGGGGCGAGGTCATCCTCCCCGAGCTCCCTCAGCCCTTCGAGAACCGGCACAGGACGCACAGGAGCATGCTCAGTATCGCTGAGTCTGGAAAGGTCCTTTTCCCTGGACTCGACCGCATTTATGTAATAATGCCTTATCTTCGCCATATCCTCATCGGAAGTGTCCCCGTCAAG
>JADIMI010000068.1 GCA_017694845.1 Candidatus Cryptobacteroides intestinavium
CACCAGACGATCTTCTATGTCTGTATATGATTACCGGAGGTGTCGCAAGATATGTAGAGCAGTTGATGTCTCAAGGTGCATTCACCAAAGACGATATGATAGACTGTACGTTTGAGTTAGGATCATATTTCATTGACGAGGCTCGGGAGATGCTGTCTGATGAATTCGGACGGGACTACGGCAATTATTTTTCCATATTGGCCGCTCTTGCTTCGGGGAATATGACCAGAGGGGAAATCAAGAGCTATACCGGTATAGAAGCCGGAGGATTTCTTGACAATCTGGAAAAGGATTTCGGAATAATCGAGAAGAAGCGTCCATATTTGTCAGGACCTAACAGCAAGAAAGTCAGATACGGCATTTCGGATAATTTCCTGGATTTCTGGTTCAGGTTCATATATAAATACAGGAGCGCAGTCGAAATCCAGAATCTGAAATATGTCCGGGATAAAGTTCTCGCTGATTATGAGACTTATTCCGGCCTTGTCCTTGAACGATATTTCCGTCAGCAATATAAGGAAACCGGGTTGTACAATGTTGTCGCCAGTTATTGGGACAAGGATGGTAAAGACGAAATCGATCTGGTCGCTGTCAATGAGGCAGAACATAAGATTGTAATAGGCGAGGTCAAACGGAATCCGGACAGGATTGACTTGCACATTCTGAAAGAAAAGTCCGCAAAGATCCTTGACCGCCACAAAGGCTGGTCAGTCACACTTGCAGGCTTGTCAATGAAAGATATCAACTAATATTTCACATATTCAAGATTATTGCATCCGCATATGAAAAAAGCTCTGATTACGGGAATCACTGGACAGGACGGGTCATATCTCGCAGAATTCCTCATAGACAAGGGTTATGAGGTGCACGGGATACTCCGTCGCAGTTCATCGTTCAACACCGGCAGGATAGAACACCTATACCTTGACGAATGGGTCAGGGATATGAAGCAGAAACGGCTTGTCAACCTGCATTGGGGGGATATGACCGACAGCAGTTCGCTGATAAGGATAATACAGACAATCCGGCCTGACGAGATATACAATCTCGCGGCGCAAAGCCACGTCAAGGTGAGTTTTGATGTGCCGGAATACACGGCCGAGACCGATGCCGTGGGGACTCTGCGCCTGCTCGAGGCCGTGAGGATTCTCGGAATGGAGAAAAAGGTCAGGATATACCAGGCATCGACTTCCGAACTGTTCGGACTTGTCCAGGAGACTCCGCAGAAAGAGACGACTCCTTTCTATCCACGTTCCCCTTACGGGGTGGCCAAGCTGTACGGATTCTGGATCACGAAGAACTACCGCGAAAGCTACGGGATGTTCGCTGTAAACGGAATCCTGTTCAACCACGAGAGCGAACGGAGGGGCGAGACTTTCGTCACGAGGAAGATCACTCTGGCGGCCTGCCGGATAGCGGCCGGATACCAGGACAAGCTGTACCTGGGGAACCTCGGCGCGAAACGGGACTGGGGCTATGCCAGGGACTATGTGGAATGTATGTGGCTGATGCTGCAGGCCGACCATCCGGATGACTATGTGATAGCGACCGGGGAGCAGCATACTGTACGTGAGTTCTGCACTCTTGCATTCAAAGAGGCTTGTATCGGGCTAAGATGGGAAGGTTGCGGTGTGCACGAGAAAGGGATATGCACCGATGGACCGGAACATCTGGTCGGGCGGACTCTGGTGGAGGTGGATCCTAAATATTTCCGTCCTGCGGAAGTGCAGGAGCTCCTCGGAGACCCGGCCAAGGCAAGGAAGGAACTCGGCTGGAACCCTCGCAAGACATCTTTTGAAGAGCTTGTAAGGATTATGGTACGGCACGACACTTCTTTTGTCAGGAAGCTCTACCTCAAGGCGCAGCAGCCGGAATGACATCCCTGTCATCCTGACCGGAACCATTCTCGTCATCCTGAACGAAACCGTCCCTGTCATCCTGAACGGGAGCCTGAATTGTCATCCTGAACGGGAGCCTGAATTGTCATCCTGAACGGAGCCGTCAGGCGGAGTGAAGGATCTGGAAAAGAAAAGATTTACACAAAATATGCTTGACAAAAGTGCAAAAATATATGTAGCAGGCCACAACGGGCTTGTGGGATCTGCCATCTGGAACAACCTCCTGCAGAGAGGGTACACCAACCTGACGGGACGCAGCCACAGTGAGCTTGACCTGCTCGATGGAGTTGCCGTGAGAGAATTCTTCGACCGCGAGAAGCCGGATGCGGTGGTGCTGGCGGCTGCCCACGTTGGAGGCATAATGGCCAATCTGCAGTACCGGGCCGACTTCATCTGGCAGAACCTCCAGATACAGCAGAATGTCATCGGGGAGAGCTTCCGCCACGGAGTGAAGAAGCTCCTGTTCCTCGGCAGTACCTGTATCTATCCACGGGAAGCTCCGCAGCCGATGAAGGAGGACAGCCTGCTGACCTCACCCCTTGAATACACCAACGAGCCTTATGCCATCGCCAAGATCGCAGGGCTGAAGATGTGCGAAAGTTTCAATATACAGTACGGGACCGACTATATCGCCGTAATGCCGACCAACCTCTACGGCCCCAACGACAATTTCCATCTGGAGAACAGCCACGTGCTCCCTGCAATGGTACGCAAGATCCATCTGGCCAGATGCATCAACGAAGGCGACTGGAATGCCGTCCGGAAAGACATCTCGCTGCGTCCGGTGACAGCCCCTGCCGCCGCTGTCGGCAAGAGTGCCACAGAAGGAGAGAAATCATTCTCTGACAGAGGATACAGGATCCGGGAGGGGAAATTCATTGTGGACGGGACCTCTGCAGAGTCCGACATTCTCTCTGTCCTGGCGCACTACGGCATAACAGGAGAGGCCGTCACCCTCTGGGGGACGGGCCAGCCAATGCGGGAGTTCCTCTGGAGCGAAGAAATGGCAGATGCATCAGTGCACGTACTTCTCAATGTGGATTTCAAGGACACATACGATACGTCCATCAGGAATGCCGACGGCATCACAGAGATCCGCAACTGCCACATCAACATAGGGACCGGCAAGGAGCTGAGCATCCGTGAAGTGGCGGAAAAGATCCGGGCCGAGATCGGCTTCAGGGGAGAACTGCGCTGGGACTCATCCAAGCCGGACGGCACCCTTCGCAAGCTCACTGACGTGACAAAGCTGCACAGTCTGGGCTGGCACCACAAAATAGAGATCGATGAAGGCATCCACCGCCTCTACCGGTGGTATCTCCAGGGCATCTGCATCAACCATCAGACGGTCTGACTGTCACCGGGACATTATGGTTCAAAGTTTCAGAGCAGAGGATTTTTCCGCTGCGACGGCTTCGTTGTAGCAGTGGCGGCAGAGGGGTTCATAGAGGTCTTTCTCTCCAAGCACGACAAGCTTGTCGCTTTTTGTCAGACGATGGGAATGATTGGCAAGGCTTCCGCATTTGACGCAGATGGCGTGCACTTTCTGGACATCTTCCGCGACCGCCATCAGGGCAGGCATAGGGCCGAACGGCTTGCCCGTAAAATCAGTGTCGAGCCCGGCGACAATCACGCGGATCCCCCTGTCGGCAAGGGTCTGGGCGACTTCGACAACCGTATCATCAAAGAACTGGGCTTCGTCAATGCCGACGACCTCCACATCACTGGAAAGGAGCAGCATACTTGCCGGAGAATCGATCGGGGTGGAGGGAATGCTGTGCAGGTCGTGGGATACCACCTGGTCGTCCGAGTACCTCACATCGATTGCCGGTTTGTAGATCTCCACTTTCTGGTTGGCGAACTGCGCCCTCCTCAGTCTCCTTATGAGTTCTTCTGTCTTTCCGGAAAACATCGATCCGCAGATCACTTCAATCGAACCTGCTTTTTTTGCATTTTCTAAAAACATTTCCTTACTTTTGCAGTTGACGGTTGCAAAGATAGTCATTAATGACCTTATCGGGAAGACAGCCGGAAAGTTTTTATCAACAGCAGAGAAGAAATGAGGGGGAACAGAGAAAAAGGAGAACAGGGGATCCTGTACATAGTCCCGACCCCGGTAGGTAATCTGGAAGATATGACTTTCAGGGCAGTACAGGTGCTCAAGGAAGCAGATCTGATTCTTGCGGAAGACACCAGGACCAGTTCCGTACTGCTGAAGCACTACGACATACACGGGCATCTGGAGTCTCATCATAAATTCAACGAACACAGGACAGCGGAAATCATCAAGGAGAGGATACTGGCAGGAGCCAATGTAGCCCTGATAAGCGACGCCGGCACTCCGGGGATTTCAGACCCGGGCTTCCTGCTGGTACGCACATGCGCCGGTGAAGGCATAGAAGTGCAGACTCTTCCTGGAGCGACGGCTTTCGTCCCGGCCCTGGTCAGTTCGGGCATTCCCTGCGACAGGTTCTGTTTCGAGGGTTTCCTCCCTGTCAAGAAAGGGCGGCAGACAAGGCTCCATGAGCTTTCATCCGAAGTCAGGACAATGATCTTCTATGAATCCCCATACCGCCTCGTAAAGACTCTGGACCAGTTCGCCGAAGTGTTCGGGCCTGAACGTATGTGCTCCGTCGCCAGGGAGATCTCCAAGAAGTTCGAGGAGCACAGGCGCGGTCCTGTCAAGGAGGTGGCAGACTGGTACCGTGAGCACGAGCCGAAGGGAGAGATCGTCATTATTCTCGCCGGGGCATCAACCCGCTCCGAATAGCATCAGGGTCCGGCAGCGTGAAAAAATTATTCAAGGTATAGTTAATTCTAATATTGGTGGAGATGGGAAAAGAGGACAGGGAAGGGAAGCGGCTTCCGGTATCATTCATCACCGGAACAATAGCGTTGGTTTTCCTCATTGTGGGTTATCAGGTGGCACTGTTTCTCAACAGGGCGGCTATTTCAAAGATACTTTCCGAAGAGGTGACAACCGATACGGTGTATATAGTGGACAGGGCACTGGCCGAATCGGTACTGTCGGAGGCACCCCGGACTGTCTCTCCGGATGCATATCAGACAGGAGACAACAACGGAAGACATTCATCTGACAATGTAAGAGAAGACGGTCGACATGCTGATCATATAATCATCAGAAAAGACAGTCAGAATGACAGAAACGGCATACGGATAGAATCTGATGCAAGGGGGTACCGCATAGACCGGAAGACCGGGGAGAGATACAGCCGGAACAGAAATGTAGAGAATTTCCCGTTCAATCCCAATACCGTATCCGCTGAAGACCTCCAGAGACTCGGTTTTTCTGAAAAGCAGGCCCGGGCCATTGTCAACTACCGTCTGAAGGGAGGGAAGTTCAACAGGAAGAGCGACTTTGCAAAATCATTCGTCGTCGCCGATTCTGTCTACAGGCGTCTTGAACCATATATCGACATACCCTTGCTGGATCTGAATACGGCCGACTCGACCGCTCTCGATGGTCTCCCGGGTATCGGAGGATATTTCGCAAGGAAAATAATCGAATATCGAGACAGGCTGCACGGATTCTCATACAAGGAGCAGCTGATGGATATCCATAATTTTGACCGGGAGAAATTCAACGGACTGCATGACCTTGTGACGATATCGGAAGAGAGCATCACTCCATATCCGATGTGGACACTCCCTGAAGATTCCCTGAGACTGCATCCGTATATAGGATCATACTCTGCACACGGCATTGTCATATACAGGGAGAACAATCCTGTGGAGATGTGGACTGTCAAAGGGCTGGCAGACGCCGGGGTACTGAAACCGGAAATGGCGGAAAAGCTCGCCCGCTGCAGAATAGCTCGGCACTGAGATCACTGTCATTCTGAGCAAAGCACACTGTCATTCTGAGCAAAGCGAAGAATCTGGAGTGGAAGGCCGGAGCCGAAAGCCGGTGTTGTGCTACAGATCCTTCGCCGACGCTCAGGATGACAATGCGCTGCACTTGCTATCGACGCGGGTGATGACTGAGGATGGCGGCCTGCCAGGTCGCCTTGCTGATATGGGTATAGATCTCGGTGGTGAGAATGCTTTCGTGCCCCAGCATTTCCTGCACGATACGGAGATCGGCACCGTTCTCTATGAGATGCGTGGCGAAAGAGTGGCGGAAGGTGTGCGGGGATATCTCCTTGGTAATGCCGGCAAGCATTGCATAATGCTTTACCATATTGAAGATGGAAATCCTGCTGAGCTGCGAGCCGCGGCTGTTGAGGAAAAGGATGTCGCTCACCGGGGTGGATGAGGACATCTGTACATTGGATGACGGACCGCTGGAGACAGGCAGAGAAGACGGCTCCGGACGGACCTCCAGATAATTCCGGACCGCATCCATTGCCATCTCCCCTATCGGCACAATCCTCTCCTTGTCGCCTTTCCCCACAACCCGTACAAAGCCATCATCAAAGAAAAGGTCGGATATTCTCATACCCGATGCTTCGGAGACACGCAGGCCGCAGCCATAGAGCATCTCGAGTATCGCTCTGTCGCGCAGGCCCCGCCAGCCGGTCAGAGGGACCGAATCCATTATAGCCCCCACATCCTCGACAGACAGGACATCAGGCAGATAGCGGCCCATCTTGGGGGAATCCACCCCATCACATGGATTATCCTTGATATAGCCTTCAAGTACCAGCCACGAGAAAAACGACCTGAGAGAACTCAATATCCTGGCCTGGGTACGTTTCGAGACCGTCATGGACTGCAGATAGCTGATGACATCATCCGTGCTCATCGCAGACAGATTTTTCCCTGCCGTCTGGAGTTCCAGCCAGTCAAGAAAAGCAGTGACATCCCTGAAATAGGCCCCTACCGTATTCGGAGACAATGACCGCTCTATCTTAAGGTAGTACCTGTAATCTTTCAGGATATTCGTGTCCATAATATTACAAGGTGGAATACTCGCGGCCGTACTTCAGCATCTGCCCGAGATAGTCGGTGACATATTCGACCCTGTAGTCCACGATCTTCCCATCTTCCTCTACCGGGACAATCTCAGGATTGACAAAGCCTCCGTAAGGCTTCAGGCCGAGGGCGGCATAGCGCTCCCTCACTTCCTTATGAAGTTCAGGATCGATATTGACGGCATATTTCTCCACAAGGGCCTTCCCTGCCTCATAGTCTCCTTCAGACTTTATCCTCTGGACCTCTCCGAGAAGTCTGCCGAACAGATTACGCAGAGCCTCATAGTCATTGACTACAAAATATGTCTTGCCATCCCTGACCTTCTTTTCTATTACATTATCTTTCAAGCCGTTTTCATAGCACCATTCGGCGATCAGCTTGCGGTTCTGCATATGGGCCTCGGTATTCTGGCGTCCAAGTTCGACACGGGTGAACTGCACCATCAGGCCGTTCCTTATATAGTTGGCATACTGAGCCTTGTAGGCTTTATCATCAGGAAGCACCCCTAGCTCCACAAGTTTAGGGTCTGCTATATAATAGAGACCGAACAGATCCGCCCTTGTCTCCTCGAGAGTCGAATTGTATTCCCCGAGAGCATTGGCGGATACACCTGGAAGGAGCTGTCCGGAACCGTGGCCGAGACATTCGTGAAGGTCGGTATGGACCTCATCGGTAATGGAGAGATATTTCTTCGCCGCCGCGATCTCATCCTCATCCCAGGCGAATTCAGCCAGTGTGCTGTTAGGTGATTCAAGGGCAGCCAGGTCATACGCGTGCGTTATATTGGCTATGGTCACCGACTTGGAACCGTAGTCCTTGCGTATCCAGTCCGCATTCGGGAGATTGATTCCGATAGGGGTGGACGGATAGCAGTCTCCTGCCAGAGTGGTGGCATCTATCACCTTAGCGGAAATGCCTTTGACATGTTCTTTCCTGAACCTCGGGTCGACTGGGGAATTGTCCTCGAACCACTGCGCATTGGAACTTATTATCTCCGTCCTGCGGGATGCCACGTTGTCCTTGATGTTCACCAGGCCTTCCCAGGTCGCCTTGCGCCCGAGAGGATCATTGTAGTCCTCCACAAAGCCGTTGACAAAATCCACTGTCCCCTCTGTCTCTTTCACCCATTCGATATTATATTCATCCCAGAGCCTGAGGTCTCCGGTCATATAATAGTCGATAAGTATATCGATACACTTCTTCTGTCCATCATTCTCGGCGTAGAATGCAGCCTTGCGCAGTTCACCGCATATCTTTTCCAGAGCCGGGCCATAGAGACCGCCCACTCTGTATACCTCCTCCCTGATGGTGCTGTCGGCATCCTTGACAAGCCTGCTGTTGAGCCCGTAGGAGACAGGGGTGGAATCCGCAGGGTCGACCAACGCAGCATAGAACGTCTCTGCCTCATCTCTTGTGACGCCTTTATAGAAATTCACTGCCGACTCCTTCACGATATCGCCTGACCTGTCCGTCGACTTCCGCTGCGGGGCGATATCCGGACTGTATATAACTTCAAGAAGATCCACCTTGGCCTTGTCTTCAGGATCAAGCCAGATACCATCAGACCCGATGGCGTTGACGAGCGAAGCGAAATATTCTCTCGGACACTCCGGGAAGAACTTGTCCTCTGCATAATGATGGTGCATTCCGTTGCTGAAGAACAGCCTTTTGGCATATACCGTGAATTTACGGAAATCATCGCACTCCCTGTCACCATCATATCTGTCAAGGATATCCTCGACAAGATGCCGCACCGGCAGGTTGTAACGGCAGTTCTGCATCCAGATAATGTCCCTTCCGTACTTTGCCGCCTCCCCGAGATGATATACATACTGTTTCTGCTGCAGACTGAGGCTGTCCCAGCCCGGTATCTGATATCTCATTATCTTGATATCGGCGAATTCATCTACAAGATACCTGAAATTGTCCCCCTGTGAGGACCCGTTTCCGCAAGCCGCCAACGAAACGGCTGCTCCACAAGCGATTAACATATCTATCACTTTCATATACTATAACTTTTCCTCGTGCCGGGATTCCGGTATACACACTGCTGAACGTAAATTTTTCTGTTTTAGTGATATGTTTTTTACTGTTCCCGGCATATTTGCGGCTCAAAGGTAATAAAAATTCCATACCTTTGCTGTCCGGTTATGGAAAATATGGGACAGTCGGCAAGACATATCGTATCGAGGGTGATGGCTGCGGCTCTGGCTGCATCCGTCTGTCTGACATTGTCGGTATCCTGCAGGAAAGGCAATATTGAGCCGCCGACGATGCCGGATGAGATCGACAATGTGCTTCTCATATATATGGCAGGCAAGGCAAACGGTCTGGCCGGCGATATGAGAAAGAACATAGAGGATTTCTGTGATGGATATGTGCCGGAGGGCTTCAGCCGCAACATTCTGCTGACATACGAAGAGCTCACGGGATCGACCGGGCCGACAAGATCATATCTCGTCAGGATATACAGGCATAACGGGAAGACGGTACGAGACACGGTGGTGACCTACCCCGTCACGAGCATAGGGGCTTCAAGGGAGACCCTCGAGGATGTACTCAACGAGACGAGACGCCGTTTCCCGGGCAAGGGGTACGGGCTGCTGATCTCATCCCACGGGACAGGCTGGCTTCCGAAAGGGTATTACAGGACTTCCGGCAACAGGGACATGGCCTCATCCGATGGCCGCAGACTGGCCGGGAGGCAATATGACAGTCCCGGATGGGTCCCTTATGAGGAACGGTGGCAGGATCCGTCCCTGCCGGCAGTGAAAAGCATCTGCCAGGATGTAGTCCTTTCCGATGGGATGACAGTGTCGTATGAAATGAACATCAATGAATTCGCCGATGCCATTCCGTACCATCTGGACTACATCATAATGGACTGCTGCTTTATGGGCGGGGTCGAGATCGCATACGAACTGAAGGATGTATGCGACAGGATAATCTTCTCCCCGGCCGAAGTCCTGTCTCTCGGATTCAACTATAATACTATGGGAGAACATCTGCTTGCAGACGACTCCCCTGATCTCGAAGGCGTAGCGAGAGACTACTACGAGAAATATGAAGCGATGTCGGGCACATATCAGTCAGCGACAGTCACCCTCGTGGACTGTTCGGGACTCGCGCCCCTGGCAGAGATATGCAGACAGATTTTCAGCAGCCATGGTGACCGGATGGAACAGCTGGATGGCAGCGGGATACAGAGGTATTTCCGTTATAATGACAGCTGGTTCTATGACCTGAAGGACATCATTGCAAACAGCGGGGCGGACGAAACGGAACTCGATCTGCTGGATGCCGCCATAGACGACTGCATTATCTACAGGGCGGCGACAGAAAGGTTCATAAGCATCGATATCGAGAGATATTCCGGATTCAGTATGTACCTCCCTTCCAGGGGCACCGCATATCTGGACAGTTTCTACAGCGACCTTGCCTGGAACAGAGCTACCGGACTGGTCCAATAGAGTCCGGTGATGGCAGAAACAGCAAAAACATCTGTCATCTTGCATATAATTACCGAATTTTTCATATCTTTGCAGCCCCATAAAAAGCCGCGCGCTTTTTGGTGCAATGGGGAGATGCCGATATGCGTCTCTGAGTAACACTTTTTAATTTTTAAATTATGCAGCACATTGAACTTAAAGGCCAGCTCCGTCAGGTCGGAAACAAGGCCGTCGTAAAAAGCATCAGAAGGGAAGGACTCGTTCCTTGCAATCTCTACGGACAGGGGATCGAGAATGTCCTTTTCACTGTCAGCGCAAAAGATCTGAAATCACTGACCCACACTCCTAACTCATACATCGTGGATCTTGATCTCGGCGAGAAGAAATACACAGCTGTCCTCCATGAAGTACAGTACCATCCTGTAACCGATGAGGCTCTCCACGTGGACTTCCTCCTCGTTTCAGAGGACAAGCCGGTAGTGATCAATGTCCCTATCAAAATCACCGGTCACTCGGAGGGTGTAAAGCTGGGAGGAAAGCTTCTGGTATCAAGCCGCAAGCTCCGCATCAGCGCATTTATGGACAAGCTTCCTGACTTCGTAGAGGTAGACACTACCGAACTCAAGATAGGAAAGCAGATCGTGGCCGGAGACCTTCACTATGAGGGTGTGACCATCGTATCACCAAAAGGTACTATCATCTGCTCTGTACGTCCTACCCGTGCTACCGCACAGGCAGCCAAGGAAGCGTAGTGCAGCCTGATTCTGTCACGGTATGAACTATCTGGTCGTTGGATTGGGAAACATCGGCGTCGAGTATGCAAATACCAGACACAATATGGGATTTATGGTATTGGATGCCTGGGCAAAGGCATCCAATATCTTTTTCGAGACATCCCGTTACGGCAGCATAGCCGAAGTTTCCTTCAAAGGCAGCAGGTTTACACTGCTGAAGCCTTCTACATATATGAATCTCAGCGGTAAAGCCGTAAGATACTGGATGCAGCAGCTTAAACTGCCGGTCGAACAGGTACTGGTGGTCTCTGATGACCTCAACCTGCCGTTCGGGACCTTGCGGCTACGCAATGGAGGCAGTGCCGGCGGGCATAACGGGCTTGCCAACATCACGGAAATGCTCGGATCTCAAAACTATCCGCGCCTGCGTATAGGAATAGGCAACGATTTCAGCCGTGGAGGGCAGATCGATTTTGTCCTCGGAGAACTGACCTCGGAAGAAGAGGAAAGACTGCCGGAAATATGTTCCAAGGCCATAGAGGGCATCAAGGCCTTTGCCGCCCTCGGTATAGACAGGGCTATGAACATAGTGAATACCAGGGCTAAATGATTGCAAGAAAGCCAACTTTTTTTGCTTTTGAATGATTTTATTGCTACCTTGCGCCAAGTTTGATGCTTAATGTTTAACGAAGTATTTTAAAAATTTAACTAAAATGAAAGAGCTTGTAGATCAGATCAAGGCAGAGTACGAGGTTTTCGCTAAGAATGCTGAGGCTCAGGTAGAGAAAGGCAACAAAGCTGCCGGCGCACGTGCACGTAAGGCCGCTTTGAACATTATGAAGATGATGAAGGATTTCAGGAAAGTCTCAGTAGAGAGTGCTAAATAAATCTTTCGCAAGCCTTTACAAATTAGGGGACAGTCAGGTATCTATGGCTGTCCCTAATTTTTTGTCATCGGATTCGGGGCTCCAGATCCTTCACTCCGCTCTCAGATTCAGATCCTTCACTCCGCCTGACGGCTGCGTCTATGGTGACAAGGAAGCGGCTTCGTCTATGGTGACAAGGAATGTCATTCTAAGCAGCCTCTCGTTGTCATTCTGAGCACCCTCTCATTGTCATTCCGAGCAAAGCGAAGAATCTGTACCGAAGGCCGTCCGAAACTGCAGCCTTTGATATGGACCCTGTGCGCAGAGACGTTGCCGGACTGACGTCTCTGCGCATAAGACAACAATTCTCCACGAAGATATCTGTCCCTCGACTTTTCCCTTTCGCCTATGCAGGTGGAGACGGCATCCATCCTGGCAGAGGCCGATGGAGGACGGGAGATATGCACCGCCGACCCTCAATATACGCTCCCAGCGGCATCATCGGGGAGCATATCTCCACAAAAATGTCGAGATATGCGCGGCTGACCCTCGATATACGCTTTCTACGGCATCATCAGGGTGCATATCTCCTTTAGAATCACCGGCAGCTGCCCGATGTGTACGGGACCGAGAACCGGTGGGTGCTCCAGATCCTTCACTCCGCCTGGCGGCTTCGTCTATGGTGACAAGGAAACGGCTTCGTCTATGGTGACAGTGTTGTTCCGGTTCAGGATGACGTACGGACCGCGAACACGATATTTTCGTATCTTTCTGAATGATAAGAGATTACAAAAACCGATCGTTCGTGGTCCTACTTTTTCGAGGGGACCGCGAACAAGGTTATTTTGCATTACATTGTGTCTCAGTGGATTACAAAAAGTTGTTGTTCGCGGTCCGCATATCGGTGCGGGGATTCAGACACTTCACTACGCTTTCAGATCCTTCACTCCGCCTTCGGCTTTGCTCAGGATGACAAGGACGGCTGCGTCTATGGTGACGGGCGATCCTGTATAATGATAATCGAAAAATAATTATTCCCGCTGCAACATCTTGCTCGGCTGCTGCATCTTTAGGACAGGTTTAGGTTTTAGTACACGGTTTAGGGAGCAGGTTTATGTAGCAGTTGCCTGCTCCCTTTACATTTTTACTGGCATCTCTACATTTCGAGATGGACATTGTCTATCCAGAGGGTGTTGCCTACCCCTCCGTAGAAAGCCTGCCCCGAACTTGCGATAAACTTTATGATCAGGAAATTCGGTTCCGTTCCAGGCTCCGCCCAGCCATCTTCGATCACCTGCACATTGTCCCCCCTGGAATTGATTGCGTGGAAAGCCCTGTCAGGATCATTGTTAAGGTCCATATATGGTTCGAAGTCCGGATCCGAAGTAATGTCACCGTATCTGATCTCCAGGCGGTATACGTTCACCCAGTCAGTCACATTCTTCCTGAGTATCTCGCAGGCTGTACCTACCCTCAGCGCGTGGACATTGCCTTTTTCATCCTCCCAGCGTTTCTGCAGGAACACTGAAATCTCAGGATAGTCCGGATACCCCATATCCTTGAGCTTAGAGAAGCCGGTCCCGCGGATTGTGCTGTGTCCCACATCCGCCTTGTAGTCATAGACAAGCGCCTCCGGCCTGCCAGAGAACGGTATGCCGTACAGCACCTTGGACATAGGATCCTTGGTGTTTCGGATAGGCTCTTCGATATCTCCGATCAGAAGCGCGCCCTGACAGACGACATCCATATTGATGCCCAGGGCCTTTACCGTCTCTATATGTGTCTCTATCCTTGCACACCAGCCATCCCCTCTCCTTTCCGGGAATACCGTACAGTTTGTCTTGATGACCCCCATCACATTGGCCAGCACATTGTTGGTCCTCCAGTGATAGTCTGCCGGCTTCTGCAGCGGCTCTCTCGAGAACGTGGTGTCGGAGGCATGGCCGTAGAATTCATACAGATATTTCGTATTGCCGCCTATAATGTCCGACTCCTCGATGCAGCGGACACTCCACTCATCCAGAAGACCTGACATATTTATTTGATCCACAATACGTTGCTGTGCCTGAAGATTGCAGACATACAGAGGACACAAGGCAATGGTTAAAAATAAAGTTGTTCGTCTCATAAATAATCACTAATCTTGCAATCGGCTACAAATATAGGAATTTGTGGCGAAACATACACAGGAAGCCCTGTTGTTGTACTTTAAGACCCGAACCGATGAACATAGACAGGATATTGGCAGCTGTCCTTATGCTGGCAGCTGCAACTTTTTCCGCCTTCGCGTCTCCTGCTGACAGAGTGCTGACTCTGAAGCAGCCGGATGGCTATACATTCAGTGCCCGCCTCAGGGGAGATGAATTCGCCCGCATCCTCAAGACTGTGGATGGCTGTGCCGTCGTACAGGACGATGACGGATATTACTGCTATGCCCGGTATGACAGCGACGGACTCATATACAGCAGCGGATATCATATCGGAAGCGATGCTCCGGCAGATGTCATCTCCTCCAGCAGGCAGATCCCCTATCAGAAGATTTCGGCAATGGCGGCAGAAAAAAGGCTGGCCGTAAAGGCTGCGGATACAAAGCCTCTGCTGAAAAGGGTGCTGGAAGCAAAGGCAATGACCAAGGCCGGAGGTGCCGTCAGTAAACACGGACTCGTCATCCTCGCCCAGTTCAGCGATGTCAGCTTCTCCTATACCAGACAGGATTTCGTGGAGATGCTCACCACCCCTGGCTATTCGAGAAACGGGGCCACAGGTTCTGCAATGGATTATTTCAACGACCAGTTTGAAGGCAAGGTGGAATTCTCGTTTGATGTGAGCGAAATCGTGACTCTCCCGCGCTCCAGATCCTGGTACGGGAAGAACGATCCGGAAGGGAATGATGCCAATCCTGCACAGATGATATATGATGCCTGCAAGGAAGCCGACAGCAGTGTCGACTTCTCCCTGTACGATGATGACGGAGACGGAGAGGTGGACAATGTATTCGTGTTCTACGCCGGTGCGGATGAGGCACAGACCGCGGAATCAGACCTGATATGGTCCCACGCCTGGTACATAAGGGACGGGGCAGGAATGTCACTGACTCTGGACGGCAAGGTCATAAACCGGTATGCGTGTACATCGGAGCTGACAGGGGCTGAATCCGATGCCAGGATCGCCCCTATAGGTACATTCTGCCACGAATATACCCATACGTTCGGGCTGCCAGACTTCTATGATACGGACTATGAAGGATCCGACGGACTTGTCAGTGCAGCGCTCTGGAGGTCCACATCTCTGATGGATGCCGGCAACTACAACAACGATGGCAACACTCCCCCGAACCTCAATGCCATCGAAAGGGAATACCTCGGGCTTTCCGAGCCGGAAACCATGACAGAGGGGGAATACATACTTGAACCAATCTCTGAAAACGGTCGTTATCTGAGGCTCGACACAGGTACGGAAGGAGAATATTTCCTGTTTGAATGCCGGTCTGGAAAAGGATGGGATGCATATATCAACGGAGGGACAGGAGCGGCCAGAGGTATGCTGATCTACCATATCGACAAATCCTCTGTCCGGAACATTTTCTCCGAAGTGTACAATACTGTCACGACTCCCGAGCTCAGGTGGTCGCTGTACAACGAAGTCAATGCCAATCCGGCCCATCAGTGCGCCGACCTCATCGAAGCGGATGGAAGGTCGGACAGACTTTCCTCCGGCATATACGGAAATCTGGCAGAAATATTCTTCCCTGCGGGAAGTTCATCCTTTACAGAGGACGGGACTCCATCTTTCAAAGACTGGAACGGCGACGGAATGCCGCTTTCGATCACCGGCATCGAGTATGCTGGAGACAATATAAGATTCACAGTAAGCAGTTCTTCAGAAATAATTCCGAATGTCAGGAACATCACGACGGACATATTCCAGGATGCAGTGATAATCAGCTGGGAAAGCAATATCGCCACAAGGAAGAGCGCATATCTGACCGGCTCATGGGACAACAAGGAGACCGAAGTCATACCGTATGCCGACGGGAAATACTGCATTACCGTGGAGGGCCTCGAACCTGGCAGCCAGTACAGCCTGTCAATCATGTTCAAGTCCGCTTCAGGAACAGATGGCAAGCCTGCCACATCCGCATTCAGGACAAAGAGCCTTTACAAAGAGAATGCATTCCCTTACATATATTTCCCGAAATCCGGAAGGGTGAGCACAGGGACATTCAAGAAAGGCACGAAACTGCCTCTGCGTGTAATGAACACCACTGATGCTGTCTCGGTCACATGGACACTGGACGGGAAAGTCATAACTGATGCATCCGACGGGACCCCGGATGGGTACTACATACTTGACACCGGAGGCGAACTGAAGGCAGAGCTGACATACCATAACGGAGAAAAGGAAGTCATCACTCGCAAGATCATCATCTCATTCTGAAACCGAACATAATGAAGACTTATCTGCAGCATATCATATTTCTGACAGGCATCATAACATGTCTGTCCGGATGCATTGACGAAAACGGATCAATGACTGAAGCCGACTTTGTGTCGAAGACATCTGACATCTCGCTGACAATAAAAGGTAAAATGCAGATGCAATACGACAGCAGGAAGCATCAGCTCGCCTTCAGCGAAAAAGAATGTATGTTCAGGGTAATGGATGATGACCTCAACAACTATTTCAATGTATCGCTCGACCGGATGCCGCAGAATACAGGAGACGTCATCCCCGGAACAGTCATCTATACCACAGACAATGACATACTGCAGGTATCCGCTGAATTCACGGTCTCGGCCCTGAAAGACGATATGGTATGGCTGTGGGACGGCAGCAGTAAGGTCGGAGCAGTGGTGCAGATACTCCGCTGACATCGCTTCCGTAATTTACAGTGCACCACCCGCGCTGAACTTCTGTCATAAGCCGCTTCCGACGGCATTCTTCCTGCTGAAAACCAGTACAGGCAGCACGGCTACCACATAGCCCACTATCGCGACACCGGCAGCAGTGAGCAGAATATCCTGCCAGGACAGGATCACAGGATATGCCTGCACTATGAAGTTGCCCGGCATCCGGATGAACCCAGTAGCCTGCTGCAGCAGAACAAAGGCGACACCAAGGACAAGCCCGGACAGCATCCCGAGCATGGATATCATCCAGCCCTCAAGAATGAATATGCGTTTCACGAGAGATTCCGTGGCACCCATACTGTAGAACGTACCTATATCCCCGTCCTTTTCTATTATCAGCATCGACAGGGAGCCGAATATGTTGAACGCGATGATTATGATGACAAATATCAGGATCAGATAAATCGAGACCTTCTCATATTTCATCATTCTGTAGAGGGACTCGTTCTGCCGGAACCTGTCCTTGACATCGAACCCGGGTCCCAGCCTGGAGGAGAGTTCCTTCCCGATCCTGGCTGTCACAGAGGCAGAAGTCCCTGACACCATCCTTATCTCCACAGCGGAGACTTCATCCGTATACTCGAGAAGATTGCGCATGACATTGATCGGGACAATGAACAGGCTGTTGTCCACATCGGTGTTGACCGAGAAAATACCAGAAGGATAGACATCCTCTGACCTGAGTGAAGCAGCGGGATTGCTCAGCGATATGTTCTCCTTGCGCGACGGGAAGTATATCTCCAGCGGCGACACGAACCTCGGATTGATGCCCATTCCATATGCCAGTCCTGCACCTACACATGCGAGAGGGACATCTCCTCTGTGAAGGATGAAATCGCCATCACGGAGATGGTCCCGGAGCGGGCTCTCCTCTTCATAGATTGCATCGACCCCTTTCGCAGTCGCGACCCTCTGCTGCCCATCATAGCTGATGAACACATTCTCCTGGAGCACTGTGCAGATGGTGCTGACCTCGGGCTGGTCATAGAGCCAGCTGTAGGCATCTCCTTCCGGGACAAAGACCTTGCCCTCGGCCGGTGTCACCATAAGATCCGGTTCGACACTGCCGAGCATAGACCTCACAATGGAGTCGAAGCCGTTGTATACAGAAAGGATGATTATCAGAGCGGCTGTCCCCACGGCCATCCCCGCAGAGCTTATCGCAGAAATGATATTGATCACATTGTGCGATTTCTTTGCGAAAAGATATCGGCCGGCTATGAAGAACGGCAGGTTCATCTTGTCTTTCCCGCTGATCCGGTCATTTCTTCAGCAGTTCCTCTATATGCTCGACATAGTCGAGAGATGAATCCAGATAGAACACGATCTCCGGAACTATACGGAGCTGCCTGGCGACCATTGCCCCGAGTTCGCCCCGGTACGCCCTCACATTGTCTTCAAGGATTCCCATGACCGACTCAGCCTTGTCTGACGGGAAAATGCTTACATATACCTTGGCCACGGAGAGATCCGGGCTCACCCTGACCCCGCTCACTGTCACAAGCGCTCCGTTGTATGCAGCCATTCCCTTGCCTCTGATGATCTCCGCCATATCCTTCTGGATCTCGCGGGCCACCTTCAGCTGCCTTGTACTCTCTCCTTCCATTATTCCACCTTTATAATATAGTAATTCTTCTTCCCGCGCTGCGCAAGGATATATTTTCCGTTCAACAGCGACTCTTCTCCTATCATCGCATTTATGTCAGCGACTTTCTCCTTGTCGATGCTGACTCCTCCGCCCTGGATCATCTTGCGGCACTCCCCTTTCGATGGGAAGACTCCGGTTTCCGCACCGAGCAGATCGACCACGTTGAGAGGGAGCCTGTCCTTGGCAAGGGCGAATGTCGGCACACCATCGAACACCGCAAGGAAGGTCTTTTCGTCCAGAGACTTGAGAGCATCCGATGTGGCGTTGCCGAACAGCATTTCCGATGCTGCGACCGCCTTCCCGTATTCAGCCTCGCCGTGAACCATTATCGTCACCTCTTTGGCCAGAAGTTTCTGAAGCTGACGCAGATGCGGAGCCTCTGAATGCCTGGCTATGGCATCCTCTATCTCCTCGCGCGAGAGCATCGTGAATATCCTGATATACCTTGCGGCATCTTCATCCGAGACATTCAGCCAGAACTGGTAGAACTGGTAAGGGGATGTCCTTTCCGGATCGAGCCAGATATTTCCTTTCTCTGTCTTGCCGAACTTGCCTCCGTCCGCCTTGGTGATGAGAGGGCATGTCAGGGCGTACGCCTCCTTGCCCAGGATCCTGCGGATAAGTTCCGAACCGGTCGTAATGTTCCCCCACTGGTCGGCCCCGCCCATCTGGAGCATACAGCCCTTGTGCTCGTAGAGATAGAGATAGTCATACCCCTGGAGCAGCTGGTAAGTGAACTCTGTGAATGACATTCCCTCGCGGGACTCCGAAGACAGTCTCTTCTTCACGGAATCCTTGGCCATCATATAGTTGACCGTTATATGCTTCCCTATGTCACGCGTGAAGTCTATGAACGTATAGTCTTTCATCCAGTCGTAGTTGTTCACCAGCTCCGCCTTGTTCGGTGCATCCGAATCGAAGTCAAGGAACCTTGAAAGCTGTTTCTTGATGCAGGCTACGTTGTGGGCAAGAGTCTGCTCATCAAGGAGATTGCGCTCCTGCGACTTCATCGACGGATCCCCGATCATTCCCGTAGCGCCCCCGACAAGGGCGAAAGGTTTATGTCCGCAGCTCTGGAAATGCTTGAGAATCATTATGCTCACCAGATGTCCGATATGGAGGGAATCCGCTGTCGGGTCGATCCCGACGTAAGCTCCTGTCGGGCCTTCCATCAGTTTCTCTTCGGTCCCGGGCATAATGTCCTGGATCATTCCCCTCCATCTGAGTTCCTCTACGAAATTTTTCATATCCTGTACTGTTTTTAGTTCATTTTAAATAGTCACAGCGGACAAAGGTAATCAAAATTATTCGTAAATTTGCGCGGTCTGAAAACAGACCGGACAAAGACAATAATTTTATCTAAATAAACTACATTATGAGAAAGAACATCGTAGCAGGGAACTGGAAAATGAACACCACAGTTCCAGAAGGAGTGCAGCTTGCAAAAGACGTAGTCGCAAAGGCATCGGAAGTACCGGCATCGGTAAAGCTTATCATTGCCCCTCCTTTCACTCATCTCGTTCCGGTTGCGGAAGTGGTGAAAGATTCTGTTGTGGGTCTGTCTGCACAGAACTGCGCTGACAAGGAAAAGGGAGCATATACCGGAGAGGTATCCGTTGCAATGCTCGCTTCTGCAGGATGCGGATATACCATTCTCGGCCACTCAGAGCGCCGTCAGTACTATGGAGAGACCGATGAGAAACTTGTAGTGAAAGTGAAGCTCGCCATCGCACAGGGACTCTCCCCTATCTTCTGCGTCGGAGAGAATCTTGATGAGCGTGAGGCAGGACGTCATTTCGATGTAGTCTCAGAGCAGGTCAAGAACGTACTCTACACCCTTTCAGAGGAAGAGATGTCAAAGGTTATCGTCGCATACGAACCTGTATGGGCTATAGGCACCGGCAAGACTGCTACAGCGGAGCAGGCACAGGAGATACACGCATGCATCCGCAAGGTGCTCGCAGAGAAATTCGGGGCTCTCGCGGACGAGATCACCATCCTCTATGGAGGAAGCTGCAAGCCATCGAATGCAAAGGAGCTTTTCGCCTGCCCTGACATCGATGGCGGACTTATCGGTGGAGCCGCACTGAAGGCAGATGACTTCATCGCCATTGCACAGAGCTTCTGATCCGTCCAAATCACAGAGCTATGAAAAAGGCTTTGTTCTTTATCGCAATGGGAACTGTACTGGCCGGCTGTCAGCAGCCGAGGGCTGACATTCAGAAAAAAGTGGATGAATATGCCGTAGTGAAGGTCAGTTCCCCATTGATGGAACATCTGTCTGACAAGGACAAGCAGGTCCTCAACCTGTTCAGGCAGGCCGGACAGGTCATAGACGAACTTTTCTGGGAGCAGACTTTCGGTGATCCGGACTTTGCGGCCGGGCTGAAGGATGGCGCAGAAAGAATGTATGCCGGCATCAACTACGGTCCGTGGGACAGGCTGGATGACAACCGCCCTTTCATCGAAGGATTCGGAGAGAAGCCTCTCGGGGCGAACTACTATCCTGTCGACATGACGGCCGAAGAATTCGCTGCATTCAATGATCCGGACAAGAACAGCCCTTACACCGTTCTCCGGAGGGATGCTGAAGGCAACCTCAGATGTGTATGGTACAGGGATGAATATAAGGACCGGCTTGACAGGATATGCCTGTATCTCCAGGAAGCCGCTGCGATAACGGACAATGCAGGGCTGCGCAACTATCTGCTCAAGCGTATCGAGGCTTTCCGCACAGATGACTACTTCGAGAGTGATCTTGCGTGGATGGATATGAAGGACAGCAAGATCGATATTGTCATCGGGCCTATCGAAAGCTATGATGACAAGCTCAACGAGCTGAAGACTTCATACGAGTGCTTCATTCTGCTGAAAGATGAGGAAAGGAGTGCGGAACTTGCGAAATATGTATCAATGCTTCCTGAACTCCAGAAGATGCTGCCGTGCAAGCCTGAATACAAGACCTTCGTGCCGGGGACTTCATCCGACCTGAATGTCTATGATGCAATCTACTATTCGGGTGACTGCAACGCAGGCAGCAAGACAATTGCCATCAACCTTCCGAATGATGACCGTGTGCACGCCCTGAAAGGGACCAGACGGCTTCAGCTCCACAACAGTATGATGGACAAGTTCGGCAAGATCCTTCTTCCAATAGGGCGCGCGCTCATTGAGGAGGGGCAGCAGAAGCATCTGCGCTCGGAAGCATTCTTCTGGAATGTAACATTCCACGAGGTCGCACACGGGCTGGGAGTGAAGCAGACCGTGAACGGGCTTGGATCGGTAGATGAAGCGATGGGGGATGAAAAGACCACCTGGGAAGAGGCCAAGGCCGACATTCTCGGCCTGTTTATGGTATGTGAACTGATCGATATGGAAGAGATTCCGCTCATTTCAAAGGAAGATGCCATCACCACCTATATAGCTGGGCTTGTAAGGTCTGTCCGTTTCGGATCGGCCTCCTCGCACGGCAAGGCCAATATGATGTGCTATAACTTTATGCGGGAATACGGAGCGTTTTCCCGCAACAGGGACGGATTCTACCATATAGACTACGAGAAGGCTCTCGAAGCCATAGATGCCTGGGCTGACCTGATCCTCACCACACAGGCTACCGGCAACTATATGTTTGCCAAGGAATATGCTGCAAACCACGCCAAAATTTCTGAGGCCCTTGCCGCAGACATAGCCCATATCAACAACCTCGATATCCCGCGTGATATCACCTTTGAGTTTGTCTGGTAAGAGAACCAATCGATATATTCGAAACGGAACCGGCCCCAAAGGGCCGGTTTCTTTCATTCTATAGGACAAGGAAGAGCTGTCGGAAGGCCCTGACAGAGTTCCGTTTTGCTCCATCCACCCTTCGGACGAGTTCGCCATTGGCTCTCTCGTCCTGCCGGGAGCTGCTCACGAGGCCGCGACCGGTCACGCGAGATGTACACCCGCGTCTGCCCTATATGTGACGGAGCGCCGTCATTCGGCCGTTACCTTGTCATCCTGAACTGAACCGTTTTTGTCATCCTGAATGGAACCGCTCCCTTGTCATCCTGAATGTAGCCGTTACCTTGTCATCCTGAACGTAGCCGCAGGCGGAGTGAAGGATCTGAGTCTGAAAGCAGAGTGAAGTATCTGAATCCCCGCACCGATATGCGGACCGCGAACATCAATTTTTTTATAACTCATTGAGACACAGGATAATGTAAAATGACCTTGTTCGTGGTCCCCCTAAAAATGAGGGGACCGCGAACATCATCTTTTCGTAATACCTTGTCATTCAGAAAGATACGAAAACATCGTGTTCGCGGTCCGTCACACATCGGGCTGCCATCGGTGATTCTGATGCCTGTTTCTCCCCCTTACTCTCATTCCGGAGATATGCACCCTGATGATGCCACTGAAGGCGTATACCAAGGGTCAGCCGCGCATATCTCGACATTTTTGTGGAGATATGCTCCCCGATGATGCCACCGGGAGCGTATATTGAGGGTTAGCGGTGCATATCTCCCGTCCTCCTTCGGTCTCTGCTATGCTGGATGCCGTCTCCACCTGCATAGGCGAAAGGGAAAAGTCGAGGGACAGATATCTTCGTGGAGAATTGTTGTTTTATGCACAGGGTCCATATCAAAGGCTGCAGTTTCGAACGGCCTTCGGTACCAGATTCCTCGCTGCAGCTCAGAATGACAATAAAGATCGCTCAGAACGACAGGGAAGATCGTGCAGAATGACAGTATCCGGTGTATCTTTTAATAAATAAACAAGAGGCTGGCCTTTGGGGTCAGTCTCTTGTTTTATGGGTTTCTGTAACAGATTCTTCGCTGCAGCTCAGAATGACAATAAAGATCGCTCAGAACGACAGGGAAGATCGTGCAGAACGACAATAGAGATCACTCAGGATGACAGTGAAAAACGGTCAGAGATTACTGCTGGGGTGTTGTCTGCTGAGCCTGTGCGCGGGCCTGGAGTTCCTGCTGGAGAGACTCGATAGTCCTGTCTGCAGGGATATTGAGAGCCGTACGTGCCTGCGGAGTCAGGTCAGTGCTCTGTGCAGTGTCTACATAAAGTACCTGGGTGGTGTCGAAGACATAGATGTATCCGCCTTCCTTGGCGAGATTGTTCACTGTCTCCTGTGCCTTCTGATATATAGGGCCCATCAGCTGGTTCTGGAGCTGCTGCATCTCCTGCTGCACTGACTGCTCGAAATCCTGGATCCTGTTCTGGATCTCTGTCAGCTCCCTTTCCTTGCTCTGGCGGATAGCTGCTGACCATTCTCCTGATTTCTGCTCATACTGGGAATATTTGTCCTGGAATTCCTGCACCATTGCCCCGTATGTCTCCTGGGTCTCCTGATTGGCTGCATCCATCTGCACCCTTGCGGAATCCATCTCAGGCATAAGCTGCACAAGTTCCTGGAAATTCACGTGAGCGAACTTGTAGCTCTGCGCGCTGGCTGCTGTGAAAGTAAAAGCCGCAGCAGCGATCAAAACGATAATTTTTTTCATTGTATCAATAATTATAAGTTTTTCAATATATTCAGGTCCGGTCAGTACAGGCAATGTCATCAGAACTGCTGTCCGATCACGAAGTGGAACTGACTTCCTCCATACGTCGCATCGTCGAATCCCCATCCCCAGTCGACACCGAGAAGTCCGACCACAGGCAGGAACACCCTCACGCCGACACCGGCAGACCGCTTGATCTGGAACGGATTGAAGTCCCTGATGTCTGACCAGCAGTTACCTCCCTCCAGGAAGACAAGGGCATAGATAGTGGACTGCGGCTGAAGGATCACCGGATATCTCAGCTCTACAGTGAACTTGTCATATACGTTACCCGAGTAGGCTGTCCCCGAACCGTAAGGAGTCGTCACATACGGGGTGAGGGAATAGTTCTCGTAACCCCTGAGCGAAATAACTTCCGATCCGTATGTGTTATATCCCGACATACCGTCTCCTCCGACAAGGAAGCCCTCGAACGGAGAATAGCCCCAGTTTCTGTTGTAGTATCCCAGATATCCGAACTGCGCCCTCGCCATCAGCACAAGATCCCCGACGAGCTTGGTATATACGGATCCCTTGAATGTCCACTTGTGATACTCGATCCAGCGGTAGCGCTGCTCCGATGTCATCCTGTCATATCTGACATCCCTCCAGTTGTCTACCTTGACCACATTGCCGTTCTCATCGATGCTCTTCTTCCTGAAAAGCGAATACGGCGGAGTAAGCTGGAGTGCGAAACTGAAGTCAGACCCCTGACGCGGATATATCTGCTGGTCAGTAGAGTTCCTTGACAGGCTCAGGGTATAGCTGAGGTTGTGCGAGATACCCGTATCGAACAGGAAGTATCCGCTGATCCAGTCGTGGAGCTTGTATGTCTGCCAGCTCAGCTGGTTGTACAGCACGAAGTAGTTGTCCGGCCATTTCAGTCGGCTTCCGATACCGACAGCCGCTCCGTAGACCTCCATATACTCATCATTGTTGAGCATACCGAGGGCGATATATGAGTTTGTCTGTCTGGTATAGTAGAGAGACATGCTCAGCGAGGTAGGCTTCTTTCCGAAGAGCCACGGCTCCATAAAGCTGGCGGAAAGGCTGGTGTAGTATGTACCGTTGGTCTGGAACCTTATCGCAAGGTTCTGTGCATCTCCGAGAGGTACCGGCCTCCAGGCAGACTTGTCAAAGAAACGTCTGGTGGAGAAGTTGTTGAAGCTGACACCGACAGTGGCGACAAAGGTATTGCCTCCCCATCCTCCGGAAAGTTCCAGCTGCGAGGATGGTTTCTCTGTCACATTATATATGACATCAACCGTATTGTTCAGCTGGTTAGGAACGATTGACCATCCTTTCGACGGATCCGAAATGGCCTCAGGGTCGAACTGCCCCATTGAAGCGATCTCTCTGATGGAGCGCTCGAAATCGGTCTGGCTGAAAAGATATCCCGGACGGGTGAACACCTGACGGCGCACCACCCTCTCGTTGGTAAGGTCGTTACCGTTGATGACGATATTGTTCAATGTGGCAGGCTTGCCCTCCACTATACGCATCTCCACATCTACGGAGTCGCCGACTATGTTCAGCTCCACAGGCTGGAGGTTGAAGAAAAGATATCCGTTGTCCCTGTACAGCTTGGAGACATCATACTCGTTCTGCTTGCCTCCTCCGAAGAGCCTGTGCTCCATTGTGACCACATCATAGACATCCCCTTTCTTGATCATCAGGATATTGTTCAGGACGTCGGAAGAATATACGGAATTTCCTGTCCAGGTAATGTTCCTGAAATAGTATTTCTTCCCTTCATCTATCTTGAAGTCTATCGCAAGCCTGTTCGGCTCTATATAATATATGGAGTCCTTGATGATCCTGGCATCCCTGTAGCCGGCCTCGTTGAAAGCGCTTATGAGGTTCCTCTTGTCGTTGTCGTACTCCTTCTCGTTGAATTTCTTGGAACTGAAGAAGTTGATGAGCCTGCTGTCCTTGGTCTTCTTCATAGACCTGACGAGCTTGCCCTCCTTGACATTGTCGTTGCCTTCGAAAGTGATGGTCTTGATTCTCACCCTGCTGCCCTTATTTACCGCGAAATTGACCCTTATGGCGCTTCTGATGATTGTATCCCTCATGGTCTGCACATCCACCTCCGCCAGAAGGAAACCTTTCTCCTTATAGTATCTCTTGATAATATCGGAGGCCGTCTTGGACACATAGTCGGAAAACTCGCCTCCCCTTTTGAGATTAAGCCTCTCCATCAGCTCCTTCTGCTCGCTGCTCCTCACACCGGAGAATGTCCATTTCGACACCCTCGGTCTCTCCTTGATGCTTATCTTGAAATATGCCGTATCAGGAGTCTCGCCCAGATGATCGATCGATACGGCGACGTCCTCGAAATATCTCTGCAGCCACAGCCTGTTGACTATCGACGAGATATCATCTCCAGGCACAGTGACTTCTATCCCGCGCTGCAGACCTGTGAGCTGAATGATCTGGTCCGGTCCGAAATAGTTGTTACCTTCCACTGTGACTCCCCCGACTATGTACTTCTTCGGATTGTTATAATCAATGATCACTCCGTTGTCTTCCTGCTGTGCCGCCAGGGGAAATCCCAGGACAGACAGAAGCAAAATCAGGGTTATTCTATGGCATTTCATCATTGTCGTCAAATTCAAAACTGCAAATATAAGCATTTATTTCACTTTTCCATAACGTCTGTCGCGCCTTGCATACTCACCAAGGGCGGCGCGGAACTGGTCCTTTCTGAAATCCGGCCAGAGCACATCCGTGAAAAGAAACTCGGAATAGGCCCCCTGCCAGAGCAGATAGTTGCTGATCCGCTGCTCCCCCGATGTCCTTATGATGAGATCCGGGTCAGGGATCCCCGCTGTGACAAGATATCCGCTGAAAGCATCTGTCTCCATATCCATGATCTCTTCCTTGCGTTCAGGATGTTCCAGAAGTTCCAGCGCCATCCTCTTGGCCGCCTGGAGAATGTCCCACTTGCCGCTGTAGCTCAGGAATATTATGAGTGTCAGCGCGGTATTCCCCGCCGTCTCGGCCATACATTCATCAATGGTTGCATTGAGACTGTCAGAGAGTTTCGAACGGTGCCCCAGCACTACGAGCCTTACCCCGTTGCTATGCAGCCTTGGCACCTCCTCCTTCAGAGACTTGAGCATCATCTCCATCAGAAAGCCGACCTCTTTCTCCGGCCGGCTCCAGTTCTCTTCAGAGAACGCGAAAAGCGACAGATAGCGCACCCCGGTCTCCACTGCGGCTTCCGTACACGCCCTGACGCTTTCTATTCCTTCCGCATGGCCGAATATCCTCTCCTTGCCACGCTCCTGTGCCCATCTTCCGTTCCCATCCATTATTATCGACACGTGGACAGGCAGACGTCTAAGATCCTCCATACCTAATTTTCAGTTGAATTCCTGATGTCTTCACCCCAAAACAGTTTCCCTGTAAGGGCGTTTATGAAATTTGAGCTGTTAAGCCTGACCCGTTTCAGCGAAAACTGTGCCATCGAGACGGAAATCTTCATATCCGGGCCGATCTCGGCCGAACGGTTGTCCATTGTGACTATCACCCGGGAATCCCTCGACTGCAGTCCGAGCTCGATTCTGGACGTGTCCGGAACTATGACAGGCCTGACGTTGAGATTGTGTGAAGCTATCGGCGCTATTATCAGCACTCTTGACTCCGGCAGCACGATAGGGCCGCCTACGCTCAGGGAATACGCCGTAGATCCCGAACTCGTGGCCACGAGCAGTCCATCCGCCCAGTAGGTCGGAAGTCTCGTGCCATCGATGCTCACATCCACCCCGAGCATCGCTCCTCCGGACCTGTGCACTGTCACCTCGTTAAGGGCAACAGGGCGTCCATCTATCGCGGGATTGCCCGTCGGGGATGAATAGCGGGCCTCGAGCAGAGTACGGCTTTCTATGGAATATTCACCCTTCAGAAGAGCCCGGGCCACCGACTCCGGCCTGTTCTCGGACAGAAAACCCAGCCGGCCGAGATTCACGCCGAGCACAGGTATGCCGCTGTCCCCGACCAGGGCCGCAGCCGCAAGAAAAGTCCCGTCTCCTCCTATACTCAGCAGGAAATCGGTATCCGACGGCACGCACAGACCGCTGTCTAAAGGACAGACCTCGCATCCCCCGGCTTCAAGTGCCGAAAGGAGCGAGACAAGGCGCCTGTCATTCTCCAGGCTGCGGTTCCTGAGGTACGTCGCAACTCTCATTATCAGCAAAACAGGCTTCAAAAATAACACATTATTTACAATTTTTGAACAATAATATCTATTTTTGCGCCCGTCACCGGCTGAATACAGCACGGAGCCAACAAGAAATCCTACAGGAGGACAAAGGAATGACAAGATTAAGTGTAAACATCAACAAGATCGCCACCATCAGGAACGCCAGAGGGGGGAATATGCCTGATGTGGAGAAAGCCGCTCTTGACTGCGAACGATTCGGGGCCGAAGGAATCACAGTCCATCCGCGTCCGGATGAAAGGCATATAAGATATTCGGATGTGAGGGAGATAAGGCCGACCCTTTCCACTGAATTCAATATTGAAGGCAACCCTATACCATCTTTTATCGACCTGGTGCTGGAGGTGGTGCCCGACCAGGTGACCCTTGTACCTGACGCCGCAGATGCCATTACATCCAATGCAGGATGGGATACCGTACGGAACAGGGATTTCCTTACCGGGATCTGCAGAACATTCAGATCGAAAGGGATACGGACATCTATCTTTGTAGACCCGGACCCCGTGATGGTGGAAGGGGCAAGTCTGTGCGGCTGCGACAGGGTCGAACTCTATACTGAAAGCTACGCATCCCGCTATGCAGAAGACAGGGAGAAGGCCATCGCCCCGTTCGTGGCTGCGGCACAGGCAGCCCGCAGGTGCGGCCTGGGGCTGAACGCCGGACACGACCTCAACCTGGACAACCTCGGGTATTATATAAAGACTATCCCGTGGACAGACGAGGTATCCATCGGGCACGCCATCATCTGCGATGCCCTTTATATGGGACTCGAGAAGACTATCGGGGCATATCTTTCAAAAATACGCGGCTGCTGACGGCTGCGATTGATTTTTTGATTATCTTTGCCTGCTGTTGCACAAACTAAACTATAAATTATTGTCATAAGTATGAAAAACAACCTTTCTATCATTCTCAGTGCCGTGGCACTGGTTGCTGTCATCGTATTCGGAGCACTGTTCCTGTCTGACGGGAACAAGGGAGAGAAGACTGTAGCGCAGACTTCGGACACCACAGCAGTCGCTGCCGAAGGATCGATTGTCTATATAGACCTGGACAGGATCTTCCAGGAATATGATATGGCCAACGACCTCCGCTCTGTAGTGGAGACCAAGGTGCAGAACATCCAGGCCGAAGTCAACCGCAGAGGCCAGAAGCTCGAGAGCGACTACAAGGATTTCCAGGACAAGATCAACAAGGGGCTGATGACCCGCTCCGTAGCAGAGGTCCAGGGACAGAAGATCCAGCAGCAGGAGCAGGAGTTCAACAACTACGCTGCCCAGAGACAGAACGAGATCGCAGAGGAGCAGATGGTGATGACCAACCAGATAGTCGATGCCATCAAGACATTCCTCGACAAATATAATGCTGACAGGAAATATTCGATGATCCTCACCAACCAGGGAGGGGTTCCAGTATTCACCGCCGACCCGTCGCTTGACATAACCGATGATGTCCTTGCAGGCCTCAACGAGGAATATGTCAAGAACAAAAACAAGGAATAATTGAAGATTGCGATACTGTCCTGCTTCTATCCCTACAGAGGAGGGATATCCCAGTTCAACACATACCTATATGGTGAACTGGGGAGGGAACATCGGGTCAAGGCCTTCAATTTCAGCAGGCAGTACCCGGAATTCCTGTTCCCTGGCAAGACGCAGTATGTCACGGAGGACGACAATGCCGTGCCGGTGGAGAGCGTATCCCTGCTGGACACGGCAAATCCTTTTACATACATCAGCACGCTGAAGGCCATCAGGGAATGGGAGCCGGATCTTCTCATCACCAGATACTGGATGTCCTATTTCGCCCCATCTCTGGGCTATGTCACCCGTCATCTCAGGGGCAGCTGCAAGGTCATCTCGATTCTGGACAATGTGATACCGCACGAAAGAAGGTTCTTCGACACTCCTCTGACAAAATATTTCCTCGGAGGCAGCGATGGATATGTCACACTGTGCCAGGCAGTCGCGGATGATCTGCTCAAGATGCGTCCGGATGCTATGTATACGGTGATCCCCCACCCTCTCTACTCGCACTTCGGGCAGAAGATGCCACGCGGGGAGGCAGAGAAGGCCCTCGGCCTGGAGGGAGGGAAGCGCAACATCCTTTTCTTCGGGCTTATACGCGAGTACAAGGGGCTGGATATCCTGCTGGAAGCCTTCGGAGGGCTTGGGGAGGACTACCAGCTGATTGTGGCCGGAGAGCCCTACGGATCCTTCGAGAAATACCGGAAGATCATAGATGCATCGGGCTGCAGCAATCGGATACACCTGTTTCTCAAGTATATAAAGGATTCGGAAGTGAGTTCGTTCTTCTCTGCGGCGGATGTCGTGGTGCTTCCATACAGAAGCGCCACCC
>JADIMI010000014.1 GCA_017694845.1 Candidatus Cryptobacteroides intestinavium
ACATTCGAGCAGCAGGACATCGGTCCGCTGTGTGATGAAATGTTCGGGGACTCTGACTATGAACGGGTAATATTCGACTTGCCAGTAGAACAGTTGAGGTCTGCTATGGATGTCAATACCGACAAGGAACTGCTTGCGTTACTCAAACGGGACTACAGCACATCGGATGCATTCGACAGGTTTTCGGAGTTTGTCAATGATAATCATCTGAAGTACAATATCTATTGTGGTTAAAAATTGACTTTATGGAACAGGCAAACAGAAATAAAAGGCAGACATTTGTGCCGACATTAGAAGATGAGTTTAGAAAATACCATGATCGACGAACAGGGATGATTATGCCAAAAGGAAGCCTTACTGTTTATGCTGAAGATTTTGGCGTCCCAAAGGAAGTCCTGAAACAAGAGGAAGATTGGTATAATGACGGACAACCCTCCCCGTTTGCGGATGATGAAGAATTCTATGAAGCGTTGACTAAAGAGTATGGATATGTACCGAATATTTATAGGATGGATGAACAGACATACTGTTTTTACGCAGAGGACAGACCACACAAAGTTTGTGAAAATGTCACTGTAAGAAGAACAATATCCATGACACTTTGGCGAGGATTGATGACAGTTGATTTTTATGATTATGCGGATTTGTCGCAATATGGAGATTATTCCGAACGGATAGAGGACATTCCTATAAATGAGTTGATAAAAGCATTGAAAGTCCGGACAGAAAATGGAGTATGGCGCAAAATGAAGAAGTTGTATAATGGCAGATCAGACGCATTCGAAAGTTTCTATAACTTTGTTAAAGAAAACGGACTGACGCATAAATATCAAGTTTGGTTGCCATAACAGTAGACGATAATGACTATAGAAGAAACATTACAGATTGCGCTTGATGCGCACAAGGGGCAAAAGGACCTGGACGGCAAACCTGCTATCCTGCATCCTATTGCGGTCGGTCTTATGGGCAGCAATGACGCTGAAATCAAGGCAGGTTTTCTGCACGATGTGGTAGAGGACTCTGATTTGACGATAGATGATTTGCGCCGGAAAGGTGTGGATGAGGATGTGCTTGCAGCATTGGAACTGCTGACTCACGACAAGGAAACGGACTACTTCGAGTATGTCTATAAGATTGCCCATTCCGGTAATTATACGGCTATCCATACGAAAATCAACGACTTGAAGCATAATTTGGACCGTGGCAGGAAGTCTTACAAGATGGCAAAGGAGCTGAATGACACGGAAAAGGCGGAACGCCTTTCCAAAATCAATGAGAAGCATCAAAAGGCATTGAATATTTTCGGGTATATACCGCTGTATGACGGACTGACATTCTGAACACACATACTATGAAAAGAAAAGAGGAAACCGTAATGAAGTCCCTTGGCTTTGAACAGGGGCACAGTCTTGATGACTACCTAACCAAGTACCGCTATCAGCGTGACGGTGGGCGTTCGAGGGATGCCGAAATATACGAGGACGAACTTGGAGACGCCCCACTTCTGAGAGCCCGTGATGAATGGATGAACGATGGTCAGCCAATCCCTATAAGGAACGACCGTGACTTTTTTGACATTCAGAAAAAGGTGTGGGGCAAGGTGAAACATCACATTCATTGCTGCTACTCCGTCGAGGAACTCATCAAGGAGGGCTATGAAAAAGAGGTAAGACTGTAGGTCATTATATACCGTTTATTGATTACCAAGAGGGCTATGGAAATAAGATGGAACTATGACCAAGACAAACAACATCGAAAAGGCGTATGACTTCGGGGCATCCGAATTCAATCGCAAAATGAAACGCATTACGCAGGAAAGGCTGAAACGAGGTTTGCCTGTAAGTCTTGACATCCCTAATGATGCCACCCCAGAGGAACTTGAAGAACTCAAGGCATTCGATGCGTGGACGAGGGATGGCCAACCTGTTGAGGATTGACCGCTTTGCACAGGCATTATGCTATTGCAGGTCAAAACCGGAGTAAATTACCGATGGTTATACACTCGGTCGTGTAGTTATATCCGCAGGCAGTTGAAATCCCGCTACGGTCTTAAATCTTCCCCGTCATTTTGCGTTCGCAGCCCCTTGTAACCCCACACAAAATTTTGCCGGATTTTTGACTTTCCTTTGCGATTTTTCGCGGAATAGTACTCCTTTAGTACACCCTGCTAAAATTAAATAGCCTCATAATCAAGCGATTACGAGGCTATCTTCGTACCCGGAGCCGGGGTCGAACCGGCACAACCTTGCGGTCATTGGTGTTTGAGACCAACGCGTCTACCGATTCCGCCATCCGGGCAGACGAACTGCAAAGGTATTGCAAATTGTCTGAAAAAGCAACTTCAATATGATATAAATACTGGAAATATTGCACTTGTCCATACCGATATTGCCATCAGCGGTGCGGCAATGCAAAGGACAATCCCAAAGGTCAATGCAAAAGGAGGACAAGACAGGACAAGGCAGAACGAGGATTTTCAGAGACCTTGGGTAAATTCAATGTGGTTTCGGAGTCTATCAGACAATAAAAATTGTATCTTTGCAGGCTGGGCGTATCGGACGGCTTGCGTTGGCCTGTGCCGAGGCGCAGACGGATTGCTGATAAAGTTTAAAATATTCAATAATGTACAGGACACACACTTGCGGGGAGCTCCGCATAGAGAATGCCGACCAGACGGTGACTCTGGCGGGTTGGGTTCAAAGGACCAGAAAGCTCGGTGGAATGACTTTCATCGACTTGAGGGACAGGTATGGTATCACTCAGCTGGCTGTCGATGATTCTGCTCCGGCGGAACTTAAGGAGTCGGCGGATTCCCTTGGAAGGGAATATGTCATCCAGGCGACCGGTACTGTCATCGAGAGACAGAGCAAGAATCCGAAGATGCCCACCGGGGATATTGAGATCAGTCTGACGGGGATAAGTATTCTGAACAAGGCGCAGACCCCTCCGTTCACGATAGAAGATGTCAGCGATGGCGGAGAGGAACTCAGGGCAAAATACAGATATCTTGACCTTCGTCGCAACCCGCTCCGCAAGGCGCTGGAGCTCAGGCACAGGCTTGCTCACGAGGTGCGCAACTATCTTGACGGCAAGGGCTTCCTTGAGATCGAGACCCCCTATCTGATCAAGTCCACTCCTGAAGGTGCAAGGGATTTTGTGGTGCCGTCCAGAATGAATCCGGGACAGTTCTATGCTCTCCCGCAGTCTCCGCAGACATTCAAGCAGCTCCTGATGGTGGCCGGATACGACCGTTATTTCCAGATAGTCCGCTGCTTCAGGGATGAAGATCTCAGGGCTGACCGCCAGCCGGAATTCACACAGATAGACTGCGAGATGTCATTCGTGGAGCAGGAAGATGTACTCGATACGTTCGAGGGAATGATGAGGACCCTTTTCAAGAATGTCCTCAATGTAGATATTCCTGACCCGCTTCCGAGGATGAGCTGGTATGATGCTATGGACAATTACGGTTCGGATAAGCCGGACATAAGGTTCGGAATGAAAATCCACGAGATTACCGGCAAGGTCCAGGGCAAAGGTTTCTCTGTCTTCGACAGTGTGGAATATGTAGGTGCAATCAGTGTGGACGGGGCTGCGGAATATACGCGCAAGCAGATAGATGAGCTTACCGAATGGGTCAAGAGACCTCAGGTCGGAGCGAAGGGGCTTGTGTATATAAAGTATAATGCAGATGGGTCTTTCAAGTCTTCTGTGGACAAGTTCTATACTCCGGAAGAACTGAAGGCTGTAGCTGACTATATGGGATCGAAGCCGGGCGATATGATTCTGGTGCTTTGCGGAAACAGGCGCAAGACCCAGACTATGCTCGGTGTCCTGCGTATTGAGATGGGAAACAGGCTGGGGCTCCGTGACCCGCACAATTTCGCTCCGCTGTGGATTGTGGATTTCCCTCTTCTGGAGTGGGATGATGAGACGCAGAGGTTCTACGCAATGCACCATCCGTTCACCGCACCGAAGCCGGAGCATCTTGACCTGTTCTACAGTGACAGGAAGGAGGATCTCGAGAAAGTATGCGCCAATGCCTATGACTTCGTGCTCAACGGTACGGAACTCGGTGGCGGATCCATCAGAATCCACGATGCCGAGGTGCAGCAGAGAATGTTCGAGGTACTCGGAATATCGAAAGAAGATGCTGAATATAAATTCGGCTTCATTATCAATGCATTCAAGTTCGGCGCTCCGCCTCACGGAGGTCTTGCATTCGGATTCGACAGAGTCTGTGCCCTTTTCGGCGGCCAGGAGACAATCAGGGACTATATTGCATTCCCTAAGAACAACCAGGGCAGGGATGTGATGATAGATTCTCCATCATATATCGACCAGGAGCAGATGGATGAACTTTTTCTTGCTTCTACGGCTAAAAAGGAATAGCAGCCAGCGTGGAATCTAAAATAAGTCGGGCTTGTCCAGGAATCTGTAGCCGATGGCTTCGGAGAGATGGCCGAGCCCGATTTCCGTATCTCCCTGAAGATCGGCGATTGTCCTGGCCAGTTTAAGGATACGGTTGCAGGCACGGGCGGATATTCCTGTCCGAGCCACTGCTTTCTCCAGATAATCCCGGGCGGGAGGCGGGATGGGACAGAATTCCTTTACCTGTCTTCCGTTCATTTCCGAATTTGTCCTGATCCCTTCAGAAGAGAACCGTTCCTGCTGTATCTGTCTGGCCCTGAATACTCTTTCTGCCACCGCCGAACTGGATTCGGCCTGTTCTTTTCTGACAATGCTTCTTGCATCTACCGGCTTGAGCCAAAGGTGTATGTCTATCCTGTCCATCATCGGCCCGGAAAGTCTGGACAGATAAGACGCCCTGCGTGAAGGAGAGCACGTGCATCTGTCTCCGATTCCGTAATATCCGCAAGGACAGGGGTTTGTGGCTGCAATCAAAATGAAGTTGGCCGGGAATTCGACCTTTGTCCGCAGTCTGGAGATGACCACTTTCTTTTCTTCGACAGGGCAGCGGAGCGCTTCTGTTATCCTCTTGGGCGCTTCACAGAATTCATCAAGGAAGAGCACTCCGTTATGTGCCAGGGAAATCTCTCCAGGAAGGATGCTCTCGGATCCTCCGCCGATAAGGGCCGCCACCGATGTACTGTAATGCGGACTTCTGAACGGCCTTATGCAGGAGAGGCCTTTTCGCAGCCTGCCTTTTCCTGCCACAGAGTAGATCTTGCTTGTCTGCAGGGCCTCCTCCCTGTCCATAGGCGGCAGAATCCTGACCATTGCCTTGGCGAGCGAACTCTTGCCTGCTCCAGGAGGACCCACCATAATTACATTGTGCCCTCCGGCTGCGGCAATCTCCAGCCCCCGCTTCGCCCCTTCCTGTCCTACAATGTCCGCAAAGTCCATAATGTCATCGTCATAATGAGTCCATTGCTGATGCCGTTCCGGAGCGGCAGGCAGCGCATCATCTTTCAGTGACCAGAATTCCCTGCCTTCGTCATTGAGAATGCGGATTACATCGGACAGGGTCTTCACCCCGTATATTTCTGTCAGTCCGTATTCGGACGCCTCTGCTGCTGATTCAAGAGGAAGGATGCACCCTCTGAACCCTCTGGCGGAGGCGAGTTCCGCTATCGGGAGCGCTCCCGGGACAGGACGCACCGTTCCATCCAGCCCCAGTTCTCCCATTATGATGAACTCTCCGGCAAGCGGCAGCTCCTCCTGACCAGAGGCGGCGATTATCCCGGTTGCGATGGGCAGGTCATATCCGCTTCCTTTCTTGTGCATATCGGCAGGCGCCAGGTTTATCACGATTTTTTTGCCTGGTATCCTGTATCCCATCGACTGGAGGGCGGTGATTGTCCTGAGAAGGCTTTCCTTCACGGCGGCATCAGCCAGTCCGACAAGATGTATTCCTATCCCGGATCTGATGTCGACCTCTACTGTGACCGGAACAGCTTCTATTCCGATGCATTTGGCTCCATATACGGTTGTAAGCATATTGATTATCCAGTTAATGTTTTTCTGACAGCCATCACGGGAATTCTGTCATATCTGTGACCGGAAGCGCTGTCATACAGAATCCAAATATGGCGGCAATGACAGGAAAACAATGTAAAAAACGTAAAAATGTGGTGAAATCATATAAATGATGCAATCCGAGATGCTGAATTATGTATCCAGAGGGTATCATTTGCAGTTGCTGCAGGGTCTCGATATCTGCTGTAGTATTGATAAAAATCAAAACAGTTTCTAAATTTGTCCTATGTTGAAGAATTTTTTCGAGTCGGTCGGCCGTTATTGCCTTTTCCTCAAGATGGTTTTCCGCAAGCCTGAGAAGTGGAGAATCTTCTGGAGACAGTTTGTCCTTGAAGCGGATAAACTCATTCTGTCATCGATTCTCATTGTTGCGGTCATATCCATTTTCATTGGAGGTGTGCTGGTGATACAGACAGCCTCCAATATGCAGAATCCGGTGCTTGACAGGATGTATGTCGGCTATATGGTGAGAGAGAGCCTGGTACTGGAGTTCTGCTCTACAATGGTGGCACTGCTGCTTGCAGGAAAGATGGGATCCAATATCGCTTCCGAGATAGGAAGTATGAGGATATCGGAGCAGATAGATGCTATGGATATGATGGGAGTGAATTCGGCCGGGTTCCTTGTGCTTCCGAAGATTCTGTCCACTGTGCTCCTGAGTCCGTTCCTGATGCTTCTGAGCATGGCTCTCGGTATTCTGGGCGGTTATCTTGTGGTCGTAATGACCGAGATTATCCCGACAGCAAAATACATATCGGGACTCAGATATTCATTCAACGGTTTCTATATCTTCTACAGCTGTTTCAAGATGTCTCTTTTCTGTTTCTTCATATCATCGGTCTCGGCGTTCAACGGTTATTATGCAAAAGGAGGTTCTCTTGGAGTGGGATATTCCAGTACGAAGTCCATTGTGGTCGCCAGTATACTGATACTTATGTTTGACCTGATAGTCACCCAGCTGATGCTGTACTGACGCAGTGAAGGCAGGCCGGTCTTCCGGGAAACCGGACAATGTATTTTGCCGGGAGGAACGGGACGGCGCAGAATGATTAAAGAATTAGTCTGATGATAAAAATAGAACATCTCAACAAGAGTTTCGGTACATTCCAGGTTCTGAAAGACATATCGGTGGAATACGAGCCCGGCAAATGCAATATGGTCATCGGCAGGAGCGGTTCGGGGAAGACAGTGCTCCTGAAGAATATCATGGGGCTGATGGAGCCGGATTCCGGGGAGATATGGTATGGGGACCGCAGGCTTTCCGGGATGGGGTATTATGAACGTCAGCAGCAGCGGAGGAAGATCGGTGTGCTGTTCCAGGGGAGTGCTATCTTTGACTTCGCGACAGTGCTGGACAATGTCATGTTCCCGATGGAGTTCTTTACTGACTGGACCAGGGAGCAGAAGATCGAAAGGGCCCGTTTCTGTCTTGACAGGGTGGAGGTGGCAAATGCAGAGGACAAATACCCGAGCGAGCTGAGCGGAGGGATGCAGAAGAGGGTCGGTATAGCGCGGGCGATAGCGCTCAATCCGGAATTCCTTTTCTGCGATGAGCCGAATTCAGGGCTGGATCCCCATACATCCATTATGATCGACCAGCTTATCTCCGAACTGACGCGGGAGTACAATATGACTACGATCATAAACACCCATGACATGAATTCCATTCTTGATATCGGGGACAGGATAGGGTTCATCGATGATGGAAGAATGATATGGCAGGGGAGCAAGGACAATATACTTGAGACGGACTGTCCTGAACTGAAGGAGTTTCTCCGCTCCAATACATTGATAAGGAAGATGATAGACTGAACGCTGCAAGAAATGGGCGTGGGTCACAGCCGTACGCGGAATCCCATTTCGAACCCGAGGGTCAGCGGCTGTACTGTGCGGATGCTCTTCGGCTGCCTGCTGTCAGGGAAATAGTATCTGAGGCTCGGGTCGATATATATTCCGAGCATATCGGCTATTATGAATTCCACTCCCAGACCGGCATTGGCCGAGAACTGGAATCCTCTGACCTTCTCATTGTAGATGACATCTCCCTCTCCCATCCTGTACCTGTTGGCCACGCATTTCTCTGCGGTGCCTCCCGCATAGGCATAGAAATCCACAGCCTTGCTTTTCACGATACTGAAGTATGCATTGACAGGGATTCCGACATAGCTCTGTGTGTTCCTTATCTTTGGATAATGGGTGGCGACAGGGGAGTTGTCCGAAGCGTAGGTGGTATATGTGCCGGAAAATGTCCTCGAGAGCATAGAGCAGTTTATGCCGACGCCAAGGGCCCATCTCGGAGTGAAGATTATCTTGGCTCCGATACCGAACGAAATCGGAATGCCGTAGCTCGATGACCCGCCGCTCTCTGTCACTGCCTTTTTGTTCTGGTCAGGTCGCATTATGCTCATGAGAGGCCTGCTCGATCCGGTCCCGGTGCCTGACGCACCGCTGTTGCTTGATGCCAGGCCGGACATTGTCAGTGCTGCCCTTATTTTCTTCTTTCCCGAAGTTTCTTCGTCTGCATATTCATCATCCAGGTTCCAGGCAATGAATGTGTCTGAAGATGAATTCTCAATCTGCTCTTCTATAGTCCGGGCTTCATCGGAAGCCGTGCTTTCCTTCTTTTCGGAGGAAGTGCCGGAAGACTGTGTCCCGCCATCCTGTTCCGCTTTCTGGTGCCCGTATCCCGTTTCCGCATCTGCCGGCTCGTGACCTGAGACAGATGGAACTGTCTGAACCGGACGGGAGGCTGCTCTTTCAAGAACATTTTCCCGTCCCTGAAGCCGGATATCGCCGGTGGAGACAGGTTCATTTTCATCTGTGCCGGACCGGACTGCTGTCACATCACCGGTTTTTTCCTGATCCGTCTGTTCTACCGCGGCAAGCGTACTGTCAGGCCCGACAGTACGGACAGGATCTCCGACTCCGAAGAATACACCGAGCGCCACAGCCGCAGCGGCAGCGGCGATCCCGCTGTACCGCAGCCAGGTCAGCGCAGTCTTGCGCTTTCGTGCCTTCCCGATATGGTCAAGCCGGTCCGACAGGGCATCCCAGACTCTGTCGGGGACTTCCTCCTCAACGCCGTCCAGCAATGACCTTATCTCCCGGTCAAATTTATTTTCATCAAAGTCAGACATTCATTCGTCCTTTAATCTTGTTCTGGAGCCATGCCCTTGCCCGGCTCAGCTGTGTCCTTGATGTCACTTCCGTTATGTCCAGCATCTCCGCTATCTCTTTGTGGGTATAGCCTTCAATCACATAGAGGTTGAACACAGTCCTGAATCCGGCAGGAAGTGATGTCACAAGTTTCATCAGTTCCTTGTAGCCTACATCCTGTATCTGTGAGGTAGATTCCGATGTCAGGTTGCGCGCGTTCTCAAGGTCATCGCTCATTTTCAGGGCATCCTTCTTCCTCAGATACATAAGTGCCGTATTGACAAAGATCCTTCGTGCCCAGCCTTCAAAGGAGCCCTCTCCCTTGTAGCTGTCAAGTCTGGAGAACAGCGTGACAAAACCATCCTGAAGAAGATCCTCTGCAACAGTCCTGTCTCCAGCATAACGGATACATACGGGGAACATTTTCGGCGCCAGCTGGTCATACAAGGCCTTCTGGGCTACCCTGTCCCCTTTTCTGCACAGGCGTATCAGTTTCTGTTCCGTAGTCTCTTCCACGTCATTCAATGGTTCTGTTCTCCAGCCTATGCGACACAAAGATGCAGCCATCATATATTTTGTTGCACGGGCAATGAATTTTCCGTTCCGGAAAAGTCAGAATTGCAAAAATAAGTAATTTTATACTATTTTTGCATAGTTTCCCGTGGAGGTTATATGAAGAATACATTCCTTATATATATTGTGTGTGCTGTCCTTCCCCTGCTGGCCGTGCAGCGCTCCGGTGCCCAGTCTTTCAAGGCTGAAAGGGCGCTGGAGAACCAGATCATTGATGCCGTCTCGGATTTTGATGCAGGAAGATACGCAGAGGCGAAGGAGAGGCTTGAGACCCTTGTGGCTGTGGATCCGGATAATGATGCCGCTTACTACTATCTCGGAATGACTGCGCTTATGCAGAATGATCTGGAATTGGCCGAGACCGGGTTCGAGACGGCCGTGCAGCTGGATTCTTCCAATTTCTGGTACCGTCACCGGCTGGCCGGGGTATACGCGATGACTGACAGGAAAGAGCTGACGGTCGAGATATACAACGGACTGCTGAAGGATTTTCCCAAGAAGAGCGATCTGTATTATTCCCTGATAGAACTGTATCTGTCGATGGGGCGGATGGAGGATGCGCTATCCACGCTTGACCAGATTGATACGGTATTCGGCAGAAGCGATGTCTCTGTAATGACCCGGTTCGACATTCTACGCAGGCTCGGACGGATGGAGGAGGCGTATCAGGTGCTGGAGGCTTACAACAGGGAGTATTCCTCCCCTCAGGTGCTGGCTATGCTGGGGGATTACAGGATGTCAATGTATGAGGATTCCACTGCGCTTACCTACTATGATGAGGCCCTGGACATAGCTCCGGACTATGCTCCTGCACTTCTGGGAAAGGCGGAGGTGTTCCGGATCACGAGACGCTACGAAGACTACTTCAGGACTATAGATGTTTTCATAAAGGACAAGGATATCCCGGCGGAGGACAAATGCGACTATCTGAAGGCTCTTGTCCAGCATTCCGACCCGAACTTCCTTACAAGGTTCCAGCCGAGCCTGGATTCGGTCATGACCTCCTTCCGGTCTGTGCATCCTGGCGACAGCCTGGTGACCGCCCTTGCCGGAATATACTATTACGGGACAGGAAGGATGGACAAGGCGAAGGACTGCTTCAGGGAGAATGTGGAACAGTGGCCGGAGAGTCTCGGGGCGGCCGCCAATTATGCGGAGGCGTTGATGTATATGGGAGAATGGGAGGAGCTGTCGGCATATACGAAGGATGCGTACGGAAGATTCCCGGATGAGCTGGCCTTTCTGGAGATGTCGACCCTGGCGGACTACAACCTCAAGGCGTATGATGATGTAATTGCTACGTGCAGCCGTATAATCTCCGTCGCTCCTGACGACAGCGCGAGAGTGCTCACGGCCTATACGACGCTCGGGGACATATACTATCATCTCGGAGAGAAGGCAAAGGCCTACAGGTCGTATGATGAAGCGCTGAAGGTCAATCCGGAATATCTGACTGTGCTCAATAACTATGCATATTTCCTCAGCCTGGATGGCAGGAAGTTGAAGAAGGCATATTCCATGAGCAGGATAACGGTTGAAAAGGAGCCGGACAATGCCACCTATCTTGACACCTTCGGTTGGATTCTGTATCTGCAGGGCAGATCAGAGGAGGCGAAACCGTATTTCAAGCATGCAATGCTGTACGGGGGCAAGGAAAGTGCGGTGACGATGGACCATTATGCCGAGGTGCTTTTCGACCTCAAGGAATACAGTCTGGCTTTCGTCTACTGGAACCAGGCGCTTGCAAAGGATACGGAAGGGGAGATACCGGGTCTGGAGGAGAAGATCAGACAGCGTAAGGCCGAGATGAACAGAGACAGGAAATGATGGGACATCTGTACAGGATATTGCTGCCGGCCATATTGGCGGTAGCTGCGGCGGTGAGTATGTCGGCTCAGGATATCGACCGGCATATGGAGAGCAAGGCGAGGCTCGAGAAGGAGATAGAGATTCTCGACAGACAGCTTGCGGACAATGCAGACAGGTCGCGGGATGCTCTTTCCCGGCTGACCCTTATCAGGAAGAAGGTCTCCAACAGAAAGGCTCTGGTCGCCGAGAGTGACCGTCAGATAAGGCTCTATTCAGATGAGATATATTCCGCACAGCGGAAGATAAACAGACTGCAGGCAAGGGAGGATACGCTGACGGAGTATTATGCCAGGCTCGTGAAGAGCGCATACAGGAACAGGGATGCCAGGATCTGGTATATGTATATCCTTGCCAGTGAAGATCTCGGCCAGGCTTTCAGGCGTTTCAGCTATTTCAGGGAGCTTTCATCGGAAATGAAGGCCCAGGCCAGGGAGATAAGGGCGTTGCGGGCCGAGCAAGAGGCCGAGAAAGCGAGGCTTCAGGATCTGAAGTCCGCCGCCGAGAAGGTGAGGGTCCGGAGACAGGCTGATCTGAAGTCGCTGCAGCAGGAGGAGAACCAGTCATCAATGGTCGTGACCCAGCTGAAACGCAACCGTACCCGTTACCAGAAGGAGCTCAATGCAAAAAAGAAACAGGTGGATGCCCTGAACAGGGAGATCAGACGTCTGGTCGAGGAGGCGATGAAGTCGGCTTCGGGCAACAAGGGTGAGACAGCGGCCATAGACTATCACCTTGCAGAGGAATTCTCTGCCAACAAGGGAAAACTGCCGTGGCCGGCGGAAGGTCCGGTGATCGACCACTTCGGGCAGCATTATCATCCTGTATTCACGCGGCTGAAGCTCCCTTTCAATAATGGAATGACCATAGCCCTGGCTAAAGGGTCATCTGTGAAGGCGGTCTTTGATGGGGTCGTGAAGCAGATTGTCGTGATGCCGGGATACAACCAGTGCGTCCTTGTCCAGCACGGAAACTATTTCTCTTTCTACTGCAAGCTCAAGACGACATCGGTCAAGGCGGGGGACAAGGTGAAGACAGGACAGACCATAGGGGAGGTCGATACAATAAACGGTGAGACGCAGCTCCATTTCCAGATATGGAAGGACCAGACGCCTCAGAATCCGGAGCAATGGCTCAGATGACGGGCGCTGCTGCGGAATCAGAAACATTCGGAAAGACTATGACAAAAAAGACAATATTCATTACCGGAGCCACAGGGAATATGGGATGGGCCGGTTTTCAGGAACTGCTTGCGAAGAAGGACAGGTTTACAATAAGGCTTCTTGCCCGTCCGAGTTCCAGAAACAGGAAGAAACTCGCTCCATACGTAAGTGACCCGGATATCGAGATAGTATGGGGAGACCTGACATCGTATCCGGATGTCCTGGCCGGTGTAAGCGGTGCGGATTATGTGCTTCACGTAGGCGGGATGGTGTCGCCTGCAGCCGACTATTTTCCCGAGAAGACGCTTGAAGTGAATACGGCTGCAGCATCGAACGTAGTCAAGGCGGTTCTTGCCCAGCCGGATGCCGATAATATAAAGGTGGTCTATATCGGGTCGGTCGCCCAGTGCGGTGACAGGATGTATCCTGTCCACTGGGGCAGGACCGGTGATCCAGTCTATGCCAGCCGCTATGACAAGTATTCCGTGTCGAAATGCCTGGCAGAGAAAATAATAGTGGATTCAGGCATAAAGAAGTGGGTGTCTCTCCGGCAGACGGGCATCCTGTACCCCGGTATACTCAAGGTGCTGAATCCTACTGCTTTCCACGTTCCTATAAAGGGGGTGCTTGAATGGGCTACGGTGGAAGATTCCGGCAGGCTGCTGGCAAATGTGGTGGAAGACTGGGTGCCTGAGGAATTCTGGAACAGGTTCTACAATATAAGCAGCGGGGAACAGTACAGGATGACGAACTATGAGTTCGAGTCACGGCTTCTCAAGGCGCTGGGGCTGCCGGCCCCGGAAAAGGTGTTCGAGCCGCAGTGGTTTGCCACCAGGAATTTCCACGGAATGTGGTATACGGATGCTGATGTACTTGAGGGCTATCTCCATTTCAGGCAGAATATACCTGTGGATGAATATTTCAATGGAATGAAGAAACGCCTCCCGTGGTACTACAGTCTTGCGTTCCTTGCACCTGCCTTTGCTGTCAGGCTGTTTATGAGGCCTTTCGCATACGAGAAGGGTATGGGGACCCAGTGGTGGATCGGAAACGATCCTGACAAGGTCAGGGCGTACTACGGGTCCATTGAAGACTACCGGTCGATAAAGTCCTGGAAACAGATGTTCCCTCCGCATTGGAAAAAGAATCTTTCCGAGGCGACTGCGGCAGGGGAGGTAAGGGTGCTGGACCACGGCTATGACACTTCGCGGTCCGTATATTCCCTCTCGGACGAAGAGGTGGAGGCTGCAGCACAGTTCAGGGGCGGACATTTCATCGGTGAAAGCGGTTCCTCGGGAAAAGGGGCGCCGGTATCGACAGAAACCGCCGGACTCAGGGAACCAGGCCGGCAGTATGTATGGGAATGCGAGAACGGTCACCGCTTCACGGCATCTCTCGAATATGTCCTGCTTGGCGGCGGCTGGTGCACTGCCTGCCCGATAGATGAAGTCTCTGACTGCACTACGGCCGGAAACAGGTTCATTTCACAGGTACTAAGGGCACAGTCCCCGGAATAATGTCCTCCTTCTTTTCCGTCAGATAGATGATACGCTGGTTGGAACTGCCCCGGAACAGCAGGTCCGTGTCTTTTTCAGCCTCTATGAACGGCCCGTCCACCAGTACATCTATATAAGGCAGCAGCATTGACAGGTGAGAGTCGGCAAGGATCTCTTCATAAAGAAACCCTGTCCAGCACCAGATTGTCTTGCCTGTCTCTTCCTTGATCCTCCGGGCGAGTTCAGTGAAGCCTTCCACCTGATAGAACGGATCGCCTCCGGAAAAAGACACGTTGCAGAATTCATCCGCCTTGATGACTCCCATTATGTCATCGATACTCATTTCCCTGCCTCCGTTCATATCCCATGACTGTGGGTTATGGCATCCGGGGCAGTGATGCAGGCAGCCTGCACAGTATATAGAAGTACGGAGACCAGGGCCGTCGGCCATGGTCTCCTCTATAATGTCAAGTACCCTTATGCTGTTTTTCATGATATCGGTACAGCATCAATGAATGCCGGTCTTATTTGTGTACCACGCGATCCTTGAGTTCGGCCAGCTTGGCGCTGTTCCACCTGCTGGTGGTACCCACGAGGTAGCCTGTTATTCTCTGCAGCTTGTCGATATTGTGCCCGTGGCATTTAGGGCATTCGTCCATGTCCGGGTCGGCGCTTTCGTATCCGCAGTCCATACAGCGGTTGCGGTTGTGGTTCACGGAACCGTATCCGATGTCGTACTTGTCCATAAGGTCCACAATGGACATAATCGCTTCCGGGTTATGGGTCGCATCCCCATCTATCTCCACGTAGAATATATGCCCGCCTCCGGTAAGTGCGTGGTATGGAGCCTCGATCTCAGCCTTGTGCTTAGGGGTGCAGTGGAAGTATACAGGGACGTGGTTGGAGTTGGTGTAGTATTCCTTGTCCGTCACACCCGGGATGATACCGAATTTCTTGCGGTCCATCTTGGTGAATCTGCCGGCAAGCCCCTCCGCCGGAGTGGCGAGCACGCTGAAGTTGTGCTGGTATTTCTCGGAGAACTCGTTGGTCTTGTCCCTCATATAGGTGATGATTCTCAGTCCGAGTTCCTGGGCTTCCTGTGATTCACCGTGATGCTTGCCTATGAGGGCTATGAGGGTCTCCGCCAGTCCGATGAACCCTACTCCGAGAGTGCCCTGGTTGATGACAGGCTCAATAGTGTCGTCCTCCTTCAGTTTCTCGCTCCCGAGCCAGAGAGCGCCCATCAGCAGAGGGAACTGCTTCTTCATGGCGGTCTTCTGGAAGTTGTATCTCTCGCAGAGCTGTCTGGCGGTGACGTTGAGCGCCCAGTCGAGTTTCTCGAAGAACTTGCGGATCCTCTCGTTCCTGTCAGGCTCGTTCATGCATTCGATGGCGAGACGTACAAGATTTATGGTCGTGAACGAGAGGTTGCCCCTTCCGATGGATGTCTTCGGCCCGAAACGGTTCTCGAATACCCTTGTGCGGCATCCCATAGTGGCCACCTCGTATTCGTATCTCTTGGGGTCGTCCGCCCTCCACAGCTCGTGTCTGTTGAACGGTGCATCGAGGTTCAGGAAGTTAGGGAAGAACCTTCTCGCCGATACCTTGCAGGCGAACCTGTAGAGGTCATAGTTCTTGTCCTCCGGCAGGTAGCTCACACCTCTCTTCTTCTTCCAGATCTGTATAGGGAAGATGGCTGTGGATCCGTTCCCGACACCTTCGTATGTAGTGTTCAGTATCTCCCTGATGACACAGCGTCCTTCGGCTGAAGTGTCCGTGCCGTAGTTGATGGAGCTGAACACCACCTGGTTGCCTCCTCTGGAGTGGATGGAGTTCATATTGTGCACGAAAGCCTCCATAGACTGGTGCACCCTTCCGACTGTCATGTTCATGGCGTGCTGAAGGGCCCTTTCCTTCCCCTGAAGTCCCAGAAGGTCTCTCTTGAGATAGTCATCTACCTGAACCGATTTCAGTTCGGAGTAGTCTTCTCCCGTGATCTCGCTGATCTTGTCTATCTCCTCGCAGAACGCCTTCCTTACGAACGGTGCCATATAGAAGTCGAATGCAGGTATGGCCTGACCTCCGTGCATCTCGTTCTGCACTGTCTCCATAGAGATACAGCCGAGGATGCTGGCGGTCTCTATCCTCTTTGCAGGACGTGATTCCCCGTGCCCCGCGAAGAATCCGTTCTTAAGTATCTTGTCGAGAGGATGCTGGACGCATGTCAGGCTCTTTGTCGGGTAATAGTCCTTGTCGTGGATGTGGATATATCCGTTCTGTACGGCTTCCTTTACTTCCTCTGACAGCAGGCATTCATCCACAAAGGACTTTGTGGATTCCGAGGCGAACTTCATCATCATCCCTGCCGGGGTGTCCGCGTTCATATTGGCGTTCTCCCTTGTCACATCGGTGGCCTGGGCCTCGATGATCTCCTGGAAGATCTCCCTTGACTTGGCTGTTCTCGCGAGGTTCCTCTGGTTACGGTATGCAATGTATTTTTTCGCGACTTCCTTTCTCGGGCTGTTCATCAGCTCCATTTCCACACGGTCCTGGATATCCTCCACGCTCATACTTTCCTGCTCCGTCCTGGATATCCTGGCAGCGATCTCGGCGGCGAGGACAATGTCTTCTCCTGCCTCTGTGACATCCATTGCCTTCGTGATGGCATCGATGATCTTCTTCTTGTCGAATTCGACGACTCTTCCGTCGCGCTTGATAACATTCTTTATCATAGTACAGTCTGTGTTGGCGGTATGTCCGTGTGCCCGTCCGGACAACGGAATACCTGTCTCAAGTTGTGTGAATGATTGTATAACCCGATTGGTCTTTCAACCGGAAGACAAAGGTATCATTATTTATCTACAGAAGGTGAAGAAATGGTTAAAAGTTATCAACAATCAAGAAAAATGCCTGTTAACTGTATAGTTGACAGGCATTTATAAAATAAAATAAATTTGAAAAGTTCAAATTTGAGAACAATGCTGTTACATTGCGGCTATCCTACGACCCATACGAGGACATGACGGTCGAAGACCATATATTCCGGCTCGAATTCCTCTTCATGCCCATCCTTGTGGATGAATCTCGCCTCGAGCTCTCCTTCTGATCTCGGGGTGAACTTTTCGACCTCGATCTGCTCGGAGAAATCGACCCTGTTCTGGGACATCCTCTTGAAGATGGCCTCCTTTGTGCACCAGTATATGGCCAGCTGCTCGTTCTTCCTGTCCTCATCGATGTCATCGATCTCCTCCTCTGAAAGCGCCTTCTTCTCCACGGATGAGAAATCCCGGTCGAGGGATTCGATATCGATGCCGACATCATCCTCATCATGGGTGATTATGGCCACATATCTGTCTGTGTGGGTGATGCTGATATTGGTGATGCAGTTCTCGAGAAACGGCTTGCCGTTGTCGTGGTGGTTGAGGTACATCTTCTCTTCGAACACCGTGTTGAGAAGTGCGCGTACTGCAAGCTTCTGCTTGCGCAATGTCTCGTTGCGGATAAGGGATATCTCCTCCATTTCATCCGTAGGCACCGAGCTCAGGTCTATAAGCTCCTGCTCGGTCTCGGTAATCTGCCATACGGAGATCTCTGCCTTGTTTTCGAGGGTCTTTCTTAGATACAGTCCCATAGAAAAGTAATTCCTGTTTTTCCGTGCTTTATGATTCTATCTCACCTGCCCTGCATATATACGACAGACCCGTATGTGCCAGGCTGGCGCATACGATATATCCTTCATCTTCATCTGAAGCCGAGTCAACGATCAGGAAAATATAGCCCGATAAAGGGTCTTCGGACATCTGGCCGATCAGACGGCCGGAATCAGCCGATATATGACTGGGAGGTTCCACAAATACAAAATATAAAATTACGGGGACAAAGATACTATAATTTTTCTTATATTTGCGGAGTTTTGGTAAAAGATAAATGTATTATGGACTTTTTGACAAATGAAAAGCTTACGATAGTGGGTGCCGCCGGTATGATCGGCTCGAATATGGCACAGACCGCTATGATGATGAGACTTACTCCTAACCTCTGCCTGTATGACCCGTATGCAAAGGGACTCGAAGGAGTGGTCGAGGAAATGTTCCATTGCGCATTCGATGGTGCGAACATCACCTATACTACAGATGTCAAGGAGGCCTACAAAGACGCAAAATACATCATTTCGTCTGGTGGAGCTCCTCGTAAACAGGGAATGACCAGGGAGGACCTGCTGAAAGGCAACTGCGAGATCGCCGAGCAGCTCGGAAAGGATATCAAGGCTTACTGCCCTGATGTCAAGCACGTTGTCATCATCTTCAACCCTGCCGACCTTACAGGTCTTGTCACCCTTCTCCATTCAGGCCTGAAGCCTTCACAGGTTACAACTCTTGCAGCCCTCGACTCAACGAGGCTCCAGAGCGCGCTGGCCAAGGAATTCGGTGTCCAGCAGTGCAAGGTACAGAACTGCCATACATACGGCGGCCACGGTGAGCAGATGGCTGTATTCGCTTCAAAGGTGACAGTCGATGGCAAGCCGTTCTCCGAACTCCTCGGCAGCAGGCTCGCCCTTACAAGATGGGAGGAGATCAAGCAGGATGTGATCCAGGGAGGAAAGAAGATCATCGAGCTCCGCGGACGTTCGTCATTCCAGAGCCCTGCCTATGTATCGGTCGAGATGATGGCAGCTGCAATGGGAGGCAGGAAATTCGAATGGCCGGCAGGATGCTATGTCAATACAGAGAAGTACAGGAATGTAATGATGGCTATGCCGACAGTGATCGATGCCACCGGAGTCCACTATGGCGCAGTTGAAGGTACAGAGGAGGAGATGGCTGCCCTCGAGGCTTCATATCAGCACCTCTGCAAGATGAGGGATGAGATCATCGACCTCAATATCATTCCTCCTGTATCAGAGTGGAAGTCGCTCAATCCTAATCTGTAGGATTCATTTACGGTAAAGTGATGGACATAATGATGAGGCTGACCTTTCGGGGCAGCCTCTTTTTTATTGAAAGATATTCGGGATCACCGGATACTGTCATCCTGAACGTCTTTTTGTCATCCTGAGCGTCTTTTTGTCATCCTGAGTGTCAGCGAAGGATCTGGTAATTACCTCTATCCATCATCGCTGGCTGCCCTACGGACCGCGAACAACGGTATTTTGTAATAGACTGTCTTTTAATAAGATACAAATTTGGCTTGTTCGTGGTCCCTACTTTTTTGAGGGGACCGCGAACAATCTATTTTTCTAATATCCTGTCATTCAGAAAGATACAAAAATGTCGTGTTCGCGGTCCGCTGTCTCGTCCTTCTCCTCCAGATTCTTCGCTGGCGCTCAGAATGACAATGTAATGATGCTCGGAATGACAACGAGAGTTGCTCAGAATGACAACAGGAGGGCGTTCAGAAAGACATTCCTTGTCACCATAGACGCAGCCTTGTCATCCTGAACACAGTCGATTTTGTCACCATAGACGGAGCCGTCAGGCGGAGTGAAGGATCTGGAGCACCATACCGCTTCTCTGCTCCGGCTTTCCTCACAGGTCCTCCACTCCTTCCGGCAATTCTCTTTTGCCCTATAGAATGAAAGAAACCGACCCTTTCGGGTCGGCTTCACGTATATTGCAGTGTCTGCTACATATTTTTCAATACTTTCTCGATCTCGTAAGAAAGATACTGGTAATGCGACCGGAGATCTTTCCTTGATGATCCGGCTCTCTTTTCCATCAGCTCCTGGATGTCGAGCAGGGTTCCGAAAAGTATTTCCTTGGCGCTGATCTTCAGATCGGACTCCTTCTTTGTCTTGGTCAGGGATTCTTCGGCATTCATAAGAGCCTCGCGACATTCGATGTGCGAGCAAGGCCAGCCGCTGTCTTCAAGATATAATGCATTGTCTGCAAAAGATTTGCTCCCGCTGCTTTCAAGCATGTCGAGGTTGTCGAAAAGCTCGTAGACGAAGGCGTATTCCATATTCATATCGGCACGGTCGAGAGCCTTCCCCTTGATACTCTTTCCGAAGACAAGTTTGTACAGGTCGTTGATGTATTCAGACTGCGTATAAGGATCATCGGACAGCTTGGCGGTATATCCGACTTTCGGGAAGAGACTGAGCAGAGATTTGACGGTGGATGCCTGATAGTCGTATATCTCAGGGTTTCCCGGATCGAAGAGCCCGAGCACCTCCCTGTCCATCATCCATTCAGGCAGTTCGCTGATCTGTGCGAAAGTGAATTCCAGGGCTTCCTTCTGTTTTTCCCTGGAGACAGGGATAAATCCAGGCTTGCCGTCACCGTATACCGGATATTCAAGGTAGTTCCCTCCGATATATTTGCTTACATGCCCTATATATCTGCGGAACTGAGTCATTACCTCTTTATACATTTCCTTGGTGTAATCGTAGCTTTCACCTTCCCTGGCTGTCCAGTCCACGAGGTTCTTCATAATGATCTTGAGGTTCCTGATTCCGTATTCACTGGCCTTGACAGCATCGTCTCCGAGGGATTCGCTCTGCGATGCGGGGTCGATGTAGGTGAATATCTCCTGTTCTCCGTATCTGTACATAGGGTCATTGCCTTTCTCCAGGATCCATTTGTTGAGGACTGGTTTCTCATCCTCCGGTGTTTCGGCATCATAGATCGGCCTGTATCCCCAGGCAATGGCATATTTGTCGTAGACACCGAGCCGAGGAGGGAGCAGCCACTCCACCCCGTCTCCTGGCTGGGCTACATAATTGTACCTTGCATAATCCATTACGGATGGCGTAGTGCCGTATTTTGCAGTGAATGATGGACTGCGCAGCGAATCTACAGGATAGGCGTAAGATGCCCTCATATTGTGCATAAGTCCGAGGGTGTGTCCTATCTCGTGTACCACGAGATATCTGAGGAGAGGCCCCATAGTCTCGGTGTCGAATACTTCTTTTCTGGCTTCAGGATTGACGGCGGAGGTCTGGATGAAGCACCAGTTGTGGAGAAGCTTCAGTACATCGTGGTAGAAATATACCGATCCCTGGATGATCTCGCCAGAACGCGGGTCGGTCCAGGATGGCCCCATTGCGTTGGCGATTCTGGTGGATGCATATCTCAGGCATGAATACCTGATGTCATCCGGATTGAAGTCGGGATCATCTTTCGGGTAATCCTTGGCGATGATAGCGTTCTTGAATCCTATCTCCTCGAACGCCATCTGCCAGTCCTCGATTCCTTCCTTGAGGTATTTTCTCCATTTCTCAGGAAAAGCATCATCCACATAGTACACTATAGGCCTGGCCGGTTCCACAAGTTCTCCGTTTCTGTATTTCTCCATATCTTCAGGTTTCGGCTCGAGCCTCCATCTGTTGATATAGCGTACGGTCTCGCTCCGGTCCTTGTCTTCCGAATACTCTATATGGCTGTCTGTAAAATACCCGATACGGTGGTCGGCAAGCCTCGGTTTCATCGGCTCGTCCGGAAGCCGTATCATGGATACGGAGACGATGGCGGTGAAAGGTTCGGATGACACCGTATATACCATCCTGGTCCTGAAGATGATGTTCTGCGGAAATGCGTTGAAGCTCAGGATCGAGGACATGTCGGACTGGAACGACCCCTTGAGTTTAGGACCTCCGAACAGGGCATCGAACGGAGAGGCAGGGATGAAAGGCGACATATATTCCTCGTCTGAACAGAAAAACCTGGATACATCGATCACCACTCCGGTCGAATCCGGATTCACGGCCTTGATCGGGAAAGATTTCCTGACAGGCTTCATATAATTCAGTGCGACACCTTTGTAGATGCTTTCCGTGGTGTCACAGATCGCCCTGATATCTGCATCCAGCAGGTAGACGTTCTCTTCATCGCTGCCCCATTCCACCAGCAGGGGATCTGCCGGCATCTGGCCGGCGATCACATCTGCGTTGTTGCTGATGGAGGATACTTTGCTTGACAGCAGCATAGGTTTGCCCATCAGGGCGTATGGAATCTCGAGGTAATAGGTCTTTTTTACCTTATGTATATTCATAAGGCCTTCTGATGTCTCTGCTTCGGCAGTTATGATCTCTTCATAACTCTTTTTCTCTCCCTCTTTGGTGGAAGTGGAATCCGAGTCTTCCGTCTTCTCGGATGCCGCCTCCTTCAGGATATCCAGAATACCTTGTGTGCCGGACTGCTCTGCGGACATCTGCAGCGGAATCAGTGCAGCGGCGGCCGCTATCCATAATAATCTGTTCATAAAACTTGAATTAGTGACTAATATTAGTGTTGATACATTATAAATTATCTTGTCATAAATATGTTTTATTCCTCTGTACCTTCATTTCCTGTGTCAAGAGAGCCGAATTTCCCGACATTCCGGTCGCCCAGTTCCTGCAGGTCGATCCCTGTCGCATCCTTGACTGCATCTATCAGTGCATTGTATTTTACGAGCAGAATGTCATATCCTTCCATCTCTGCCTTCATTTCCTCTTCGGTATGGGTAAGGATCATTTCCACAAATCCTGCCACATCGCCTGCGGCATCCGGAGCCATGGCATAATATGAGTCGGGCTCCTCTCCATAGAACCACATCCCGACGCTTCTGATCGCCGCCTCGGTGTCCCCGTCTACAATCAGACTCTTCAGGTTCTGTTCATAGTACTGCCGGGAAGGGGAGAAAAATGATTCCGGTATGGAGATCAGATCGTTCGTATATATGAAGTTGCCCCAGAGGATGCCGTTGATCCTGCCCAGATCCGCCAGGATCCTGGCATTGTCCTTGGCCGGCAGGATATCTGCCCGGAGCTGGCCTATCGCAATGTAGTTGCGTCCGAATCCGCACACCATGTCGGCCCCATCATCTGTATATGACATAGTGTCTTCGATGGTTCCCGCAAGGAGTATCTTGAACGGAAAATATTTTGCGGCGAATCCGGTCTCATATACATCGGTGAGGGTCTTGCGCAGATATTCCACGGCCTCATTGAAAATCCCCGGATCGATCCTTGTCAGCTCATAGTTCGACTCATCGTATACGTTCCACTTGTAGTCCACATCGTTGTATTCAGACAGGATGTAGACCCCTGTATCCTGCAGGAAAGTATACAGGTAGTGCTGTGCAGGGTCGGAACTGTCCTCTATTACATATTGCGGCTCATCTTTGTCCGTGATTATTGGGTCTTCCTTGTAGCAGGATACGGCAAGCATTGCGGCTGCGGCTGTAACTGCGCTGAAAGTGAATATGTTGTATATGGTCTTCATAATGATTTCTGTATTTATTTCGGATTGCGTACAGGCCTGGAGATGTTTTCGATGTCGGAATCCCTTTCGTATACTTCCTCCGGAATCGGAAGAGTGTAGGCAGGGTCATTTTCTTCGAGTACGTATGTCTCCAGAATGTCAGGAGTCTCGACATTAGGAGTGAAAGTGTGGGTGATGCTCGGACGGTCCCACCTCCTGAGGTCGAACCATCTGTGTCCCTCGAAGCACAGCTCTCTGCGCCTTTCATTCTTGACTTCCTGCAGGGTGAGTTCCTGTGACAGTCCGGAAAGAACAGTGTATGTCTCTGGAGTGAACCTGTTGCGCCTTATCATATTGATGTCATCGAGAGCCTTCTGTGACTCTCCATTCATTGCGTATGCCTCAGCCCTGTTGAGATATGCCTCGACCGTGCGTATGGCTTTCCCGTGCATGCCGGTATATGAGGTCGAGTATCCTTTATACTGAGTATATCTTCCTCCTCCGCTCATAAGGGTGAAGTCCGCCCCGAGATAACGGATATATGCGCCATCGGTGTCATCAAGCCTGAGATCCCCGTCTATATACATCGCGAGCAGCGCTTTGGATGCAGGGAACATACCGCAGGCCATTTCTGCGAAATAGCCGTTTGAATACGAGCCGTATGAAAAGAGGATCTCGGGATTGTTCTTCCGGAAGAAATATTCCTCGTAGTTGTCATCCGAGTCTCCGACGCCCTCTTCCTCAAGCTTGGTGTTGAAATCCCACAGGTTGGCATTTATGCCGAGGGCTGCATCCGCATAGGATATCGCTCCGTCCCAGTCGTGGATATAGAGGCAGATCCTGGACAGGAATACATTGGCCGCTGCAGCGTTCCACCTGTATACGGAACTGCTTTCTCCGGCGGCATCAAACTGTACAAGGGCATTTTTCCCGTCATCAAGTATCTGTTCATAGATCCTGGCCGCCGGTTCTCTCTTGAACTTCCTGTTTTCCGACCCTACAAGGTCATTGATCGGAACCCCCATGGCGTCAGGGAATTTTTCCGGATCGTACGGCTCTCCGTACAGGTTGACGAGCATATAATAGGCAAATGCCCTTATCATATATGCTTCTGCCTTTACCTGGGCCTTTTCCTGGTCGGATCCTGACATCTTGTCTATGTCATAGAGGATCATATTAGCGACAAGTATCTGATGGTAGTAGAATGCCCACGCCTGGTCGCTGTTCAGGGTTCCTGTTATCTGGTGCTCTGGAGAAGCCTGCCAGGTGTAGTATCCGAAACCTTCGTTCCTGTTGTCCGAAGACAGGAATGCATCTTTTGCAAATTCCTCGCAGTCATCTGTCATAATGTCCAGATATGTGTTGACCGGTGTCTGGTTGGTGTTGTAGTATATCTCACCGGCGATAAGTTCCAGATAGTCATTGGCACTGCTCGGCTTGATCTCGTCCTGGGATGTCTCTTCAAGGAATTTTGCACATGAAGAGAGTACCAGCGCGGCGGATGCGGACAGTATCATTATGTCGAATATGTATTTTTTCATAACCGTGTCTTTTAGAAAGTGATGTCAAGTCCTAAAGAGAATGATGCTACAGGAGGTGTTGTGATACCTATCTCTCCGAAACCGAGCTGTTCAGGATCCTGCCCGTTGAGGTCTTTGGAGCAGAAGAGAAGGAGGTTGTTGCCTTCTATCCTCACGTTTGCCGCACCGATATGCAGGGCATCACAGACTTTCTGAGGTATTGCGTAGCGCAGATAGGCGGTGCGCAGACGAAGGAAGTCGCTGGAGACGACCCTGATGTCGCTCTGGTTGTACATCTGCCACATATTGTTTGCTATCTCGATCTCTCTGGAGCCGAGTATTCCTGTCGACATCGAAAGATCATCGGTCGAAAGTGCCGGAATCACAGCCCACGCCTCATCGCCCGGCTGACGCCATCTGTTCACGAATTCCCCGGACATATTCTGCTGAGGGTTCGGAAGTTCCTGTCCGGTGTTGCTGTACAGATTGTTCAGCCTGACTTTCGCCCCTACACTGTAGGAGAAGAACAGTCCGAGAGTGAAGTTCCTGTACGAGAAGGTCGTACTGAAACCTCCCTGTATATCCGGGATACGGTTTCCGGAATATGAGAATACCTTGGCGTACATATCCTGTTTCGTCGCCCCTTCGGTCTCCTCTATGTCCTTGAAGGTCGGCAGACCCTCCGCATCGAGCCCGGCGAACTTGTAGGAGAAGAACGAGTTGATAGGATATCCCTGGAGGACGGCTGAACCGTCGACATACTGGGCGTATGTGTATTCATCCTCCATCCCTCCCTGTGTGACAAGGTTGATGTTCCTTGCCGTATTGAAGGAAAGCGACCATGAGAAGTCCTTTGTCTTCACGGGTACGGCATTGATGATGAGTTCGTATCCACGGTTCATTATGTCTCCTACATTCAGGCTCATAGATGATGTCCCCGTCGTCTGGGCCACCTCTACCGAGACTATCTGGTCATTGCCTTTCTTGTAGTAATATTCGAGGGCGCCGGAAAGCCTGTTGTTGAAAAGGGAGAAATCCAGACCTATGTTGTATGAGGTGGTCTTTTCCCATTTCAGGAAAGGATTCGGCAGTTTGGACAGGGTGGAGATATAGTCTCCTGAAATCTCGTCGATCGAACCCAGCTGGATGATCATACTCGGAGTCTGGTCATCTGAGACGTTGCCCTGGATCCCGTATGATCCCCTGATGGATAATTCGTTGAGCCACATTACGTTTTCCAGGAAAGGCTCGTTCATTATGTTCCATCTGGCAGATACCGACCATATAGGGAGGAATCTTGTGCTGCGGTCCTGACCGAACTTGTTTGACCCGTCGGCCCTGATGTTCCCGTTAATTATGTAGCGCGATTTGTATGCATAGGAAAGTACCCCGTACCAGGACAGGTAGTTGGACAGCCTGTTGGTGACCACATCCGGGGTGTTCATCACCATCTCGTTGTAGAGAGGCCACTGGATAGGGTCGATCTCGACGAATGATTCCCCTCTGTCAGGAAGATATCCCCACTGAGTGGTGGAGATGCCATCATATTTCGTAGACCTTGCCTCGAAACCTGCCGACCCGGAAATATGATGCCCCTTGATGTATTTGCTGTAGTCAAGCTGGAGCCTTGTGGTGTAGCCGAAGTTCCTTGTCTCCGAACTCTTGAGCTCTCCGCCGTACGGCAGACTGCAGAACTGGTCTCTCCAGGTGTCGGCATCAGGGAATGGCACTCCGTAGTTCAGCCCTCTGAGCTGTGCGGCTGCGTATGTGCGGTCATTGTACCATTCCTTGTCGGATGTATTGGACATGTTCATGGCGAATGTCCCGGTAGCCCGCAGCCCGTCCCAGATCGCCCATTCAAGGTTGGCGTTGAAATACAGCGAATTGCTCTTCACTGTCCTCCCTGAATTGTCGATCTCGTTGAGTATGTTGAACATAAGGGGCTGTGCGTTGAACCCTTGTTCGGCATTGTAGTACGAGTAGCTTCCGTCCTCGTTGAATGCCGGTATGGCCCTGGAAGTGTTGTATGCGTAACTGTATGGGGAAATGCTTGAATGCTGGTAGTCCTTGTTGGTGATATTGCCACGCAGCTGTACCGTCCCTGTAAGCCTTGATGCCAGAGTGGCCTGTACCTTGGCCATAATGTTGTACTGCTCCAGGCCTGTCCCCCTGACGTTTGCATTCTCGTCCGTATAGGCTCCGGATATATAGTAGTTGACTTTCTCATCTGCTCCCGAGATGGACAGGTTGTGCTTGTGGGACACTGAATTGTGGTAAAGCAGATCGAACCAGTCGGTGTTCATCATCTCCAGCTCCTGCACTCCTGAAAGGAACTGGTCATAACTGATCTTTCTGTCATACAGGTCGTAGAGCAGCCCCTCGTAACCTACTGCGGCAGGTTCGAAACTGTAGACGAGCCCTTTAGCTGCAATTTCCTTGGAGACATCTATGCGTTCCCTGGAGTCCATCAGGTTCAGCTTGTTGTAGCTTGGACGCTCTGTGACAGTGACAGTTCCGGAATAGTTGACACGCGGTGCGCCCATCTTTCCTCTCTTGGTTGTCACGACGATGACGCCGTTTGCCGCCCGTACACCGTATATGGCCGTGGCGGATGCGTCTTTCAGGACGTCTATTTTCTCTATATCCATAGGGTTGAGTCCTGATATTGCGTTTCCTATGAGGTTGACGTTATCCAGATTGTTCAGCATCTCGGTGGATACGGATACGGGATCATCGAGGATCACTCCATCGACGACCCATAGAGGCTCCCTGTTCCCGGATATTGTGGATGTTCCTCTGATCCTCACTTTGGTGGCAGCTCCAGGCGTGGATGAGGAGCCCATGACCGAAAGCCCGGGGATCTTGCCCTGAAGCATATTGTCCAGAGTCGTTGCATTGGCCTGGAGGACATCTTCTCCTGATATGGAGGCCACGGACGATGTGGACATCCTCCTGTCGATTCTCTGGTATCCTGTATTGATGATAGCTCCGACAAGAGCTGCCAGTTCATCTTCCATCTCTACCTCAAAATGTTCCCTGGTGCATCTGATCTCCTTTGTTATTTTACCGATGCATGAAAAGACGAGGACAGGAGTCTGCCCCCCCTGGACGAATTTTACGGACAGCCTGAAATTGCCGTTCTCATCTGTCATTGTCCCGGTTGTGGTCCCTTTGACCATAACGGCTATCCCCGGTGCCGCTTCACCGTTTTCATCCGTGACGTGTCCTGTGACAGTCTTGATCGTTCCCTGCCGGTCTTGTGCCGGGATGTTGAAGGGAGCTGCAGTGAGAGCTGCTAAAAAGACGGAGATAAGGATCACTGTCCGTCCGAGATTTTTTAGACTGGTGCTCATACTTGATTGATTTAGATTAATAATATGGAAAATGGATTCGTTTTACACACACAATCGCAAATATAAAGAAAATAATCCCACATTTTCTTTTCTGTCATAAAAAGATTACATTTGTCTACATCAAAAATCAGTTTGCTATGAAGAGATATTTGGCAGAAATGACAGGCACTATGGTGCTCGTGCTTATCGGGTGCGGAAGTGCGATCTTCAACGGCGGATGCGGTACACCTGCCCAGGTACTTATGGTGGCAATGGCCTTCGGCCTCGCAGTCGTGGCGATGGCATATACGATCGGAGGGATTTCCGGATGCCATATCAATCCGGCCATCACGCTCGGTGTTATGCTCTCCGGCAGGATGAAGACGAAGGATGGCCTGATGTATATGCTTTTCCAGGTAGCGGGTGCCGTCATAGGGTCAGCGATACTCTATCTGCTCACCTCATACATAGATATCGACTATGCGACAAGGACAGGGGCCAATGTGTGCCAGCCTGGAGTCGGGATCGCCGGAGGATTCATCGCCGAGCTGGTCTTCACTTTCATCTTTGTCCTGGTCGTGCTGGGGACGACAGACGCGTCTAAAGGGGCAGGGAACTTCGCCGGGCTGGCGATAGGACTCTCTCTGGTTATGATCCACATTGTCTGCATTCCGATCACAGGAACATCTGTCAATCCGGCGAGAAGTATAGGGCCGGCAATCTTCGAAGGCGGAGCCGCACTGTCCCAGCTGTGGATATTCGTTGTCGCCCCTCTTGTCGGAGCCGCGCTCAGTGCATTTGTATGGAAGGCCATCGCGGCTCAGAGACAGAAATGATGCTCAGACCGTGAGGAACAGCCAGATCGAACAGACTATCATTACCGCCGCCACAATGCGGCGGTATATTTTTCTCCTTATGTCCCGGATGAATTTCATCGCGATGAAGTTTCCGATGACCATGGCCACCCCGAGATACAGTCCATCGAGGATGACCATCTTCCCAATAAGTCCGAACTCCCCGTACATTATCATCTGGATGATATGCATGACCACCGCAGATGCAGCCTCGCTTGCGATATAGGCGACAGGGGAGAGACCGAGGGTGAGGAATACCGCGCTGCTTATCGGACCGGAAAGGCAGAGCAGCCCGTTGATGATCCCGGACACTCCTCCGCCGGCGAGCATTGTCCAGCGTGACCTCGGCAGCCTGAATCTTTCGGACAGGTCAAGTATGGCGAATATGGTCAGCAGAATGCACAGGATACGTGTCATCATCTCCTTGGGGACAACGACAAATCCGTAGGCCCCGACGACTGTCAGAGGAGCGGCAAGGATAAGGAAGAAGCCGACCTTTCGCCACCGTATAGACCGGAATCCTGCGCCCATCCTGAATATATTGCTGAGCAGCTGGGCCACAGTGGCCATCGGGACGGCCACTTCGATACCGTAGAACGAGGTTATGGCCGGCAGCAGTATCATACTGCCTCCGAACCCCACGGTCCCTGAAAGCAGTCCGGCCGCCAGTCCTGCGACAATCAGAATGACAGTCTCCAGCATTGCTGTTGCGGTATTGCGCTGTTATGCTATTGTATGTTTATTGTATGGCCTATTGTGCGGACCTGCGGCCGAGCTCGAATCCTATCTTCATCCCATCATACTGGCTGACAAGGGAACTCAGCACGCTTAACTTCGAATCCCCGGCCGATGAGGATATCTTTCCTATGAACTCAAGCAGCTTGTCTGCATTGAAGAGCAGCTCCATATTTGTCGGTGTGACGCTTACCGTCGTCTTCAGCGATATACCCTTGAGTCTCTCGGTCTTCCCGTAGTCGAGCTCGATTGTATCCTCTTCAGGAGAGAATGTGTATCTGCCGGGGAACTTCATTTTGTTGAAGGTCGTGGTGAAAGTGCTGTCGGCATCGAAAGTATATCCGAACGCCCCTTCTTTAAGTCCGATTACCTGCAGGTATTCATCCAGCTTCTCTTCCACCTGGGCGGATGCCACTTCGGATGCGGCATTCATAAGTATGTTGTCGCCGGTGAATTTCACGGCTGTCCCCTTGTATTCCCAGTCTCCCGTGATGTTTTCAGGGATGATGTCCAGCTGGTCTACCACAGTGTTGACTATGCCCTCGATGCTTTTCTTGTTCAGCAGGTCTTTTAGAGACTGCCCGTATGCAGATGGGCAGATGGCAGCGAGGAATGCGGCTGCAATGAAGATACAGAGTCTTTTCATATCTGTTGATTTTTAGTTTACCGTTTATGGCAGCGATGTCTTCCGCACACCGGCGGACATATCTGTCCATTCAAAGCGGAAAGTTACAAAATAATCTCGTCATCTGTATCAGGAAGCGAGGACCGCGAGCACATTATGTCTGAAAACAGAGTAAAGGGAGCCGCCCGCATAATCGGGCAGCTCCCTTTGTCAGAATGGCATCCGGTGTATCACATAAGTCCTATGCGGTGTTCCGGCTGCCGGCTGTCAGTCTCCGGATCAGTCTCGCTGGGCTCCGTAGCTGCTGTATTCAGGGCCAGGGATGAATGTCTCTGTCCCGATATTGAATTCACCTCCGGCAAACGGATCCGTCTCGAGGTTGATGAATTCCTCTGCTCCTTCGAATCCTATGCCGTCGTAGAATATTTGCGTCTTGGCATTCGTGTATTCAATATTGTCCGTGCAGCTGGTTCCTGTAGGGTAAGCGGTGCATCTGAACAGACCGAGGTCCTTGATAGTTGTATTGTCGTTCCAGAACAGGTTCTTTGTCACCGATACAGTCCCGACAGTGTTCGCATAGATTGCAAAGGTAGTGTTGGTATCAAGGTTGATGAATGAGTTGTTTTCAAGAATAACATTCCCGATGGTCGCATTGTTGCCGTTGAATAGTTTGAAATTCTGTTCAGAAGAAGAGCAGTAGAATATATTGTTCTTGAAAGTGATGCTGTTGTATGTAGCGGTGCTGCTTGATGCGGACAGTACAAATTTGTTGCTGCTCTTTCCTGCTGCGGCAAATTCATATACGCAGTCCTCCATAACGAATTCATTGAAGCTTCTGTTGTTCGGACTTATAAATGACATCGGCTGCCCGGTTACAGTAATTATATGGCATCCGATATATGCGCAGTATCCGAAAGCAGTGTTGCCGTTCTGTGCAACGAGATAGGAGTTCGCCCCGCTGCTGTTCTTGGTCTCAGTCCCATCAATGTCAAGATTGTAGCACATGAAGATGCCGTTCCCGACTGTCTGGTCATTGAGGGTGATCTGTCTGGTCACTTTCAACGGGCTCTGGCCATCCGTACTGTTTCCTATGAAGATCAGTTTTGCTGCTGCTGAAGCATTGCTGTATACTGCATTCGCATCCTGATCGATGAAGTATATTGCATACCCGCTGGTTTCGTCTGCCGTAATCTTTGATATTTCCGGATTTGCTGAAGTGATATGTACGGCCTCTCCGTATGTCTCCTTGTTGTAGGTCCTGCCGGCGATGGTGATGTCGAGACCTGCCTCGTACATCGCATAGTAGGTGTCATACGATGGCATTGCCGTTGTAGCCTTTGCACTGGCGATGGCTCCGTATGTCACTTCCTCTCCCTTCGTATTGATCGGAAGCACATATATGGCGTATTCTGTGTTTCCTGCAAGTGCTGTCCCGTCTGCAGTGGCGGTGAGGTTCAGGGTCTGGGTGCCTGTCTGCTCTGTCGCATCGGCAAAGTCGGCATCTGTCGCCGGAGCTGCTGCATCCGCCTTGAGAAGCATATATTTCCACGAAGTCGCATCAGCGTTAGGTGTCACTATGAATGACAGGGATGAGGCTGTGGTCGCATCGCTTACAGGCTGTATGCTTGCATCAGGATTTGCAGGAACAGGTTCAGCTGAAAGCCCGACTTTCATCTTGGTGATGGCGGAATAGCCTTTGCTGCTGACAGCGAGGATGCTTACATCCGTGCGGGTGTCCGCGCTTATCTTCGTCTCCGCTTCAGGGGCGGTCACTGTCAGCTGTGCTGTTGGCTCTGTCCCTTCGAGGATTGCAGTCCAGCCTGCAGGGGCTGATACGATGGCCTCCGCTACGCCCTTGATGTCCACATTGTAATGTTTCGTGGCTCCGTATTCAAACATTTCAGGAGTATTGTAGTCAACTCCGGCAATGACACAGCTGAAGTCAGGTACTACTGTTACATCCAGTTCCTGGCCATCGGCAAGGGTTATGTGGAGAATACCATCAGCGTAGGTGAGATCCTGGAAGAAGTCCGAGCCTTCCCCGACAGCAGTCACGGTATTGCCTTCGGTATCCTTGACATCTTCAAAGACCTTTCCTCCATCATAGCTGATCTGCCATTGGCCCTCGGCCCCTACCTGGAACTTCGGGGTCATTCCGGCTGCCGCTACAGGCTGCCCTCCGACTGTGATCCTTTCATAATTGGCTCCGTTGTCGTAGCTGACGATCCAGTATCCATCCTCATCGATGGACATCAGAGGTGTGTTGCCGATCGAGCCCTGCCTGAGGGTGTATGTCTCTCCATCTACAGTGGTGATCACATAGCCGTCCCCTTCCTCTGTCGGCTTGATACCGTTTATGATCCCTGAATTTGCTATCTGAGTCAGTGCAGTGACATTGTTGTTGAGTGTCGGCAGCTGTGTCTCGAGTGCCTGTATCCTGCTTTCAAGCGAATCGAGTCTATCATTGACCTCATCGAGATTGGTACAGGACAATATTGCAGCTCCGCTGATGGCGAGAGCGGCAATTTTCAATGTTCTGATAAATTCTGATTTCATTTGATTATGGTTTTGATTGTGTAAATCTGTTTCACTTCAATGCATTAAGCCATTCCGGTATGTATCCGAGTCTGTTGCGGAGCTGGGCCTCGTACAGTGATTCCGGATTGACAGGAATGCCGTTGCTTCCGATGTGCATGGTCTGCTCCGGATCGAATTCCACATTTTCTCCGTGGAATCCGACGATTATCGGAGGAAGGAATTTCCACCAGACTGAACCGCTGTCCCACCATATCCACGTGCCGGAATACGGGGTGGTGTTGTTGAAGTTCCATACGGTCAGATCTGCGAGATGGTTAGGCATCTGGTTGGCATCCCCTCCCTGTCTCCATCGTCTCCAGCCTCCCGAGCAGCAGTCTATCAGTGTGGCGCGAGGCTGGGTGGCGTGGCTCTCGAAGCATGAGTCGTAGCCCCATACGTTTCTCCACAGTACGGCTCCTATGCTCAGCTTGGATACTCCTGTGGCGTGGTATTGCCCGGCATCGTCCCTCCACGTACCCGTGACACTATGTCCGAGGTCATCCATTATGTTGCCCGAACTGTGGTCGCGGACCGCTCCTATGAATACCCTTGAAGATCCCTGCGACCTTATTGCAGAATGTCCTCTGTTGCCGTCGATCTCTATATCGTATACTGATACATTGGCACTTGTTATGATGGAGCAGGCTTCGCTTACGCTATGGAATCCGACTCTTCGCATCCAGGAATTGACCACCCTTGTCATACTTATCGGCTTGTATGCCCCGTCATCCTCCCATGAAGCGTGGTGGCCGAAGTTCTCCTTTGCGTTGCCGGCAAAGGTGATGTCCTCGACCCCGACATTCTCATAGTGCTGGTATCTGACTATTTTCCAGTTCCAGCCGGCCTTGACTTCGTGCATCAGAGGCTCATGGAACGTGACCGAATTCCCGCTGACCGACTTTACCTGATGCAGATCCTCTACCGTGACACCGTTTTGTACGATTGCCCACGAACCATCTCCCTGATAAGGAGAGAGTTCCTCTGCAATGACTTCCGGTGCATTGTTCGGTGCAAGATACAGACACACCCAGTCTCCGGCCTTGAGCGAGCCTGTACCATCTACGGTGACCGTGAATGACCCTTTCTCCGAGTCTCCGGTTACTGTCGCAAGCACATTGGCATACTGGACCCCGGTGTTGTGCTTGAGCTGTATCATATCAGGCGATGAGTACATTGCCGATGAAGATGGCAGAGCCGGGTCAGCCATTGTGACAGTCGTCCTGTCCCGTCCTGCTCCCTTGATCACAAGGTTGCCTCCCCTGATTATTATCGACTGGGTCCTGTCGTTCGCGTTGTCTTCCTCGGTGTGGAGTATGAAGTCTCCTTCCGGGAAGTAGATTACGGCATTGTACTGGTTCTTGTGAGGGAAGGTGAGCTGGTCTCCGGCAGCGTTGAGCACCGGCTCTCCGGCTATCTCGGTCAGCAGGGAGAGGAATGCATCCCTGTCGGATTTCCCGTCATTGGGAACCGCACCGTAGTCGGTTATGTCATATATCCTGTATGTCGAGCCCGAGACATCTGCCGTGCCGGAAGACAGGTCCATCGTGATCTCTGCCGGTGCGGTCTCTCCGTGCATATAGCCTGCATATGAGAAATCCAGAATTATGTTGTCTGGATCCCCGGCAAGAAAACCGTTCCATTCGTCGCACGCGGCCGAGTCGTACGGGACAGGGTTGAGGGTGACTGTAATGTCGTATACCCTGAGATATTTCTCATCCGACTGCAGATATATCTTTACTGTATATTCGCCCGCTGATCCGGAAGCGGGTCCGGTGATGATCAGTTCCTGCCCGGTGCCGTCTTCTGTCTCTGCTATCTGTACCCGCCATCCATCCGGGCAGCTGCAGAAAGCCTCGGCCACATCATCCGAGAATGTTACAGGGAAATGGAGCTCTTCGCCGAGACAGATGACTGTGCCGTCCTCAGTGTATCCCCCGATCTCCATATCAAGGATATCCAGCACAGGAATATCCAGTTCTCTTCCATCTGCAAGTATGATGTCGAGCTTCCCTGCAGCCTGGTCGTAGCTGACGTCCGTGAAGAAGGAATCTGTCGCTCCTGTCATCTGTGCCGGTACCGGTCTGCCATCGATGTCCGTGATCTGGATGAAGTCCTTCCCTCCATTTATGCTGATCTCCCAGTATCCATCCTTTCCGACTCTGACCTCGGGGATGGCGGATTCCGTTATGAAAGCGTTCACAGAGCCTTCGATCACGGAGAAATCCTTTCCATCGAGGGAGACTGTCCAGTTGCCTTCAGCATCTATGCCTATGACCGGTACTATTCCTCCGCCATCTTCCGAGACGTAGATGCTGACAGTCGTCCCGTCGCTGATCCCGAGATCATATCCTGTCCCATCCTCTCTTTCCTCCCAGCTGACGACTTTAAGCGTCTCGTCCAGCAGTTTCCTGATGGAGATGGCATTAGAGTTTATCTTTGCCGCCTCCTTCTCAAGCTCTGCCGTCCTGTCTTCGAGCCCGGCGAGTTCAGATTCGATGGATGCCGTGTCTGTGCATGCGGCGAGAGCCCAGGCGGCTGCAGCTATGGTAATGATCTGATAGATTCTTTTCATATTCAAGTCTGTTTTGGTCATTCCTGTCTTTCCCCCTGATCAGGGAAGCTGCCTGCAGCTGACTCCAGAACCTTGTCCAGAATCCCTTCACGGTACCAGATGTCGTTGCTCTCTTCCAGCTTCCTGTCCAGCACGGCGCACAGATCCGAGAACAGGTCTCTGTTTTCAGTATACGGAATGCAGTCCATCTGATACGGGTCGTTCCAGTCATCGAAAATCAGAACCCGTTTAAGCCTGCTGTCCCTGTCGATTGCAATCTCCATTGTGTATCTGTCAGTCCTTATTCCTCTTGCTTCAGGAAATATTCCGTGCACTATGCCGTTCTCATCCTTGTCTCCGTCAAGATTACGGATATACAGTGTCGCATCCGGCAGCTGGCATCCGCGCCCGTCTTCGAGGAAGACGGGTGAGAGGTCGTTCCCTTCCACGCTCTCCGGTATCCTGTCTTCAAGCCCTGCCAGACCGAGCAGTGTAGGCATTATGTCCGGGGTGCTGAGCATTGTACTGTCCACCCTGTGCCTTATTCTGTCCGGATAGCGTATCATAAACGGAACACAGTATGATTCGGTGTAGATGGAGTTCTTCGGATCGTATGTGCTGTGGCTGCACATCGTCTCTCCGTGGTCGGATGTGAAGACCACTATGGTATTGTCTTCGAGTCCGAGCTTTTCCAGTTCATCAAGCAGTCTGCCGAATTCCCTGTCCACCCCTGTCACATTCGCGAAATAGTACCTTGCACTCGGCGCCTTTGTGAGTGTGGTGTCTGCATTTTCCCTGACATACAGTTCGCTGTAGTCCATATTCCTGTAGAGGTCATAGTCTTCCTCCATACAGTCATCCATACATTCGTAAGGGCTGTGCGGCGGGTTGTATGCCAGCATCAGGAAGAAAGGCTTGCCGGCATCCCTCTGTCCGTCTTCGTTGCGGAGAAATTCTATGGCCTTGTCTGTCTCGTGCCTGACGGAGTATTCCTTCGGGTCGTGCCTTCTGCCTTCAGTGTCCCAGTAATGCGGATCCTTGTGTACGTCGAATGTACCGTATGAGTACCAGTAACGGAATCCGTGCCTGCGTTCAGGCGGGGTGTAGGCGTCCCATTCAGGGTCGCGGTCGCTTACATAGTGCCCCGGGTTGGCCGGGTCGTTCTTCATCGGGGTCTCTGCGTGCAGCTTGCCTATGTAGCCGCAATAATATCCCGCGGCGTCAAGTACATCTGAAATGCAGACAGCATCCGGATCGAGTGTGCTTTCCGGTCTGAGGGCCATACAGTTCAGAGTCACTCCGTTTCTTTCGGGATACATTCCGGTCAGAAGTATCCCTCTGTGAGGGCTGCTGAGAGGGCATGTGCTCACCGCGCTGTTGAGCACTATGGATTCGTCCGCGAATCTGTCCAGGTTTGGAGTGTGTACCGGATCGGCTTTCCAGTTCACGGCACCCTCGTATTCCGGGGAGTCCCAGAATGCGAGGGATGATATTCTGAACTGGTCCGGGAATACATAGATTATGTTCGGCTGACTTTCTCCGGCATTGCTGCAGGATACAGCCGCGATTCCCGTAATCGGCAGAATGATGTTCCGTATCTTCATCTTGCAATCTGTTCAAATCTCATATGTCCCGTATCCGATAATACGGATATCCGAAGCTATTCCCCGATAATGCGGGACAGCCGTATCTCCTCGGTCCTGGCTTCCCGTGTAGAGAAATGTATATGTGTGCTGTTTCCCTCCGGCTTGACTGTCACATCGCTGTCTCCTCCGTCCTCGAGTTTCCATCTGCCGCGCAGCGTTATGTCAATGCCGGTGTCTCCGCAAGGGTCGTCTATCCATTCCCTTCCGTAGACGCTTCTCTCGATCCTTTCTCCGTGCTCATTCAGGATTTCGTCGCTCGGCCCTTCGTACAGACTGAGGTCCGGATTGCTGGCGCTGAGAGTCATGACGGCCCCGTCCATACTCATCATCACCATACAAGGGGAGGCGGCCCCAATGCCTGACAGTCTTGCGGATTCAGTGTCTCCCTCGTCGAGGGGCTCGAAGATGGATGCAGAAATGATCCCGGTCTCGTCATCCCTTATGATATGTGCCTTGTGGTCGCATCTTATGGTTGTGTAAGGCAGCTTCTCCGAATATTTCATAATGTCATCGGCGGTCGCGTGGATGACAGTCATATATTCGTATGAGTCTTTCATATATACATTCCCGGCAATCGCTCCCTTGCTCACGATGTCCCCGTGACATATATATGCTTTCTCGAAATAGCCTTCGGTGGGTTCGTCTGTCTCCTCGTGGAGTGAATGCTGCAGTCCTCTCGATACGGTCACTTTCCCATCCTTCACAAACCAGGCGTTGCCGAACCTGTCCTGTACCGTGACCATATCCCCCTCGTATGTATTGTTGAATTCCCTTGCGGCAATGGCTCCTCCGTCGACCATTGTGATATCCTGCTGCGGATCTTCCAGCACGTTCTGGAACAGGGTGGTATGGAGTGTCGAGCCTGGGAGGAAGTTTTCGAGGTCGGAGCCGAGGGCGATGATCCTGTTGCCGAATGCGAAATAGGATTTACGTGCACGTAATGACCCGTTGTACTTGTCATGCTCGTGCAGAATCATGGCGTATGCCCCTGCATTGCCCTTGTGGGTGACTCCGCCGGCGAACCACTGGTCGGAAAGCAGCATCTCCTCATATCCGGAGAACTCGTCCACATTCCTGACATCCGCTTTCATCGCCTCCATCGGGATTTCAGCCGCTGTCGTACCCGGAATATGGCGCCAGTCCCATCCCGCCACCTGGAATCCGCTTCCGGAACTGCTGATCACCGGGGTGCCGTCAGCCAGGATCTGCATACTGCCGTGTGTCAGATACCGTCCGTAATGGTTTGCCCCGTTGTATATTTCTGCCGACCAGAGATATCTGCTGTGTCCGGCTATGGTTACTGACCAGTCGTGCTGCCTGTACGTGAGAGAACAGTTGAACGGATATGTATGGCATCCTTCAGGGGATTTCTCTGCGGAGTATCCGGCCTCTGTGAACATCCTGCTCCATTTCCCGTCCGGATCGAGCCTGAGGTACGCTTCCGCCAGATCCTTGTCGACCGGCTGTGTCCCGTCCGGGGAACCTGCCGTGGCCAGAAGTCCGTACTGGGATGGGATCAGTTCCCCTTTCCCGTCAGGATGTCTGCCTGACATTGCAAGAGGAAATGATTTCAGGTTGCAGTAGAACCTCATTTCAAGAAGGGCCTTCTTCAGGATTCCGTGGCTTTCCTCGGAAATGGCGTAGTCCGTGCCGTGCAGCATCCAGACAGCGTTGACGGCTCCGTCGAATCCTCCTGTGGCATAGGCAGGATAGGCTTTCCTGTGATGCTGCACCGTTCCATCCGGCTTGAATGCAGGCCTGAGGCCTTCCGCGTATCTGAACCCGTTGTCGATCCATCTGGACAGCGCCCGGAGATATGCTTTCTTGTACGGAGTGTCCTCCAGCATAAGAAGCGATGCCATCCGTCCCATCAGCGAGGTGTTGAACGCATCGATGTCCATGCCGGGCATTTCCGGTGCAGTCTTCACTTCACCGACACCGGAGAACCATTCCATAGCCTGCTGCATCTCATCCGACAGTCCTTCCCTCTCCAGGACATCCTTCATTATCACAGGTGCCGTGTAGAAATTCCTCATACTGTATCCCAGATGATGAAGTGTCCCGAGCGCGCTTCCCGCGGCATAGCCCTGGTCGAGCATGAACCGGGTCATCGTTATGTACATATCTTCCAGATCTTCCTTCCATTCCGCATCATCTGTCCTGAGGTATGCCAGCGCGAGGTTGAACATAAAGTCGTTCGCGGGCCTGAGCAGCTGACCGTTTTCCGAGAATGTCCTGGATGCATCAGGAATGCCTATGTTGATATAGGTCTCTCCGTATCTGGTGAAGAATACCGGCTTGCCGGCGATCGTACCATCCTTGTTCCAGCGTATGCCGTAGCTGTCGAACTGCTTTATGAGATCCTCCCGGTTCAGAGCCTTCCTTCCGTCTGTCACAAGCGAGATGAATCTTTCCCTGACTTCTTCCATCTGCTGTACATCCTTCGCGGATATCTCCGCCTCCGGCTCTATGTCCAGCTTCCTGTTCCAGCTGTCGAGAAGCACGAGCCAGTGGGATGTCGTCCCTTTGTTGATATATGGAGCCTGGAAGTCAGCCGTGTGGTGGCGGATGTCCTCGAATGCCGCCGTTATGATGCCGTCAAGGAACAGCCTGCCTTTCCGGACTTCTTCCGGGGCTGTTATGACCACCTTGTCCATCCCCTCTTCCGGTGTCCCTTCCATATCTCTGTCGAATGCCACCCAGGCCCCTCTCCAGCCTTTGAATCCGAGTCCGTATCTGAAGCTGCAGCAGACCCTGTCCCCCTTCATGAAGGAGAATGTAAGCTCCCCGTCAAGAGGAGTCTCGGAATATACCCAGAACACGAAAGTGGATACGGATGTCTCTTTGGGATTGGGGTTCTTGTGAAGATACGGGATCTCTCCCGGAATCTCTATGCCTGCCCCGCCTTTCTTCCATTTCCACAGAAGTGAATTCTCTCCAAGTTTGAAATGAAGGGGAGATGTGCTTACCGATGATTTTTTCAGAGGCCTGACGGGCGCCGTGCCCTCCTCGAAAGAAAGTATCTCCGGGTGTCCGGGAAAGTCGGTATATTGTGCCGCTGTCGTCAGCACTGACGACAGCAGCACAATGAGTGTTATTATTATATGGTTGGTAGTCATTTAGATATGTTTATCTTGCCGGGTCGCCGGGTACCGGCGCCAGCCCGTTCTCTATGTTGCGCTTGCGGATAAGTGCCTCGAGGAAATAGTAGTCCGCGTAGTTGAGAGGGACATCGATACTGCTTCCGTGAGGTATGCTGCCGACTGAATGCATCAGGATGAATCCTCCGTTCGTCCCCTGTGCAGCCCTGTACGCCGGAGTGGAAAGCGATTCAATGATCCTGTCCGCGGTCTTCCTGTATCCGTCATCTCCGGTGAGATAGCTGAGCTCGTACAGCGCGGAAGCATTTACGGCAGCGGATGAAACGTCCCTGTATGTGTCAGGGATATCCGGGGCATCGAAGTCCCAGTAAGGGACCAGGTCTTCAGGCATGTTCGGGTCGTTGAATATGAATCCGGCCACCTTCTCTGCCTGTTCAAGATATTTTTCGTCTCCCGTGAATCTGTATGCCACGGTGTATCCGTACAGAGCCCACGCCTGTCCTCTTGCCCAGGCGGATTCATCCGCATATCCCTGTGCCGTGCATCTGTGGAGCACCTCGCCTGTCTCGGGGTCATAGTCGACAACATGATAGCAGCTGTAGTCGGGACGGAAATGATTCTCCATCGTGGCATCGGCGTGGCTGATCGCTATGTCCGCGAATGTCGGGTCGCCGCTGAATTCGCTGGCCTTGAACAGAAGCTCCAGATTCATCATATTGTCAATGATGACCGGACATGTCCAGCCCCTCTCTGCCTGCCATCCCCTGTCGACGTTCCATGACTGGATGATGCCCGCTCCGGGCCTGAACCTTGTGGAAAGCGATCTGGCTGTATTGATGCAGACGTCTTTGTATCCAGGTATGTTTTTCAGCCTCAGTCCGTTGCCGTAGCTGTCATAGATCATGAAGCCTACATCATGGTGCCATGTGAGGTACTGGATGGAATCAAGCACTTCCGTGTGTTTTCTGGCGTGGTCGGCCCAGTATTCATCTCCGGTGAGTTCGTACATATACCACAGTGTCCCGGCGAAGAATCCGCTGACCCAGTCATCGGTCGGGACGTATACGATCTCGCCGTCCTTGAAAGTAGATGGAATCCTTATGGTGTCTCCGGCTTCGGATGCCTCCAGAAGCGCCCCGATCTGCACTTTTGCGTTCTCGATGTTTTCAGTGATGATGTCTGTCTTTGAGTTGCATGAGATGATGGCCATTGCGGCGGCACATACGGCCAGGAATGTCTTGAAGTTCATAGCAGGTCTATTAATCAATTAAAAATGGTGTCAGTTGCCTGACATTGAATGCAGTAGCCTACAAATATATAAAATTATTATAAAAAGACAAAATTTGCTTTAAAATAATTCTGTCAGTGTTGTATTAATATGAAATTTTGATAATTTTGCATTTCTGCAAACTGATCACATAAGTATGAATAGAAGATTCTTTACGGTTCTGTTATCGCTTATGCTCATTTCCGGTGCGGCGGAGGCGGCGATCAATTCACAGCATAACTTCGAAGATGGCGTTCCCGGATTTGTCAAGGCTGAAGGACAAGGGACAGTGACTTCATCGGATGAGAAGTTCAAGGATGGGTCGCGTTCCCTTAAATTCGAGTGGAGCGGACCGGCATCCCTTGTGTTCTCGGACTTCCTGGATATGGAGGCTTCTATGAAGGTGAACGGGGCAGGGATAATAGTGTGGATATATAACACCGTGCCGGCTGACTCGCCGATGCGGTTCACTTTCTGGAACTGGAGCGGAGAGGAGATCTGTCATTTCGATTTCAATGCAGGGTTCACGGGCTGGAGGACCGCGTGGGTCAAATATATCGATATGCTGACACCTGACGGAAGCCGTTACGGTGACAGAAAGGCGGCTGAAAGGGCGACAAATGTGGCGAAGATGACGGTCACTATGCCGGAGTCGCTCTCATCCGGGACAGTCTATATCGACCGTCTGTCTTTCCGTACCGCAAAACTCCACGACCAGATAACTCCGGATATGCAGATCCCGGACAATAACAATCACCTGAGCCGGAACATGTGGCACTGGTGCCGGCTGTGGGAGTGGGAGCAGAACCCTCCGCTCGAGGCGGCCGCTCTGACGGATGAAGGCCGGAAGATGCTTGATGTCGTGGAGGAGAGGATGGACAAGGTGATAGCCTCGTCCAATTCGAGTGACAACTATGTCAAGAACACGCTCCTGAAACGTGCGGATGATATGTATGCCAAGTACCGGCTCGGACGTCTTCCTGACGGGTCTGTCACCGGCGCCCCTCTCCTGAGCGATGATGAATTCAACAACGCTCTGGGCGAGATGCGCATCCGGTTTGTCGGACAGATGATCTACTATTATGCCCAGGACTATTACTATACAGGCAACAAGGGCAATCTCGACAAGGTCTTCACCGCATTCGACCATGCCATAGACCAGGGTTTCGCGTATGGCAGCGGACAGGGTACGAACCACCATTACGGATATCAGATCAGGGAACTGTACAAGGGAATGTGGCTCCTCAGGGATGAGATAGCCGCGGCCGGGAAGCTGGATGAGTATGTCAAGGTACTGGAATACTGGAGCGGACTGGCGGAGACCAGGGTGCCTTTCGTCTACGGCAGGGATGAGATTCTTGACAGCTGGCACACCCTTCTTGATGCCAAGGTCATTTCAGCAATGATGACATCCGATCCGGCGGAAAGATATGCGAAGATGAAGGCTCTGGGGACCTGGGTCTCCGGGTCCCTTTCCTATTCTCCCGGGACGCTCGGAGGCTTCAAGGTGGATGGGACCTCTTTCCATCACGGCGGACACTATCCTGCCTATTCGGTAGGGGCGTTTGCCGCTGTGGGTGATTTCTGCCATTATACGAAGGATACGGATTTCGTCATAGGTGAAGATGCAAGGCGCACATTCAAGCATGCCCTCCTGACGATGAGGGACTACTGCAATCTTACCGACTGGGGTGTGGGGATCTGCGGAAGGCATCCGTTCAACGGGTTCATACCGAAGGCTGACATAGAGGCGTTCGCTTCTCTTGCCCTTCTGGGAGACCTGACAGATTCCGGTCTCGGGGCAGACCCTGACCTGGGCGGTGCGTATATCTATCTCGGAGGCGCCGAGCCCGAGACTCTGTCAGCACTCAAGAAAGCCGGAGTGTCTTCCGCATCCGCGGCTCCGGAAGGTTTCTTCGTCCTCAATTACGCTGCTCTCGGAATCCACCGCAGGGGAGACTGGATGCTTTCCCTGAAGGCATATAATTCGGATGTGTGGAGCGCGGAGATATATGCCGCTGACAACCGTTTCGGAAGATACCAGAGCTATGGCACTGCCCAGCTGATAGGTACCGGCAGGCCTGTGTCGGCCAAGGAGAGCGGATATTCCCAGGAAGGCTGGGACTGGAACAGGATGCCCGGGGCTACCACGATCCATCTTCCTTTCGAGATGCTGGACAGTCCTCTGAAAGGTACGCTGATGGAAAGGAATGACTCGCGGTTCCCTGGAGTGTCTTCCCTTGAAGGCCGCAACGGTGTGCTGGCGTTCACATACGTGGAGAAAGACAGGCCTAATTTCTGTGCAGGGGCGACTGCGACGAAGAGTGTCTTCTGCTTCGACAACAGGATTGTCTTCATAGGGACAGGCATCACCAATACATCCTCATATCCGACTGAGACTACGCTGTACCAGCTCAGGCTGGATGACAGAATGGCCGAGGTGGATATCAACGAGGACTGGTTCGATTCCTTCCCTCTCGATTACAGGTTCGCCTCCGAGGGACAGGCTGTGCTGACGGACACGAAGGGCAATGTGTATATACTTACAGATGGAGCAGGCCTGAATGTAGTCAAGCAGACGCAGACTTCCCCTTCCGACACGAAAAAGAAGGAGGGCACAGGAGACTTCATAACCGCATATATAGATCACGGTGTGTCTCCGGACAATGAAACTTACGAGTATCTGATGCTTGTCCAGCCTGCAGGCAAGGATGTGAACAGATATTCGAAGAGCCTTCCGTATACCGTTATCCGCAAGGACAATTCGGCGCACGTCGTCAATGACCATGCCACCGGCATCACGGCATATATATGCTACAAGGAATATGATGGGGCAGCTTCTTCAGATGCTTTCCAGAAACTCCCGAAAGGCAAGGAGGCTAAGCCGTATCTGCCTGTGGCGTCGATAGATGCCGAGACAATAGTGATGGAGAGGACCAGGGAGGATGGACTGACTGTGGTAAGCATCTGCACTCCGGATCTCGGTATTACAAAGAAGGCATATACGACGCCTCAGCCGAGCCAGGTGATAGAGAAGAAGGTGGTGGTCGATGGCGACTGGGAGCTTGCAGCGCCGGCAGACAATGTCCGGCTTGCAAAAGATTCGGGAAAGACGGCCATTACGGCATCCTGCGTGGATGGACAGCCTGTGGAGTTCACTCTGAAGAGACTGTAGAAGGAACGGCCAGACTGTCTATGGAACGAACCGGTCTGTCATTCTGAACGAAGTGAAGAATCTGATGATGAAATGAAGAATCTGATGATAAAGTTTTATATATAAACAGAACACTGATGTATAAACTAACTGTACTATTGACAACGCTGGCCTTGTGTGCGGCATCGCTGCTGGAGGCCTCGGCACAGAATATCGAGGTGAAGGGAAGGGTCACCGACACTTCCGGAGAGCCTCTCATAGCAGTCACGGTATATGAGTCAGGCAACACATCAAACGGTACGGTCACGGATATGGATGGAAACTACACCATTTCCGTCCCTCAGAATGCCACGCTCATATTCTCATGTCTCGGCTTCGAGGAGATACAGGAAGCTGTAGCCAAAAGAGGCCTTATAAATGTCTCGATGGCGGAAGAGCAGCTCTCCATCGATGCGGCTGAAGTGGTCAGCGTCGGATACGGCTCGGTGACCAGGAGAGACCTGACAGGATCCATCAGCAAAGTGGATATGGGCGAGGTGATGAAGACCCCGGTGACCAATTTCGACCAGGCGCTGACCGGAAGGGTGGCAGGAGTGGTGGTCACCACTTCGGATGGTTCCCTCGGAGCGGAGGCCAATATCGTCATCAGGGGAAACAACTCCTTGACTCAGAGCAGTGCTCCTCTGTATGTGATCGATGGCTTCCCGTCAGAGAGTTCAATGGCTCTTGCCCTGAACTCTGCTGATATCGAGTCGATAGATATTCTCAAGGATGCCTCGGCTACGGCGATCTACGGAGCCAGAGGAGCCAACGGAGTGATCGTGATCACGACCAAACAGGGTGTGGAAGGCAAGCCGAAGGTGAATTTCAGCGCCTCTTGGACGGGCAACAAGATCGCGAACAAGGTGGAGCTGATGGATGCCTACGAATTTGTCGACTTCCAGTCTGACAGATATGATGTGTTCGGCGGGACTAATATCTATCTTGAACATAATGATCAGTATTATGACCTGGAGGACTACCGTAATGTGAACACCTATGACTGGCAGGACAGGATCTACAGGCCGGCATTCGTGCAGAACTACAACATCTCCCTGTCCGGAGGAAGCAAGGAGGCCGGAAACCGCTATGTAGCAAGCTTCTCGGTCCTGGACCAGGATGGTATCATAGTGAATTCCAATTTCCAGAGATACCAGGGGAAGATCAATTTCTCCCAGAACATAGGCAAGAAAATCAAGGCCGACATAAATGTCAACTATTCGAGGTCTGTCACAAGCGGGACCAACCCAACTTCGGCCCAGCAGTCTTCCAGGGCCTCCGGCTGGCTTATGTATTCTGTATGGGGCTACCGTCCGGTGAAGCCTGTATGGGATACAGGCTCGGATGATGAGTTCCTGAATTCTCCTTTTGATGAAGAGGCGTCGGATGCGAGCGATTTCCGTTTCAATCCTGCGCTGTCGGTACGCAACGAGTACCGCAAGACCATCCAGGACTATCTCAATGCCCAGCTCGGGCTCACCTATACCATAATCCCTGACCTTGTGCTCAAGGTGACCGGGACCTATACCTACCAGAACCGCTGCAGGGAGGAATTCAACGGGACGATGACCTATACCGGAAACGAAAGGTCTCCTTCGGGAGCCGGCATCAACGGAGGTATATACTGGACCAACTGGGTGACCTGGCTGAACGAGAACACGCTTACCTGGACAAAGCATATCCGCAGGACCCATCATCTCACTCTGCTCGGAGGTCTGACATTCCAGGGGCAGACGAATGACTATAAAGGTTCCAGGTCGACAAATATGACCACGGAGTCAATGGGGCTCAACGGTATGCACACCGGAAACTACCAGACTGTCACCCCTTGGGAGTACAACTGGAGGATGATGTCAGGCCTGTTCAGGCTTCAGTACAACTACCGGTATAAATACTATCTCACCGCTTCGTTCAGGGCGGATGGATCATCCAAGTTCCCTAAAGACAATCAGTGGGGCTATTTCCCGTCCGCATCCCTTGCCTGGAACTTCAACAGGGAGGAGCTCCTGAAGAACAGCAGCTGGCTCAAGAACGGAAAGCTCCGTCTGTCATGGGGTATGACTGGTAACAACCGTACCACCACACCGTGGGATTTCTATGCACAGATTGTCACAAAGCCTGGTGATCCGGACTCGAATGACTATGTATTCGGAGGAGAGATCGTACCTGGATATTATCCCGGCAATATGGCCAATCCTAACCTCAGGTGGGAGACTACAGAGCAGTATGATGTCGGTATAGATCTCTCGTTCTTCGAGGGAGACCGCATAAAGATCACAGCCGACTGGTATCTGAAAAATACGTATGACCTGCTTCTGCAGGCGACTATGCCTTCTTCCACAGGCTATGAGTCGGCAATGATGAATGTGGGTTCAATGCGCAACAGCGGATGGGAATTCTCTCTGGAGACTGTCAATATCAACACGAAGAATTTCCAGTGGACGACGTCTTTCAATATCGCGTTCAACCGCAACAAGGTCACTGCCTTGACCAACGGCCAGCAGTCCCTTCTTTCCGCAGTGAACTGGGACCAGCGGTTCAATACCCAGTATCCGTATATAACCCAGGTAGGCAAGCCTTCGGGAATGATGTACGGCTATATCTATGAAGGTACATACAAGGCGGATGAATTCGATGGCAATTACCTGAAGGACGGCGTACCGTATGTCTCTACCTACAATAGGTCTGATATCAGGCCTGGAGATCCAAAGTACAGGGATGTGAACGGGGATGGGATAATAGATGACAATGACCGCACGATCATAGGCTGCGGACAGCCGATTCACACCGGAGGATTCGGTAACTCGTTCTATTTCCACGGGTTCGATGTGAATATATTCTTCTCCTGGAGCTATGGCAATGACATACTGAATGCCAACCGTCTTATTTTTGAGAACGGGTCCATTTCCAGTCTCAACCAGTTCGCATCCTATGTGGACAGATTTGACATTAATGACAATCCGGACAGTGATATACCGAGGATAGGGGCCAACGGTACATTCCTCTATTCTTCACGTGTCGTGGAGGACGGGTCGTTCCTCAGGCTGAGGAATGTCTCGGTAGGCTATACCTTGCCGAGGCGAGCTCTCAGGAGACTGCATCTCGATACAATGAGGATCTATCTGTCGGCAGACAATATATGGACCTGGACTGGATATACAGGCCCGGATCCTGAAGTGTCGACAAGGAATTCAGTCCTTACACCTGGATTTGACTGGTCTGCATACCCGAGGGCGTTCGGCCTAACCGGAGGAATTTCATTCACTTTCTGATGATTTGGAGGATAGACTATGAATAAGAAGATATATTTGTTCGCCGCTTCCCTAATGGCCGCCGCATCATGCAGTTTCCTGGATGTGGAGCCGACTGTAATGGTCGGAAGCTATGAGTCCGAAGAGGAGGCCCTGTACGGACTTGCCGGTGTCTATGGAGTCATCAACAGCGAGGCTTTTTACGGGAACTACTATTCCCAGATGCTTTCCAACGTTGACGACCTGAGTTATTATAACCGCACCAGCGGCAACAATTTCTCGGTATGGTACCAGCACGATGCAAGTTCCCAGGAAGTATATGAGGCATGGACGGAAATCTACGAGGGAATAGGGAACGCAAACTCGTTTATGGAGGCAATGACGGACTGCGAGTTCGATCCGGACCACAAACTGTACAATGAAGCCAGGTTCCTCAGGGCATATTACTATTTCATTCTGGCCCAGGCGTGGGGCGATGTGCCTTTGAGGCTTACACCCACGACATCTCCGTATAACGTGCAGTGCGAGGCCACCCCTCAGCTGAAGGTGCTGCAGTGGGTCGTGTCTGAAATGGCCGACTGTCTGGAACTTGCTGATGAAGCCCTCACGAATGCCCCTTCACGTGTGGTGAAGACTACGATGTACGGGATTCTTGCAAGGGTCTACCTGTTTATGGCAGGCGAGTCCGTCACCGGGACTGACGATGCGATGAAAAATGAATATTTCGCCAGGGCCCGGGACTATGCATACGAAGTGATAAAGAGCGGGAAGCACCGGCTGAACCAGGGGAATGACCAGAACGATGGATATTCCCAGGTATTCATCAATATGATATCGGACAGGTACGACACTGAATATTATGAATCGATGTGGGAGGCTGATTTCAAGGGCAACAGGTCCAGCTCTGACAACTGGAGCAATGGCCGTATAGGAAATGTAATAGGTCTGCAGTGCCAGCTTACAAGCGGATACAGCGACCCGGAGCTGGAATGCAATTTCTCATACGGGCAGTATAACGGCTCCCTCAAGCTGTGGAATCTCTACTGGACTGAAGACAGGACTGAAGCGGAGACCGGCCTTGCGGATGATGATGACCCGCACTGGGACAGGCGTCAGGCCTGGAATATGTGCCCGTATAACTATAAAGGGAAGAACAAGTCAGGGGATGCGGACTATATCCCTATAGGAAGGAAGACTCCGTATACGCATTCAAGTGTCTCTACTGATGTGAATCCGGTTGTCGCAAAGGCGGTGAGAAACTGCGGAAAATATCGCAGGGAGACACAGTATGAAGGGATCAAGGGAGATGCAGGCCCTTATACTCCGCTGAATTATCCTATACTCCGTTATTCGGATGTGCTCCTGATGTATGCAGAGGCATACAATGAATGCGACGGCCCGTCCGAGCAGGTGTTCAACGACTGCATAGTCCCTGTAAGGGAAAGGGCGGGGATATCGACACGTCCATATTCGGGGAATTATGACACGAAGGAAGCGTTCAGGCAGCTTGTAAGGAATGAGAGAGGAAGGGAGCTGTGCTTCGAGTCTCTGCGTAAATATGACCTTATACGCTGGGGAATATTTGTCGAGGCGATGAGGGGATATACCGATGACACCTATTCTACCGACTGGGCCTCGGGAAGCACGGAAGCTGCCGCCGCCAGGATAATTGCAAGTTCGGTGCAGCCGAGGCATATACTTCTTCCTGTCCCTAACATAGAGCTGGGAGTCAATGACCTGCTCCAGCAGAACCCTCTCTGGTAGCCATTGAAAAACAGTAAATTGCAACGATATGATGATTAAAAGACTATTTCTGTATATAGCTCTGGCTGTCCTTCTGCCCGTGACCGGATGCGAGCAGAAGGGGATGTATTCCGATGTGGATTTCAATGTGACGCTGGATGCTTCCAATACCTATTATGCAGGAGATCCCGTAGTGTTCAACTTCTCCGGCAATCCGGACAACCTCGTGTTCTACAGCGGAGAGATGGGGGCTGACTATCAGTATCACGACAGATATCAGGTGGCGGAGGAAGATGTGGAATCCATTGCCCTCGATCTTTCGGTGCAGCACAGGTTCGGGAATCCGGATCCGGCGCTGGATATCTATTATACCAATGATTTTGCAGGGCTTGCGGGGAATGATGCCCAGGCTGACAAGGCTCTTCTTCAGGAAATGTTCGATGGGGGAATGCAGGGCTGGACCAAGGTGACCTACAACGATGCGGGGGCGAAACAGGATTTCTGGGAGCCTGTCACGGCGGATCTTACGGACTGCATTTCCAATCTCTGTATCGCTTTCCACTGGCATCCGGATGCCGATGAGGACGGGGAAAAGGTAGATACATATTTTGTCAACGGAGAGCTTACGGTGAATGTAAAGGGGATGGAGCCTGCAAGATATGATTTAGAGACTCTTATGGGGACTACGACTGTGATGATGTCGGACCAGATCGAGGATCCGTACCACAGGGAGAACAAAAACGGGTGGATAAGGTTCGGCCTTTCCAATGCGGCGATCAGTTTCGCCGGAGGGAATTATAAGGAGATAGGGCATTCCTGTGAAGCATGGCTCGTCTCTGCACCGCGTGCATTCAATTCTGCCGAGCCGGATACAGGTGTGGCGATAAAGAATGTGCAGAACTATCTTCCGAACTATTCTTACGTATATGAGGAGCCCGGTACGTATATCGCTACTTTCGTCGGGACCAACTCCAATTATATGGGGTCTTCAGAAGAGGTCAGGCAGATACAGGTCACGATACTGGACAGGATTGCTGAATAGGGCCCCGGATGCAGCCGCTTTACGGGAATGTCATTTGATGACCATTTCGCAGGAACGGCAGTCGAAAATGACAGTGAATCTCTGTCCGTTGTTGAGAAGATACAGGGGGGCGGCATCCGTGCCGCTCCTCTTTTCTGTACCCGCCGCGGCTGTTTTGCCGCCTGCCGGGGCGGGGCTGTTCCGGAATTTCGGGCAGAGGCCGAGTTCGTAGCGGATGCAGTATCTGGTGCGCATCAGTTCGACTCCCGTCCTGTGTGTCAGTTCGTAGGCCGGTTCGGTCACTTTGCAGCCGGCTTCCGTATACAGTTTTTCGGCAAGATGGTTTGATATGTTTGCCTTGTAGTCTGTCGACAGATTCTTCGCTTCGCTCAGAATGACAGTCTTTGATGTTTCTTGGGCTTCGCTCAGAATGACAGTCTTTGATGTTTCTTGGGCTGCGCTCAGAATGGCGGATCTGTCATATTGAACGGAGCCGTCAGGCGGAGTGAAATATCTGCCGCCCCGCTCTGCGCTGCAGCCGGGAGCCAGACTGTCAAGCAGGTCTGCAAGGTCGTTGCGGATGGAGTTCAGGGCCGATGATGAAAGCAGAGGCAGAGATCCGCCATAGACAATATCCTTGACAGTGAAAGAGTAGATTCCGGAGGATTTTGAAAGCTGGGTCCGGATCATTGACTCCATTCTTCCGATGTTGGCTGCCATATCGTTCCATATTCCGGTATATGTCCTCCGTGCCTCTCTTCCGTCTTCGATCGCTGCCGTTACAGTCAGTGTGCCGGTCCCGGATGCCTTACCGAATGAGACTGTTATTTCCGCAGCCAGTCTTCTTATACAGGTCTTTGATTCGAGTTCCCTTTCAAAGGCTATGTCATAGTTCCTGAATATCCTCGCCCCTTCAAACAGGGCCGGTGTGCTTTTGCAGTGGACCGAGGCACCTTCCCCGATATCTGCCCTCACTCCTTCGATGGAGCCATCCTTTCCTATGAATGAAAGTCCGTCTCCGTTGTGCACAGTGACCTTTCTGTCTCCGTATGGCCTGATGGTGAACGATGTCCTCTCCCTGTTGAGCCTGGTGACAGTCCCAAGTTCCTCTCCCATCGACTTGGCGGTGTCCATTGAGGCCCATTTACCTCTTCTCCCGTCTATGTACAGTTCTGTGTAGCCTCTGTTGAATGTCTTGTCCAGATCCGGGGTGAATCCGCCGCTGACCTTGCCGAAAGATGCCCTGCAGTATTTCCCTCCTGACTTCTCGACAATCCTGTCCAGGGCGATTGAGTAGGCCCTGACCGTATTCCTTACGTATGAGATATTCTTCAGCCGTCCCTCTATCTTGAAAGACATTACACCTGCATCTGCAAGTTCTTCCAGCCGGGAGATGAGATTGTAGTCCTTCAGCGACAGCAGAGCCTTGTCCCGTACCAGAACTCTCCCGTCACTGTCGACAAGGTCATATCTTGAACGGCAGGCCTGGATACAGGCCCCTCTGTTGGCACTCCGTCCGGCTATCTTTTCCGAAAGGTAGCACTGTCCGCTGTAGCAGACGCACAGGGCACCGTGGACGAAGAACTCGATCTCGCAGCCGACAGATGAAGCTATCTCCTTTATCTGCCGGAGCGACATTTCCCGTTCAAGCACTATTCTGCTGAACCCGGACGCCTCCAGCTCTTTCGCTCTGTCCACTGTCCTTATGGAGCACTGTGTCGATGCGTGAAGAGCCATTCTGGCCGGATCTATCCCACCATATCTCATTATGCTTCCAGCAAGCTCCACGACTGCCATATCCTGTACGATGACAGCATCGGCCCCGGCTTCATACAGTTCTTCCAGCATCTTCCGTGCATCTTCCAGTTCGCTGTCGTAGATGATCGTGTTGAAGGTTATGAAGACCTTCGCTCCGAATCTGTGCGCATATCCGCACAGTCTGGCTATGTCATTGATGTCATTTCCCGCGGCCTGTCTTGCCCCGAACCTAGGCCCTGCGATATATACGGCATCGGCACCGCAGTCGATTGCCGCGATGCCGATGTCAGCGTTCCTTGCGGGAGCAAGAAGTTCCAGCTTCCTCATGGATTTCCCCTTTCCGGCGGATTACTGCTGGAGTGCCTTGAGCTGCTCCTGCGCCTGGGTGCCGTACTGCTGGTCGGAAGCTACTTTCTGATAGTATTCGATAGCCTTCTCCTTGTTGCCTGCCTGCTGGTAGAGGACAGCGATGGTGAAGGTATAGGCGTTTACGTTCCTTGCCTTAGGCATTGATATGTATTTCTCGAAATAGGAGATGGCGGCGGCGTTGTCGTTGAGCTTCTGTGCAGAATTGGCAGCGATCAGATAAGTGTTTGCATTGCTGTCGACATATGATATTGACTTTTCTGCAGCCTCTATCGCCTCGGTGTATTTCTTTGCCTTGTAGTAGGAGTTAGCAACCCTGAGGTAGAGGTTTGCAAGCTGCTTTGTAGCGTCTGAGCTTTCCCCGAGTTCTCCGGCCTTGGTGTAGGCTGCTTCAGCCTCGGCGATCTTGCCTGATGATGCAAGTGCGCTTCCCAGAAGAAGGTATGCCCTTCCGTTGTCAGGGTCGGCTGCGATAGCTTCGTTATAGGCGTTGACAGCATTGGCAAAATCCTTCTCCTTCAGGAGGTCGTTGGCTTTCTGAAGAAGCACCTGAGGCACGAGTTCGATCGCCTCTGTCTCTGTATCTGCATTTCCGTATTCCTTTGCCACTGTCGCAGCTTCCTTGAGGCTTGTCACCGCTTTGTCATATTCCTTGTTCTGTATGAAGTCCTTGGCTATGGACAGCATCACGCCAGGGATGACGTTCTTGCAGTTTGCGGCGACATCGTTGCCGGATTCTCCGCAGGCCTCTGCCATCGTCAATGCTTGCTTGAACGAGTCGAGTGCAGTCGTGTTGTCTCCCATCTGGAGCGCCATTACTCCGTTGTTGTAAGTGTTTGTCGCCTGTTCCAGATCCTGCGCTGAAACCGTCGCTGCAGCGAGGATTGCCGCAGCTGCCATAAGAATGATCCTTTTCATAATTTATAGAGTTTATTCATTTGATATCCAAATATCATTTGCCAACTCACAAAGTTAGCAAAATTTGTTTTAATTTTGCAATCAAGGTAATATAAAAATGGACAGGATGCGTTATATATATTCAGTCGCCGTGTTCCTGCTGGCAGTTACGGCGGCTGCTTTCCCGGCTCCTCCGCAGCTGCCTTCCGACCCTGCGGTGACGTACGGGACATTGCCTAACGGTCTGACATATTACATTGTGACTAACCCATCCGAGAAAGGAATGGCGGAATTCGCCCTTGTCCGGAGGAGGGGAGCGGATGCTGGAAGTCATCAGGAGCATTCGGATGCGGTGCTCCGGGCAAGGGCGTCTGTCACTGTGATCCCGAGGGTGTCGGGATCTTCCGTAAGAGACTATGCTTCCAGGAACGGGGCGGCATCGCAGCTGTGCAGGAAGGATGCTCCTGTCGGTGTAAGGGTAACGCCTGATGCTGTGGTATACCGTTTCGGGTCCTATCCTGTATCCGGCAGGGATGTGCTCATCGATTCCACTCTCCTTATGATATTCAGCATTGTTGAAAACGCCGTCGATGGCGAGATGGAGTCCGATGCCATCATAGTCTCCGGTGATGTCAGCAAGGATGCTGTGCTTTCCAAGATGAAGCTGCTGTCACTGATGGTGCCACCGGTCCGGCAGATGCCTGTCGATACATCATATGCGTGGAAGGAGAGGACGGTTCCGGAATGCACCGTGAAGGTGGACTCATCTGCTGCAGCGGCAAGGATTTCCATCACATATTCCAGCCCGAGGACTCCCCGTGAATATATGTCTTCTGTCGTCCCGACAATGACAGAATATCTGGTAGGGGTGCTGGACAGGGTGCTCGGCAGAAGGATATCGGTAGAGATGGGCCGTCGGGACATTCCTGTATCCGGCATCCGTTTCAGATATGCCGGAAGCCGGGACTTGGGCGGGGATGAGACATACACTGTCTCCGTGACGGTCGACAACGGAAAGGTGAAGGAGGCGGTCTCCGTATTGACGGGAATTGTCGCGGATCTGGATGTGAACGGTGCCAGGGAGAAGGAATATTCGGGAGCGAGGAACGAATATCTTGTGCAGCAGTACCGGCGGTCGCTGGATCCCGTCGTGTGCAACAGCGCTTATGTGGATGAGTGCATTTCCTCCTTCCTCTACGGATCTGTCCCGGTGTCTGTGAGCGACAGGTTCGGCTTCCTTGTGAGGGGGGATCTGCCGGATTCCACATTGACGAGGCTTTTCAACAGGTATGTCTCCGAACTGTTCGATGACAATGACAATCTCCGCGTGTCTGTAGTGGCGGATTCTCTGTATCTTGAGGATGATGCAGTTCTTTCATCGTTTATGGACGCCTGGAAGAAGGCTGCCTTGGCCGATACGCTGACGGCGTATGCATCCAGCAGGTGCGACTCTCTCGTGCTGCCGGATGTCCCGACGGAGAAACTCAAGGTCGAAAAGACTTTGAAGGAATCAGTCTCGGGAGGGACGATGTGGACGTTTTCCAACGGGATGAAAGTGGTATACAAGAGGATGTCTACCGGAGGCCTTTTCTATTATGACCTGATGCTGAGAGGGGGATATTCTGTGGTGAAGGATCTCAGGAGGGGGGAAGGCGCATTCTATTCGGATATACTTGAGACGTTCGACATTTCCGGCCTCAGGAGCGAAGATTTCAACGATATGATGCTTTCTGAAGGGATAACGATGTCCAGCAGGGTGACGGCATCGGATATGGATATCTACGGGCTGGCGCCGAGGCCCTCTCTGACCCTCCTTTTCAAGTGTCTGAAGGCGGTCGCGAATGACCGTAGGGTCAACAGCAGGGCGTTTGACTATTATGCAAAGTGCGAGAAACTACGACTTGCGGCCCGGGCTGGGTCACTGTCAGGCAGGAAGGCTGCAATCGACAGCCTTATGTGCCCGTCATATCACTATTCTTCTGAAAAATCCCCTGAAAACCTGTTCCCTGATGCCTGTGCCAGGGCGGAGTCTTTCTTCAATTCCAGTTTCTCCAGAGTGAACGATGGTGTGCTGGTCATTGTCGGGGATATGGAAGAGACGGCGATGAAGCGGTTCCTGCAGAGGAACCTGCAGGGGTTCAAGACAGAGCCTATGTCATCTGCGCGTATCAGGCTTCCGTACCAGCCTATATCCGGCTGGACGACGCATATAGTGGATGGCAGGAGGCAGAGCCTTGATGTGGCGATGTCGGTCCCTGTGGCCTTCACCGCAGGGAACTATATGGCAATGAAAGTGGCTGCATCGGCGCTGGAGAATGAACTTGCCAGAAGGTTTGTGGGGACAGGTGCATCGGTAAGGGTGTTCAGTGAATTTTCCGGCTATCCGCAGGAGAGGGTGAATTTCCTTGTGTCCGTCACAGACCTTGACATAGACTCTCTCCCGCTGGATGAAACGGGCAGGGATCCACTCGTGCTCCTTTATGATGTCAGGGCGGTGCTGTCGGATATGTCTGCGGCTCCGCTTCCGGATGACAGGATAGCGGTATGCAGGGATATGGTGAAGAACATGATACTTTCATTGCAGAATGACCCTGAATACTGGACGGATATGGTCAGGGCCAGGTTTGCGTATGGAAAGGACCTCAATACGGGTTATGCGGAAAAGGTGGATTCCGTCCAGGCGGAAAAGGTCAGGGAGATTATTTCAGGGCTTGCATCCGCAGGAAGGGTGGAGTATATTGTAAGATAGATGATGCTTATGGACAGAAGGACAATGCCTTCGATAATACAGATCGGCGACTGTCTTGTCTCTTCGGAGATCCTGACGGAATATTTCGCCTGTGACTATGCCAGATGCAAGGGATGCTGCTGTATCATCGGAGACAGCGGGGCTCCTCTGGAGGATGGGGAGCAGGAAAAGATAGAGAGGAACTACCATATATTCTCCCCTCTGATGCGTGAACAGGGAAGGTGTGCGGTAGGAGAGAAAGGTTTCTTCGAAATAGATGCCGACGGGGATATGGTCACACCTCTTGTGCCCGGCGGCGAGGAATGCGCATATACGTGTTTCGGGGAGGACGGCAGCTGCTTCTGTGCAATGGAGCGTATGTGGTTCGATGGGAAAGGGGACTTCCGCAAGCCGGCATCGTGCTGGCTTTATCCGATAAGGGTGTCGGTCCTGGGCAACGGCCTACGTGCTCTCAACCTTCACAGGTGGGAGATATGCAGGGATGCCTTTGCGAAAGGACGCAGGGAAGGGATACGGGTGTTCGAGTTTCTTGAAGAGCCTATTGTCCACTGTTTCGGCCGGGAATTCTTTCAAGCCCTGAAACAATGCGCAGAACATCCTTTCTGAGCCCTTCCACCATGACTCCTCCTTCGGCGGAGGTGATGGTGATCCTGTCTTCGTACATTCTCGACAGCCTGCTGACAGAGCCGTTGTGCCTGAATGTCATAAGGCCGGGCTTCGCTTTCTCCAGGCTGTAGTAGTGGTTCTCCATAAACTTCTTGATCTCTCCTCTGGTCTCATCCCAGCTGCCTGACATTGCGGCATCTCTGGTGACGTACCCGATCCGCGGATAGATCGCGGAGACTGCAGCGAACAGGATCGCGATCTGCCACAGGGCATCGTATCCGTTGCGGAACATCGAGCCGATGTCAGGCTCCACCACCTTGATCAGCACGAGGAGCGCCATTATTATTACAATCAGAACGGAGAGATAGATGAAGTATTTGACGGCCCTGAGAAAATATTTCATAACAGTCTTCATTTGCATATGCAAATATACGGACTTTTTCAAATTATTTGTATATTTGTACGATAGAGTTGCAAACCAGCCGGCATCCGTATGATGCCGTAAAAGAACCAGATATGGAAGAGAACAGAATGATTGAACCGGTACAGGATGGAAGGCCGGGTCAGGAAGCGGGTCTGAAGAAGACAATGTATGCTCTCGCCGCGGTGGCTGCCGTCCTGCTTGTGGCACTTGCTGCTGTATGGATCGAGAGATCCTCTCTCGTGAAGGAGCTTCAGATCGAGAAGGAGGACCTTACTGCGGAGATGATAGCTCTCCAGAATGACTATGCCAGCCTGTCCTCCGATTATGAATCTATCAATATGCAGCTGGATTCTTCACGCGAGGAGGTCTCTCAGCTGATAGAAAGGATAAAGAAGACCGAGGCGACAAACAGAAGCAAGATCCGTCAGTATGAGAAAGAGCTGGGGACGCTCAGGAGCATAATGAGAAACTATATCGTTCAGATAGACTCTCTGAACACCCTGAACCAGAAGCTCACTGCAGATGCCGCTGCGGCGCGCAGGGAGGCGGCTGAAAGCAGAAGGCAGAACGAGGAGCTGAACAGGACGGTGGAGACATTGTCAGACCAGGTGGCTGCAGGGTCGGTGATCAAGGGGCGCGGTATCAGGCTGGATGCCTACAACGCCTCCAACAGGATAACGGACAGGAGCAGCAGGGTCGTACGTCTTATGGCGACATTGAGTCTTGTCGAGAACGACCTTGCAGAGAAAGGGTCTGTACGGGTATATATACAGGTAAAGGATCCCGAGGGTGTACTGCTGACCAATTCCAGCAGCAGGGAGTTCATGCTGGATGGGCAGCCGGTGATGGCGTCTGCTTCACGCGCTGTAGACTATCAGGGATCAGAAGTCGAGCTCAGTATATATCTCAACGATATACCTGACTACGTCAAGGGAATATATACTGTCGAGGCATTCACGGAGAAAGGAAGTCTGGGTACCGCAGAGCTTATGTTGAGGTAGTGTTCCCGTCATTGGAATACGGCGGTGTGTCATAATTGCAGACTGCTCTCAATGCCTTGCATTTTATTAATTCTAATACACTTAAGGGGCTGCGCCAAAATTTATCATTTTGACATGGCCCCTTTTGATATAGTATGGTATACATTCATATCCCATATTGCCGGAGTTTCTGCACTTATTGCGGATTCTATTCCATAATTCCGTCCTGGGGCTATGGAGCGTTGACCGATGCCTTGTGTGCCGAGATAGAGGCAAGGGAAGGAGAGATAAGGTCAGCCGTCTTTCTTCCATCCGGAAGCCGGAAATGCAAAGGAGCTGTGAATACGATATATATCGGGGGAGGGACTCCTTCCGTGCTGCCTGTGGATCAGATCGCCAGACTGGCATCGGCCTGCTTCAGGGCTGTATACGGGACAGAGTCCGGCCTGTCGATGGGCGGTGCGTTTGATGAATTCACTGTGGAGGTCAACCCTGATGACATAGTCCGCGGCGGCGTCCGGTATGCTGAGTCCCTGCTCGGGACAGGTGTGACGAGGGTGAGTATGGGGGTGCAGTCGATGGATGACAGGGTCCTGAAATGGATGAACCGCCGGCATAATGCTGCTGCCGCGCGCAAGGCCTACCGTATCCTCAGGGAGGCGGGGGCTGACAATATTAGCATAGACCTTATCTTCGGCTACGATATCGGCCGTATCATACCTTCTGCCGCCATATCGGATACGGATAGTGACAGGTACTGGATGTGTATGCTGGAGGCTGCCCTGGATATAGGCGGGGACGGTTCTCTTCCGGAACACATATCCGCATATCAGCTGTCCGTTGAAGAGGGGAGTGCACTGGCGTGGATGATCGAGGCTGGAAGATATGCGGAGGCGCAAGAGGACCTGTGTGCCGCGCAATATTCCCGGCTTTGCAGCGTGCTTGCGGCGGCCGGCTATCATCATTATGAAATATCCAATTTTGCCAGGTCCGGATTCGAGGCGTTACATAACAGTGCGTACTGGAGACATACACCGTATGTCGGCATAGGCCCGGCTGCCCATTCTCTGTCCCGGCGTACGGGGAGTATACAGTCCGCCGGCTCTGTTGCCGGACAGGATATGGGAAGCAAGGAAATGACGGACTGGGTGCGGTCCTGGAATGCCGAAGATGTAGATGCATATATCGCCGCCTCTCTTTCCGGGGACTGGGGCAGTGTGCGCGGAGCGGAGACCCTGACCAGGGAACAGCTCAGGGAAGAGGAGATAATGCTCGGGCTGAGGACTGACCGGGGTGTGCCGTCCTCACTGATAATGACAGGTGCTTCAGCGCAGAAAGCGAAAAGCCTTCTGGCCTCCGGTGCCCTTGTCCGTACGGGAGGAGACCAGACAGGGCGGACAGACCCTGAAAAGGAACCGTATCTGCGCATCCCGGAGGACCGTTTCTTTGTGTCAGATGACATCATTGCAGAACTGATCTGACCTTCCTGCGAGGTCTTCGACTACTTGTCTTCATCAGGTCCTGCCCGCTGTCCGTGTCCGCGGGTGGACACGCCTCCGCAATCCCGCTCCTCCCTGCCCGTCTGAGCGTTTGCTGCAATGTCCTCTGAGCGGCTGTACTCTGTCGTTCTGAGCGGCTGTACTCTGTCATTCTGAGCGCCCTCTCGCTGTCATTCTGAGCGACAGCGAAGAATCTGGAGAAGAAGGATGGGACAACGGACCGCGAACAAGGTAATTTTGCATCGTGTTGTGTCTCAATGGATTACAAAAAGTTGATGTTCGCGGTCCCTGTCACAGAAGAAGGTCTCTGTGCACGGGATATCAGTCCGTCCGAGACAACAAAGTCAAGAACACATGCAGAAGGGCTCTGACAGAGCGTGGTCGGCCGCGGCCTTGTGAGCGGCTCCCGGCAGGACGCGGGAGAGCCATTGGCGAACTCGTCCGAAGAGTGGATGGAGGTGAAACTGAAACCTTCCCGGGATATTGACTTCCTTCCTCAATAGATAATGACAAAAGCCGACTCAAAATTGCTTTCGGGCCGGCTTCTCTGATAAGCTGTATTATGATATTTACAGACTGTGTTCTACAGGTTCTATCAGCAGGGTGAATGACCTGTCACTGCAGTGCAGACGGTACTTCTCGAGAGGAAGCGCCCCCCAGCTGTCGATGCAGCCGAGCCCCATCTGTGCCTTGTCTATGCACAGATATGTCATACCTCCTTTCACGACATCCGTCTGGTGCCTGTTTATCTTTGCGGCGCCTTCATCCAGAGTCTCGATGGAATATTCGAGTGCAGAGGCAGAGAACGGGGCATCGCTGCTGAAACGCAGGCCGGTCCCGCTGATGTCGAGCACCTCCCACCATCTGAGATCCGATTTCGTTCCGGTCTCCTGCGGACGGATATACGGATAGAACTGTTCTTCAACGCTCTGCCTGTACAGTCCGACAACGGCTGATTCCATTCTGTCGGAATAGTTCTCCCACGGCCCGCGTCCGTAATAGTTGACAGTGTCGAACTCTTCCGGCATCTCCATCCTGAGGCCGAACCTGAACATATCCGGTATTTCCGCCCCCTCGGTGGCATCGAATCTATATGATACCTGAACCTTTCCGGCATTGCTGACAAGGTAGTCCATAGTGATGGTACCCTTTACGGAAGGCATTCCGTACCTTGCGCTGATCTTTGCCAGCTGGCCTTCAGTAGAGTATTCGAGGCTTTCAAGCCTGATCTCCGGATTTTTCCATACAGCATATTTTGTCTGCAGATTAGCTCCGAAATCATTGTCGGTAGGCGCTCTCCAGAAGTTCGGCCTGAGTGTGCTCCCTTCCTCGAGCATCTCCTTTCCTTTGTATTCATAGAGGCTGATGTATCCGGTAAGTTTCGAGAACCCGATAGCGAAATCCTCTCCGCTGACCAGAATCCGTCCATCCGACTTGCATATCTCAGGAGCACCGTCCTCTATGTTGGACAGCAGCCTTGATCCGGGAGCGGCATCCCCCCAGCTGTATGGGGCAAGACAGATCTGTCCGTATGCCGTGACATGGCCTGCAGGCAGCAGACCCTCTTCTGATTTAAGCCTGTATTCTACGTTGAGCATCAGCTCCTTCCCGGCCGGCAGACCGGCAAGGTCGATTCCGAGGTCGTAGACTTTCCTTTCATGAGGGGCTACATCGAGGTCGTAGATGACGCCTTTCTTCACTGCATCCCCATCTGCGAGGACTGTCCATTCCATATAATAGGCTGACAGGTCGCGGAAGAAATATTCATTGTATATCTCCACCTTGCCGTCGCCTGCATCGGAAGTCCATATCGGCTGGTGGACATATGCCACTTCGTATGCGTGAGGGTTGAATACCCTGTCAGGACTGATGAGCCCGTTGTCGCAGAAGTTATAGTCGGACGGGTCATATTCATTGAAGTCCCCTCCGTATGCATATATCTTCTTCCCGTCTTTTCCCGTCCAGTGGATGGACTGGTCTACGAAGTCCCAGATGAAGCCTCCCTGGTAGGATGGATATCTGCGGGCCAGATCCCAGTATTCCTTGAAGCCTCCTTCCGAGTTGCCCATCGCGTGCGCGTATTCACACTGTATGAGCGGCTTCGGAGGGTTGTTCTCACAGTATTCGACACAGGCGTCATAGGTATAGTACATAGGACAGAAGATGTCCGTATTGCTGCCGTGCTGAGCCCTTTCGTACTGTACAGGTCTGCTCGGGTCCTCGTTCTTCACCCATTCGTAGCAGGCGGTGAAGTTAGGGCCGTCACCGGCCTCGTTGCCCAGAGACCAGAATATGATTGAAGGGAAGTTGAAGTTTCTCTGGACGTTCCTTATGTTCCTTTCAAGGTGCGCTACCTTGTATTCATCGACTTTTGCAAGCGTAAGGTCTTCGTATCCCATTCCGTGGGACTCGATATTGGCTTCCGCAACCATATAGAGCCCGTATCTGTCGCAGAGTTCATAGAACCTGTAGTCATCAGGATAGTGGCATGTGCGGACTGCGTTGATGTTCATCTCCTTCATCCGGAGGACATCCTGGACCATTCTTTCGTATGATACGGCTGAACCTCCATCAGGATCCATTTCGTGTCTGTTGGCTCCCTTGAAAAGCACCGGCTTGCCGTTCACAAGCACCTGGCTCCCGACGATCTCCACCTTGCGGAATCCCACCTTGACCGGAATGACTTCGAGAATCCTTCCCTTCACTGAAGAAGTGGCTGTCAGTGTATAGAGATACGGTGTCTCTGCCGTCCATTTATAAGGAGCGGCGACAGATATTTCAGTGGAGAGATGTCCTCTGCCGTCCAGTGTGGTGCCTGCCACCTCGTTGCCGTCGGCATCCGTCAGCGACAGGGCTATGCTGCAGTTGCCTGAAGTCGAGATCTCCACTGCGAGGCTTCCATCGGTATAGGCTGCATCCAGGTCAGGTGTGATGCGTATGTCACGGATACCTCCCTTCTCGCGGGCGTACAGATAGCAGTCGCGGCTGATGCCTGTATGCCTGAAGAAATCCTGGTCTTCAAGATAGGAGCCATCGCACCAGCGGAACACCTGCAGGGCGAACACGTTCTCTCCCGGCTTCACGTATCTGGTGACATCGAACTCCGCCTCCAGCCTGCTGTCTTCGCTGTAACCCACGAATTTCCCGTTGACCCACAGATACATGTTGGATGCCACGGCGCCGAAATGGGCGATGATCTCTTTCCCGTTCCAGTCTGCAGGTATGTTGACAGTCTTTCTGTACGATCCTACGTGGTTCTCCTCTTCCGGAACGTACGGAGGATTGTTGCTGTGGTTCCCTCTCCACGCGTAGCCGATGTTCAGGTAGATAGGGTCTCCGTATCCGTTCAGCTCCCAGATGCCCGGCACCGGCATCTGCCCCCAGTCTGTGTCATCGAATCCGGTCTCCCAGAATCCGGTCGGCCTCTGCCAGCTGTGCCTTACCCATTTGAATTTCCACTGTCCGTTGAGAGTCATATAGTTCTCTGACTTCTCCCTTGTTTCCAGTGCGGCTTCATCCTTGTCGGCGTATGCAAAGAAAGATGCGTGCATAGGCGCACGGTTCACTTCGTTCAGTTCCGGGTCTTTCCATTCCTCGAAACTCTGAGCTCCGGACGGGACTGCCGTCATTGCTGCCAGTGCCGATACTGCTGCAGCGAGCAATTTCTGTCTTGTGATTGTTCCCATTTGATCTTGGTTATTGAGTTTAAATGCTGTCTGTCTCTGTCCAGTGTATCACAATGCCTCTCCTTTCCATTCCTCTGAACCAGGTCATCTGCCTTTTGGCGAACTGGTGTATGGCTATGGCGAGCCTTTCCTTCATAGTCCCGTAGTCAATGTCACCGGTCAGGTATTGTGTCACATATCTGTATTCAAGCCCGTAATATATAAGGTCCTCGGGCGGAATCCCGCTGTCAAGCAGCCTCCGTACTTCCTCCACCATCCCTTCCGCGAGCCTGGCATCCAGCCTGCGGTCGATCTTCCTGTTCCTTTCATCCCTGCTGACAAGCGTGCCTATGTAGTAAGTGTTCTTGGGCAAGGCACCGCTTCTGGCTGCCGGGCTGTTCTGCTCGTGTATGGCTATCTCCAGCGCCCGTATCAGCCGCTTGCGTGTATCGTAGTCTGTAGAGTTGTGCAGTGGCTTGAGCGATGCGAGCATAGCTACGAGAGTGCCGGTGTCCTCCTTTTCGAGCTTCTCCCTCAGTGCAGGATCGGCCGGGACTTCCGGGAGGGAATACCCGCATGTGGCCGCCTCGATATAGAGGCCGGACCCTCCGCAGAGCACCGGGATGCAGCCTCTCTGCCTTACATCTCTGTATGCAGCCTCGAAATCCCTCTGGTATTCATAGATGTTGTACTTGTAGCCTGCCGGCACTATGTCGATGAGATGGTAGGGGATGTCCCCGTATTCTTCCAGATCCTTCCCCGTCCCGATTGTCATGCCGCGGTATACCTGACGGGAGTCTGCCGAGATTATTTCAGCCTTCATCCCCCCGGCCTTCTCAAGCTCTCTGGCCAGATGTACCGCATATCTTGTCTTTCCCGATGCTGTCGGACCCAGTACGCAGATAATGTCTGTGCCGCCGTCGAGATACGACTGCGCAAGTCTGGCAGGGTCGATCTTCTCCGGCTTCGGCAGGGGAGCCATATTCCATTCTTTGTCTATGCGGTCTTTCATTAAATGTCCGGTTGAAGCAGAAAAATACAAATTTAAGATTAATGTGGAAATACGGAAAATTTATCAGTAAAATTTCTTTACCTTTGCGGTCTGTTCAATGTAAAAAAGTAATAAAATGCTGGATATCCTGTACATAAACTGGAATGTGAATCCGGAGATATTCCATATCGGTGCGCTGTCCATCAGATGGTATTCCATACTGTTTGTATCGGGCTTTGTTCTCGGATGGTTCATTTTCAAATGGTTCTTCAAGAGAGAAGGGGTGCCTGTGAAACTCCTCGACCCTCTCCTGTATACATTGCTTATCGGCACTATCGTGGGTGCAAGGCTTGGGCACTGCATCTTCTATCAGCCGGACTATTATTTCGGCAGCTGGCAGGGCTTCTGGGAGATATTCATGCCGTGGAAAGGAGGGCTTGCCAGCCATGGTGGCACGATAGCGCTTCTGCTGGCAATGTGGTGGTTTGCAGGTCATTACGGAAAGAAGTACGGGTTCGACTTCCTCTGGCTGCTGGACCACCTGTGCATCCCGGTGTGCTTCGCCGGTATGTTCATACGTCTGGGCAACCTGTTCAATTCGGAGATATACGGGGATGTCACCAGCCTTCCGTGGGGATTCATCTTCCTCAGGAACGGGGAGACTCTGCCGCACCATCCGACACAGCTATATGAGGCCTTGAGCTATCTCATCCTGGGACTTGTCCTGATGTGGCTTTACAGGTACAGGCTGGACAGGATGAAGAGAGGGTCTTTCATCGGCATATTCTTCATCGTGCTGTTCGGAATGCGTTTCCTTATAGAATTCATAAAGGAGCCGCAGGTGGGCTTCGAGGAGACAATGGTCCTGAACATGGGACAGCTGCTGAGCATCCCGTTCATAATCGCCGGAATATGTCTTCTGGTATACAGCCGGGTCAGGAACCGGCCGGCTATGATCGTGCAGCCGGCGAGGCCGAAACATGAGCCCGTGCACCATGCTCACGGCTCATCTTCCCGGAAATAGGAAAAGCATCCGGGATATGTTACGATTACGATTATAAATGTTATATTTGTAACCGGATAAACTGTTTAAAACCGATATATTATGGAAAAGATTGTTACTGATGCGAATTTCGCGGAGATAATAGGTGGCGGCATGCCGGTGATGGTGGACTTCTGGGCTACGTGGTGCGGCCCGTGCCGTATGATAGCGCCGATAGTGGAGGAGCTTGCCGGAGAGTATGAAGGCAGGGTTGTCATTGGCAAGTGCAATGTCGATGAATGTCAGGAGATCCCTATGAAATACAGTATCAGGAATATTCCGACGCTGCTTTTCTTCAAGGATGGCGAGCTTGTCGACAGGATGGTGGGCGCTGCCTCCAAGGGTGATATAGCCAAGAAGTTGGATGCTTTACTCTGAATCGGATGAAAAAGTATATAGTGATAGTGCTGGCCTCTGTCCTTATGCTGACGGGGGCGTTCAGCTCTGTGGCGCAGAGCCGTTACGGAGTCATAGGGGGAATGACATTCTCCACTTCCAGGATAAGCGACCTGACCAGGGCGCCGATGACGCAGTGGCACGGCGGGTTCACTTACAAGCTTGACCTGCCTCTGGGCTTCTCCCTGCAGCCGTCCCTTGTCTATCACGCAAAGGGTACAAGGCTCAAGGAACAGATGTTCGATATAAGGATGAGCTATCTGGAGCTGCCCGTGTCTTTCCAGTGGGGGCCTGACCTGCTGATATTCCGTCCTTTCCTCGATATCACCCCTTACATCGGCTATGCACTGGGCAACCAGCTCGCTGCCTCCGGGATGGATACCGCCCGCAATTCATGGAACGGGCTGAACAGGTTCGAGTACGGACTGGGGCTGGGAATAGGTCTTGAACTCTGGCGTTTCCAGGTCATCGGGAGGTACAACTGGAACTTCGGCCCTCTGTCCAATGCAGATGCCGCGATGTCGGATGGTTTTGTGCCGTTTATCAGCAATGCATTTTCTTCCAATAACTTCGGAGGGTTCACCCTTTCTCTGGCTATCCTGTTCGGAGGTGGAAAATAGATGGATCTGAATGAGATAAAGTCTTTTCTGGGAGATGACTGGAAAAAAGTGCTGGAGAAGATAGATGAGCAGCTCGGGAGCGACATCGAAGTACTGGATTCCACAAACAGGCAGATACTTTCCCATTCCGGCAAGCAGCTCCGGCCTATGCTTTCCCTGCTCGTCGCCCGTGCCTGCTCTGCAGGCCGGATAACGGAGGCAAGCGTATGCTATGCCGCTGCATCCGAACTGCTCCATAATGCCACCCTGCTCCACGATGATGTCGCGGACAGCAGTGATGAGAGAAGAGGTGTGCCTACAATCAGATCGGTGATGGGGGCATCCGTGTCCGTGCTGGTCGGTGACTACTGGCTTGTCAAGGCAATGGAATGCATTCTCTCATGCCATACTTCTCTTGACGGGAGGGTGATCAGACTGTTCTCCAGAACACTGAGCGATCTGGCGGAGGGCGAGATGCTGCAGCTTCAGAAAGCCGGGTCCTGTGACACGACTGAAGAAGATTACAGGAGAATCATTTTCAACAAGACAGCATCGCTGTTCGAGGTGTCGGCCGTGTCCGCGGCTATTTCTGTCAACGCCCCGGCAGAGATGGAGGATGCCGTACGCAGATATGCCGGGAGTCTTGGCCTGGCTTTCCAGATCAGGGACGATATTTTTGACTATGCCGTTTCATCTGCGCAGATCGGGAAGCCTGTCGGGGTGGATATTATGGAGCAGAAGATGACGCTTCCCCTGCTCGGTGCATTGCGGATGGCCGGGGAGGAGACGGCTGCCGATATCAGGCGCAAGGTTATGGAGATTCATTCCCATCCGGAATACAGGGAGGAGATCATTGGATTTGTCCGTGATTACGGTGGGATAGGATATGCGATGGACAGGCTCGGGGAATATCTGGATGAGGCTGTCACGGCTCTGGATGTGCTGCCGGAAACCAGAGAGAAGCTATATCTGATCGAGATCGCTGATTATGTAGGAAAAAGACTATCGTAGATGAGGTTTGCGGATATACCCGGGAATGATGATATCAAAAGGGCGCTGACAAGTATGGCGGACAGCGGCCGTGTGGCTCACGCAATGATGTTCTATGAAAACGAAGGCTGCGGAGCCCTTCCTCTTGTGCTCGCGTTCTTCCAGTATCTCAACTGCCATAACCGAGTGGATGGGGATTCCTGCGGAGAATGTCCGTCATGCCGGAAAGTGTCCCATCTTGTGCATCCGGACCTGCATTTTGTATTTCCCGTCAATTCCGGGACAAAGGTGAGTCCGTCGGAGAAGCCGGTATCCGACCTCTATCTGAAATACTGGCGGGAGCTGCTTCTGGCGGACCCTTATTTTCTTGAGAGCGAACTTTATTCTGCACTCGGGATCGAGGGAAAGTCCGGGAATATCGCTGTCTCTGAAGCAAAGTCCATTCTTGCGAAGCTTTCCCTTTCTCCAGTGGAGGCTGGATACAGGGCGGTCGTCATCTGGCTTCCGGAAAAAATGAACGCCGAGGCTGCAAACCGTCTTCTGAAAGTAGTCGAGGAGCCTTCCGAGAAGACTCTCTTCCTGTTTGTCACACATTCACCGGAAAAGGTCCTTCAGACAATTTTCTCCAGATGCCAGAGTTTCAGGGTGCTGCCTCTGTCGAAGGAGGATGTGGCGAGGACGCTGCATTCCAGATTCTCCGTTTCGGAGGAGCAGGCCGCTGTACAGGCCGGCATTTCTGGCGGAAGTGTGGGGGTGGCTCTCAACAGACTGGGGGACCGGGAGGACTATAGTGGATATATGTCGGTTTTCCGCAGTCTGATGACAGCAGTGCAGTCCAGGAATCTTATGGCGGCTCTCGAGGCCGGGGAGGAGATGGCGGCTTTGAAGTCCAGGGAGAAGCAGAAGGAGTTCTGCTGCTACGCTGAAGACTGTATACGTAAGATTTATATGATCAGGCAAGGTATGGTGTCCCTGTCCAATGCGACGGAAGCAGAGATGCCGTTTCTGTCAAGTGTCGCTGCAGGATGCAGGGAGAATTTCTGTGCGAGGGCGGCTGAATGTCTTGACAGCGCATCCTCTCTGATAGACAGGAACGTGAATGCGAAGATTGTCTTCTGCGACCTTGTCGACAGGATATTTATGTTTTATTGATTATGGATAACGAGAACAGAAAATTTGACTGCTCCAGAGGATGTGTCGTAGAGAGGACAGAGGAGGGGGAGCTGAACTGCGACTACCGGCAGGGATGCTGCAAGCTGGAAGTCTATGACTGGCTTCCCGGCGTGAAGCAGGAGCAGTATAAGGATTATTTTGAAGTCCGTTTCAAGAATACCCGTAAAGGGATATATGTCAATGCATCGGGACAGACCATCAAGATGGGCGATCTTGTGATTGTCGAGTCGGCGACCGGGCATGACCTGGGGATTGTGACCCTCGAGGGACCGATAGTGTCCAGGCAGATGAAATGCAAGAGGATAGATCCGGCTACTGCGGAGTTCAGGAAGATATACCGCAAGGCCAAGATGTTCGATCTCGAGAAATGGCAGGAAGCCATTGCAAGGGAGCATGAGACAATGATCAGGGCAAGACAGATTGCCGCAGAGCTCGGTCTGGAGATGAAGATAGGGGATGTGGAGTTCCAGGGCGATGGTACCAAGGCAATTTTCTATTATATCGCTGACGGCAGAGTGGATTTCAGGCAGCTTATCAAGGTCTTTGCAGAGGAGTTCCGCATCAGGATAGAGATGAAGCAGATAGGGGCGAGACAGGAGGCAGGCCTGATCGGGGGGCTCGGAGTATGCGGGAGGGAGCTGTGCTGTTCGAACTATATATCCAGCTTCCAGTCCATTACCACCGCGGCCGCAAGGACGCAGGACCTGTCTCTCAATCCGCAGAAGCTTGCCGGCCAGTGCGGGAAGCTGAAATGCTGCCTCAATTACGAGACCGCTGTATATGTCGACGCCCAGTCAAGGATACCTAAGGTGCTGAATCCTCTTGAATTCGAGGATGGTCTGGCCTATCTTATGAAGACGGATATTCTCAGGGAGATGATGTATTTTTCATACGACCAGACTTCGTATGCCAACCTGTACCCTCTTCCTGCATCCGAGGTGAAGGAGATAATGAGGATGAACAGCAACGGGCAGAGACCGGAATCTCTCAAGGGAGAACCTGTGCAGAATGTCCCTGAATTCATCTCCGCTGTCGGAGATGACAGCATCACGCGATTTGACGAAGCCAGGAAGAAACGGAAAGGAGGCCGAGGGAAGAACAGGCAGAATCAGCCTTCAAAAGGTCAGAAATCCAGACCTGGAGACAGGAAACAGTTCCAGAAGGATCGTCAGCAGGAGAGAGGCCAGACGCGCCAGCCTGCCAGGTCCCGGGCTGCCGATACAAAGCCATCCGCAAGGAAGACACCGGATGGACAATGAAGTTCTTCGCGGTAATATTGCAGGCTGTATGTCTATGCTCGGTCCTTTCGTGCTCTGAACCGCGGATGACAGAGATGTTTGTCCGTCCGCAGCAGAAAGATGCGGATGGGGCATATGCATTCTGTCTGGAAATGGATGATTCTCTTTCCGTATATTCACTGGACTTTTATACGAGGATAGACTGTCCGCCAGAGGATTTTGCCGCCCTCGGCGATATGCAGCTGGATATAAGACTGTATTCACCTGCCGGAAAGGAGTATTCGGAATGTGTATATCTTCCTGTCGGGACCTTTTCTGCCTCACGGTATTTCTCTAAAGACTACATAGTCCCTTACAGGTCGGGATTCCGCCCTTCGGAGCCGGGCAGATGGACTATGAAGGTGACTGTTATCCGTGAGGAGGCCGTCAAGGGCCTCAGGGGGCTCGGGGTCCGGCTGTCCCGCAAGGATATGCAGAATTGATGTAAAAGATTATGGGAAAGGATAAGTTAAGGAAATTCAAGGAGAACGAGACATTCAGATGCCTGGTCCAGCCGAGGACAGAGGAAGTCTTTATGAAAGATCATCCCCTGAAAGGTAACTGGGGGAAGGATGTGTTCGGGGGGCCGGCTCCGATAGTTGTGGAGCTTGGATGCGGCAAGGGGGAATATACCATAGACCTGTCCTTGCGGAATCCCGGGTGCAATTACATAGGAGTGGATATCAAGGGGGCGAGATTGTGGAAGGGGGCGAAATATGCGGAAGAGCACGGCCTGCCGAATGTGGCGTTTCTCAGGACAAGAATAGAGTTCATCACATCGCTATTCGCTCCCGGGGAAGTCTCCGAGATATGGATAACTTTCGCCGACCCTCAGATACACAGGGAGAAGAAACGGCTGACTTCTCCTCTTTTTATGGAAAGGTACCGCAGCATACTCTCCAGGGGAGGTATTGTCCATCTCAAGACCGACAGCCGGTATCTCTATGAATATTCCCTTGCTATGGCACGGCAGAACGGGCTGGAGATTCTTGCGGAGGCTATTGACATATACGGGGCGGACAGGGAGAGGCTCTATGCCAGCCAGATGTCATCTGTATGCGGGAAGGATGCAGTGGATGCTCTTTTCGAAGTGCAGACTTTCTATGAGAAGCAGTATCTTGCCCAGGGCATCCCGATAACATATCTCGCTTTCCGTATTGACAAGGAAGGTCCGTATGTGTCTCCTGAATGGGATGAGGACAGCTGGGAGAGGTGATGCTGCCGTATGCCCGGCGATATGGCGGGCCATTGACCTGAAATTAATCTCTGTATTATGGGAAACATATATTTTGAAAGGGTTCAGGCTGTCAGGAGAATGATGGCGGAGAACGGCTGGGATGCTGTGGTCATCGGAGCTTCGGACCCACATTCCAGCGAATATCCGGCGCCTCGCTGGCAGCAGGTCCGGTGGGTGTCAGGGTTTACCGGAGAGGCCGGAGACATTGTCATTACCCGTGACCATGCCGGGCTGTGGACAGATTCAAGATATTTCATACAGGCGATGGAGCAGCTTCAGGGGACGGGGATTGAACTTCACCGGACACGGTGCGAGGATTCTGTACCGATACCTCAATGGCTGGCGGACAGGGCATCCGTAGTGGCGGTCGATGGCGGCTGTATGTCCATATCAGCAGTGGAAGATTTACGCAGGGCCCTTGCCGAAAAGCATTGTGAAGATATATGGAAGGTGCTTGATGTGCCTGATATTCTCGACTCTCTGTGGACGGACAGGCCGAGGATTCCGGTGTCTCCGGTCATTACGCTGGATGAGACGGATGTCGGAGAGTCGCGCCTGCAGAAACTTGTCTGGCTGCGGAAATTCCTGATGGCGAATGAATATGATGCGATACTTCTTTCTTCACTGGATGAGATTGCCTGGCTTCTCAATGTCAGGGGAAATGACATTGAATATAATCCGTATGTGATATCCTACCTTTATGTGTCTCTGGACAGGGCGGTATGGTTCGTCACGAAGGGTTCCAAGGAGCCTCCGGCCCAGGATACCGTGGACAGTTTCATAGAGCTGAAGGCGGATGGCATAGAGATCGCCGGATACGATGATGTGTTTATCGGTATAGCGGATCAGGATCTTCAGAATGTCAGGCTTGCAGTCGACCGCTCATCCCTGAACGAGCATCTGTATATGTATGTCTCCGGGGTGTTCGGGGCGGAAAATATAATCGCCTGTACCTCTCCGGTCGCTTTGAGGAAGGCCGTCAAGAACGGGGTGGAGATACGTTCCCTCCGTGAGGCCTATGTCGAGGATGGATGTGCGGTGGAGAAATTCCTGTACTGGCTGGATACCGCGGTGTCTTCCGGAGAGCGGATATCCGAGTGGCAGGCTGCCCTCCGGCTGGATGAGTACCGTGCGGAGATCGCCGGATACAGGGGAAACAGTTTCGCTACGATTTCGGCATACGCCCAGAATGCCGCCCTGCCGCATTACAGTACACCTTCTGAAGGTTCGGCCGTACTTGAACCTTATGGACTTTATCTTGTGGATTCAGGCGGACAATATCTTTTCGGTACGACAGACATTACCAGGACTGTCCCTCTCGGGGAATGTTCGGAGCTCGAGAAAGAGGATTATACTCTTGTGCTGAAAGGGATGATACAGCTCGCGATGGCCGTATTCCCTGCCGGTACGCCCGGCTGCCGGCTCGATGTGCTTTCCAGAAATGCCCTGTGGAAGGCAAGACGGGATTTCGGCCACGGGACAGGCCACGGTGTAGGATTCTATCTCGGGGTGCATGAAGGGCCTCAGAGTATCAGGCAGGATTTCAATACACAGCCTCTTCTTCCCGGTATGGTGACATCGGATGAGCCTGGAATATATCGCCAGGGCAGGCACGGTGTCCGTCACGAGAATATTCTCCTGTGTGTCGAGGATTCCTCCAACCAGTTCGGCAGATGGCTCTCGTTCGAGACGCTTACGGTCTGCCATATAGATACTTCTCCGGTCATCCGGGAGCTGTTGACGGCGGAAGAGCTGGACTGGCTCAACAGTTACAATGCATCTGTATACCGCCGCCTTTCCCGACTCCTTCCTGAAGATGTCGCTATCTGGCTGGAAACAAAGACCAGACCTCTCTAATATATAGGTGCATTGACCGGAGGCAGCTGCACTGTCCCTCCGGCCGGGGATTCGGCCAGTACGGATGTGATATAGAGCTTGTCTCCCGGTTCCGCTGATGAGAGCTGCATCTTCTGGTCTGCGGAGAATCTGCTGCCATCGGATATCGCTGAAAGGATGGTCTCTCCGTCGGATTTCATCAGTATGGTCTCGAAGGAAATGATCCTGTACGATATCTCTACGGGATCTTTTATCATAGCCTCTATTCTGCTGAATTTTCCAAGTACCGCAACCGGGACAGGGACATTCCCTGCGTATACCGCAGTTTTCCCGTTATCCTCAGACAGTATCTCTGGAGATGGCAGAGGCAGTTCCCGGACAATGAATTTCTGCTGTCCGATCTCCTCCCGCTTCCCGTTCTTCTCTACATACATCGTCAGGAGTACATTCCCGGCATCCTTGTCCGGCCATATATAGTATCTTCCTGACTCGAGCCTGCCTGTCCCTCCCGATATGGAGAATATGACATCTTTCATATCTATCCCGATGCACGTCAGGCCGACAGGGTTGTCGTATCCGGCGTACAGAATGCTTTCCACCATAGGGCTTGCGAATACGACAGGTACATCCATTGTCCCGTCTATGTTGATCACTTTCTGCCTGTGGTTGACCAGGACATATCTGCTGTCTTCCGGAACAGGATCGGGCTGTACCGTTTCCTTGCGAGCCTCGGCGGAGGAGAAATCATGCAGCAGCTCGGCTTCTGAAAGCAGGATGGCCTCCTGGATGCTGTTGATATATGCTATGCCTCCTATCGCCGGCATGCTTCTGAAAGTCTCGTTGGCCCAGGATATATGCTTCCCGGTGGCTTCAAGTTCCAGAAATCTACCGATAGCTGCCATAGTGGCATCGGAGATGCCGGATTCCAGGAACATTTCCTTGAGACTGTCGATCTTCTGCTTGAGAAAGAGCCCCTTGGGACTGATGGCGGAAAGCATTACGTCAGGGACGGCATCCAGATCCTCTTTCGCCTTGAGGTGTGCGGAATCCGTATATTTTTTCTTGTCCGCGGCCCTGGCTATATCCTCTTTCAGGGTATCGGTGAATGCTATCGCCTGCATAGCGGCAGAATCTATCCGTGTCACGTGTGCCGCATATTCCGGGTTGACTTCCATTACTTTCTCCAGCAGCCGGCCATTGTATTCCTTCATAATCTCTATCCTGTCATTCGACGTCCTGCCCAGAAGGGAGTATGTGTCCAGCGTGTCAGCCGAGATATTGATGGCGAGCATCGCGATCAGGATGACATAGACAAGGTTGATCATTTTCTGCCTTGGTGGAAGCCTGTATTCTGCCATATTCTATTCAGTTTTCTGACCGAGAGAGGAAAGCATCTCCCTGTACCTTGAATTGATGCCTTTCAGCAGGACGGTCATCTCCTCTGTCTGTCTCATCAGTTCGGAAAAGGTTTCCGGCTTTACCTTGTCCGATATCTCCTTGACCAGTGCTGACTGCTCGTCATAAGCCTTGCAGATGTCATCTATTCTGGACTTCATCTGCTCCAGACTGTCCCGGTATGATTTTTCTGCAGCAGCTGCAGCATCACCGGCTTTTCCGTCGTCGCCCTTGCCGGATCTCAGTACGGGGAAGACCTTTTCCCACTTGTATTCTTCATCCGGGGTGTCGAACCCGGAAATGAAGAAAATGAACACTTCGGTGAACAGTCCCACCATCAGCAGGATACTGTCATACGGCATATGGGCGATCTTGAATACTGCACCGAGTATCACAAGGCAGGCGCCCCAGCAGTAGGCAAAATTATAGAACTTCTTTCCCGCAGGACTTTTTATGAATCTGTTGAGTCTTTTCATTGGAGTGTCTTTTTGCCGGGTGTCTATCTGGAGAAAATGATCTTGGCGTTGCAGCCGGACAGATTCCTGTATCCGGCTTCTTCGGAACCGAAGACCTGTATCCTGCCTTCATCGATGCCGTAGCTTTCTGTCAGAAGGTCACGGATGACAGCGGCTCTCGAGTCCCGCAGCCTCGCATCGGTCTCGGAACCGTATTTCCCATCGCTGAAAATGATGATATTGACAGAAAATCCGGGATTGTCTGTCATCCACGCCCCTATGTCGTCGATCTTCCTCTTCTGTTCATTGCTGATGAAAGAACTGAACTCATCAAAGTAGATGTCGACGGATGCCGCTATATCCTCCGGAGCGATCATGACACGTTTTTCTGCCGCAGCCTGCAGCTTCTTGTTTTCGGCAGCCTTCTGCTCGAGAACCGCCAGCCTTTCTTTCAGGCTGTTCACCTCTGCATTCAGCGATCTTACCTTTGCCGATGAGTATTCATGCCTGCTGAATCTGTATCTGAGACCTACCGTCCAATCCGCACCGGTGAATACCGGCAGACCTTCATCAGAGTAGAATCTGTCCATTGTGTATGACATTATCTCTCCGAAAATGCCCCAGTGCGGCGAGAAGTCATAGCCTGCATTCAGGCCGAGGTTCAGAGATACAGTGTGAGTATATCCGCAGTCTCCTCTGCCGTACTCTATCATATTGTATGCTGGACCAGCCGACAGACTGAACGAGAAGGGTGTGCCCGGGTCTCCGGCCCCGAAGACCTTGAGGAGATTGAGGGTGTAGTCGATCCCGGCCGAGAAATACATCGCGGAGTTCAGCCCTGCCAGTTTCTTGCTTCCCCATTGAGCGTTCATCTTCACACCGTGCCACGGGGTTATCCACGTACCGGCGTTGATCTTCCCTACAAAACTCCTTCCATCTCTGTACCCGTTCAGCAGCCACTGCTCGCCGGCGGAGGCGGAAATATACCAGTTGGTAGCGGAGAAACTCTTCCCTTCTGCGGAAGGGACTTCGCCCTGCTGGGCGGATACAGTGACGGAAAAGGCCATTCCGGCTATTGCAACAGCCAGAAACGACCTGATCGCGGATTTCGGAATACACATAATGTCAATACTTTACGAAAAACTCCGCAAATATACGAAAATATGTCATCCGTTGTATGTGAAGTTGGTGAGATTTCCTGCAAGATACTGGTCGTATGCGGCCATATCCATCATCCCGTGACCGGAAAGATTGAACAGAAGAACCTTGCTTTCTCCGGCCTCCCTGCATCTGAGTGCCTCGTTGACGGTGGCGGCTATGGCGTGGCACGATTCCGGGGCAGGTACAATGCCTTCGGCTCTGGCGAATAGCAGTCCTGCCTTGAAAGAGTCCAGCTGCTCGATGTCGACAGCCTCCATATATCCGTCTTTCAGCAGCTGCGAGACGATCACTCCGGCCCCGTGGTATCTGAGCCCTCCTGCGTGGATGTTGGCAGGTGCGAACTTGTGCCCGAGAGTGAACATAGGCAGAAGCGGAGTGTACCCTGTCTCATCCCCGAAATCGTATTCGAACTTCCCTTTCGTAAGTTTCGGGCATGATGCAGGCTCGGCGGCTATGTACCTCGTCTTTCTCCCCTCCAGTATCGTATGTCTCATAAACGGGAACGAGATGCCTCCGAAGTTTGACCCTCCTCCGAAGCACGCAATGATCACATCCGGATATTCTCCGGCCATTTCCATCTGTTTCTCGGCCTCGAGTCCTATGACTGTCTGGTGCAGGGTGACATGGCTCATTACTGAACCGAGAGTGTATTTGCATCCCGGTGTCATCCTCGCGAGCTCGACAGCCTCGGATATGGCTGTCCCGAGAGAGCCCTGGTAGTTCGGATTGGCAGTCAGGATGTCCTTCCCGGCCCTTGTCGACATAGATGGAGATGCAGTGACCTGTGCCCCGAACACCTGCATCATACTCCTTCTGTACGGTTTCTGTTCGTAGCTTATCTTCACCTGATATACAGCGGCCTCCAGCCCGAACACCTTTGCCGCGTATGACAGCGCCGTACCCCACTGGCCGGCTCCGGTCTCGGTGGTCACGTTCGTCACTCCTTCCTGTCTGCAGTAGTAGGCCTGTGCCAGGGCGGAGTTGAGCTTGTGCGATCCTACCGGGCTTACGCTTTCATTCTTGAAATAGATATGGGCAGGTGTATCCAGGGCCTTCTCGAGACCATAGGCTCTTACAAGAGGTGTCGACCGGTAGTACCTGTACATTTCCTGGACAGGTTCCGGGATGTCGATGAATCTGTGGGTCTGGTCAAGTTCCTGCCTGCTCAGCTCCTCTGCGAAGATCGGATACAGGTCCTCCGGTTTCAGCGGCTCCCGTGTGGCAGGATTCAGCAGGGGCAGAGGCTTGTTCACCATATCTGCCTGTATGTTATACCATTGCTGCGGAAGTTCGCTCTCGTCCAGGAAAAATCTTTTCTGTTTCATAGTGCGGAGATTTTAAGTTTGTTATTGTTAAATAAATGGTGAATGCAAAAAAAGGACGGCTGACCGTCATCCGGCCAGCCGTCCGCTGTATCTCTGTCCATCAGGATTCTATATGGCCTGTATGAATGCGTTGACCGCCACAGTGGTGAATCCGAGGAATATGATAGTCGCGAAAATGTAGCCGATGACCTTGAGTCTCTTCTCCCAGAGCTTGTTGCTCCATCCGATGGTCTGGAATGCGCTCCAGAAGCCGTGGGTGAGGTGGAACCAGAGAGCTCCGAACCATATGATATAGAGGAGCACCATCCACCATCGTCCGAAAGTGGTCGTGAGAAGGAGGTACGGGTCTTCCGCTTCCTGTCCCATAAATTCCCTGAGCTGCATCTCATCCCAGAAGTGCGTGAGGTGGAAGGCGATGAAACCGAGCACGATGATGCCGAGCACCAGCATGTTCTTGGATGCCCAGCTCTCTGTCCTTGCCTTGCTTGCCACTTCATAGCGGTTATAGCCGCCACGAGTCTGGATATTGTTGTATGTCAGGTAGCAGGCATATATTATATGTATAATGAATCCGAATGCGAGCACCGGCACCATTACAGTGACTACCGGCGTTGCCATGAATTCGCAGCCGAGGGCGAAAAGTCCATCAGGGCTGCCGAAACTGTTCGAGCACGCATCGATCACTGAAAAGAAATTGATTGTCAGATGAAGTAGAAGGAAGATGATCAGGAACAGGCCGCTTATGCTCATAATGAGCTTCTTGCCTATTGAAGATGTGAAAATGTTTGCCATATTGTCAGCTTGATTTTTGTTCAGTTTTCCTTTAGCACTGCAAATTTATATTCTTTTTTGCAAGATTCATAATAATTCGATACTTTTGTTTGTTTGAAATTCTAAAAAACAGTCTGATATGTACAGGAGAGTACTTCTGAAACTGAGCGGAGAGAGCCTCGGAGGTCCTGAAGGCAAGGGGATAAAGGAGGAATGGCTTGCAAGATATGCTGCCGAGGTCGCAGCCGCGGTCAAGGCCGGCCTGCAGGTCGCCATTGTCATCGGAGGAGGGAACATATTCCGGGGGCTTTCCGGGACCGGTAAAGGTTTCGACCGTGTGGATGGGGACAAGATGGGGATGCTCGCCACAGTGATCAATTCACTGGGACTGGCGATGGCGCTCCGGTCGGCAGGTGTGGAGGCCGAGGTGTTCACCGCGACTCCGATGATGCCTGTCGCGAGATATTATATGAGGGATGATGCTGTCGCTGTCCTTGAAAGGGGCGGAGTGGCGCTGATAGCCGGCGGTACCGGCAACCCGTTCTTCACTACCGATTCGGGGGCTGCTCTCAGGGCTCTGGAGATCAAGGCTGATGCCCTTCTCAAGGGGACGAGGGTGGATGGGGTCTATACTGCGGATCCGGAGAAGGACCCTTCCGCCGTGAAGTATGATGAGCTGACCTTTGACAAGGCGATAGAGGATCATCTGAAGGTGATGGACCAGACTGCCTTCGCCCTGTGCCGCGAGGGCAATATGCCGATAGTCGTGTTCGATATGAACCGCGAAGGCAACCTTACGGCCCTGCTCAGGGGAGAGAAGGTCGGGACGGTTGTACATATATAGAGGGCGGCGTGCGTTTCGATGAACAGGCGCAGACTGCCTCCAGAATGATATAATCTAAAAGCAGATAATTATGTTGGAAAAAGCAAAAGAAATCCTTGACGCGGCAAAAGTCAAGATGTCCGATGCCGTGAAGTTCCTGGAAGAGGACCTGAAAACTTATCGCGTAGGTAAGGCTAATACTTTGATATTCAATAATGTGCTCGTGGATTACTATGGTACTCCGACTCCTGTTCCGCAGGTGGCTTCTGTCACGACTCCGGATGCGAAGACCATTATGATCCAGCCGTGGGAGAAGAAGATGATTCCTGTCATCGAGAAGGCCATAATGGATGCCAATATCGGGCTTACCCCGCAGAACAACGGGGAGAGCATCCGCTGCGTGGTGCCCCCTCTTACCGAGGAGAGGCGCAAGGAGCTGATCAAGAAGGTCAAGGCGGCCGGCGAGAATGCCAAGGTGGTTGTCCGCAATGCACGCAGGGATGCAATAGATGCTCTCAAGAAAGCGCAGAAGGAAGGGCTTCCTGAGGATGTACAGAAAGACTATGAGCAGAATGTGCAGAAGGAGACAGATGCTTTCGGCAGGAAGGTGGATGAACTCTGCGCTGCCAAGGAGAAGGATATAATGACTGTCTGATCTGCGGACGCGGAAATGCCGCGGATCACGGTTTTGAAGAAAATCCGGTCCTGCAGGTGAGATTTCCAGAAAAGTTTTATATCTTTGTCGATGTTATGATAAACGGTTTCCGATTTAGTTTCTTCTATTTTTACAGCTATTCTCAGAAAAGGGTATAGTCCGGGGACCGTGCATATAAAGCAAGCATTGAAATGATTATAGTCAAGGCTGTCCGGACATACCGGACGGCCTTTTTTAATGATTCTTATGGGACAGGAAAAGAGAGTTGCAATCCAGGGTTACAGCGGCTGTTTTCACGAGCAGGCTGCAAGACAGTTCTATGCCAGGTCAGGGTTGACGCCTGAAATCATCGAGTGCGCGACCTTTGATGATCTGTATCAGAGTATGGCGGAAGGCCGGGCGGATGCCGCGGTCATGGCGATCGAGAACACGGTGTCGGGAGGACTTCTTCCGAATTTCGAGCTTCTGAGGAAGTACAGGGTCAAGATCAAGGGAGAGATCTTCCTGAGGATAGAACAGAATCTCATGGCCCTTCCGGGGCAGACAATAGACGATATAAAGGAAGTGAGGACGCACTATATGGCCATCAACCAGACAAGGCCGTTTTTCAGCAGATATCCGTCCATAAGGCTGGTGGAGTCGGAAGATACAGCCAAAAGCGCGGCGGATGTCGCCAGGGAAGGGCTGAAGGGAGTAGGGGCGGTGGCTTCATCCCTGGCGGCGGAACTTTACGGACTTGAGATAATCGCCCCGGGGATCGAGACATACAAGCAGAACTTCACTCGTTTCCTGATACTGGACGATGCCCTGAAGGTACCGCAGGAGGCGGTCAATAAAGTGTCTCTCTGTTTCACGCTGCCGCATACATCCGGCTCGCTTGCGCACGTCCTTACGATACTCTCCTTCTACGGGATGAACCTGACAAGGATACAGTCTCTTCCGATACCGGGCAGGGAATGGCAGTATTTCTTCTATGTGGACATCAAGTTTGAGAGCTATGTGAAATATCTCCAGGCCATTTCTGCGGTACGGCCTCTGATGGAGGATTTCGACACTCTCGGAGAGTATGTGGCGGCAGTCTGAAGTGCAGACAATCTATAAACGGTAAACAGATACGCAAAGATGATAGTTTCTCCAGCGGAAAGGACACGGAGTGTCCGTGAATATTATTTCTCAAGGAAGCTCAAGGAAGTGGCGGCTCTCGATGCAGCCAGAAAGGCCTCCGGAATGGAAGGCGTGATCAATCTCGGGATAGGGGCCCCGGACGGCATGCCTCCGGCGGATGCCATAAGGACCCTGACGGACACGGCCGCTCTCCCCGGAGTCCACGCATATCAGAGCTATGTCGGCATACCGGAGCTCAGGAATGCATTCGCCCGCTGGTATTCGAGATATTATGGAGTGACCCTCGATCCCGGGACGGAGATACAGCCGCTTGTCGGATCCAAGGAGGGCATCCTTCTTGTTTCTCTGGCGTTTCTGGACAAAGGGGACAGGGTGCTGGTACCGGATCCGGGATATCCTACATACACATCCGCATCAAGGCTCGCAGAAGCGGAGATCGTTCCGTACAGCCTGAAGGAGGACAAAGGCTGGGAACCTGATTTCGAGGCGCTCGAGAAAACCGATCTCGACAGAGTGAAACTGATGTGGACGAATTATCCGAATATGCCTACCGGAGCGCCGGCATCCATGGATCTTTACAGGAAGCTGGTGGACTTCGGACGCAGGCACAAGATAATGGTCTGCAACGACAACCCGTACAGTTTCATTCTGAATGACAGCCCTCTGTCCATACTTGCAGTCCCCGGTGCGAAGGAATGCTGCCTGGAGCTCAACTCGTTGAGCAAGGCCCACAATATGTCCGGCTGGAGGGTCGGAATGGTGGCGGCATCGGCGGATGTGATAGCGGAGATCCTGAAAGTGAAGAGCCAGATGGATTCCGGGATGTTCCGTCCTCTGCAGCTTGCAGCGGCTGCAGCCCTTGATCAGGGACCGGAATGGTTTGCAGGTCTCAACGGGGAGTACAGAAAGCGGAGGAAGCTGGCGGGAAAGATATTTGATCTTATCGGGGCACGTTATGACGGCGGGTCTTCGGGGCTTTTCCTCTGGGGGAAAGTGTCGTATGACAGTCCGCTTGTATCGGGATGGAAAAGGATGGGCTGTCCGGGAAAGCCGGATGCAGGTGCCGAAGGTACGGGTACGGCAGGTGAGGCAGTGTCGGATGCCGCCCTGTATGGAGCCGGAGTGTTCATTACACCGGGGCTGATTTTCGGAAAGAACGGGGAGGATTATGTCCGTATTTCGCTGTGTGCAAGGCCTGAAGTGCTGGAAGATGCCTGCAGCCGGCTCAGGGAGATGATGGATTTCTGAAACGGGCGCTGCAGGAATATGCTAGATGTCAATTGTGATAATAATATGAGTCGGAAGGATATGACGGTCGGTATTGTCGGTCTCGGACTGATAGGAGGGTCTATGGCGATCGATCTGAAACGGAGGGGGTTCGCCTCCCGGGTTCTCGGTGTGGAATCGGAGCCTGTCAATGCTGCGGCTGCAGAGAAGATAGGCCTGGTGGATGGAATTGTCTCTTTTGAAGAATGTGTCAGTGAGAGCGATGTTACGGTGCTTGCGGTGCCTGTCGGGACAGCGGTCAGAATGCTTCCTGAAATCCTCGATATGTTCTCCTCCCAAGGGATCGGGAATGGGACACCGGACGGACAGAAAGTCGTGATAGATGTATGTTCCACCAAGGAGGCGCTTGTGAGGGCCGTGCATTACCATCCCCTGCGCAGCCGCTATGTCGCCACACATCCGATGGCGGGTACGGAATATTCCGGGCCGTGGGCGGCGATGCCGGGGCTTTTCGATGGCCGGGCATGCATCATCTGTGACAGCCATGAGTCGTCCCCATCTGCGGTGAGGACCGTGGAGCGCCTGTACGACACCTTGAATATGAGGCATATATATATGGATGCATCAAGCCACGATGTGCATACGGCGTATGTCTCACACATATCCCACATCACATCTTTTGCCCTGGCTCTCACTGTTCTGGACAAGGAGAAGAACGAGAAGCACATATTCGACCTGGCTTCCGGAGGTTTCTCATCCACCGTGCGTCTGGCAAAGAGCAATGCAGATATGTGGGTGCCCATACTTTCCCAGAACAGGGACAATGTGCTGCAGGTCATTGATACATATATCGACAAAATGAAACAGTTCAGGGACGCCATAGCGGATGATGATGAGTCATCCGTAAGGTCTCTTATCGAGGATGCCAACAGAATCAAGCGCATAATCCGTTGACTGATACAGAAACAACAGAAAACAAAATATAATTATGGAAAAGAGATTGGATATAGCCCCGCTGTCGGAATGGGGAATGTTTACGGAGCCGAGGCCGTGCGTCATTGCCGGCCCGTGCAGTGCCGAGTCTGAAATCCAGATAATGGAGACGGCAAGGCAGCTCAGAAGTTTCGGGATCAATGTGTTCAGGGCAGGAATATGGAAACCCAGGACTCATCCGGGGTCATTCGAGGGAGTAGGGGCTCCGGGCCTGAAATGGATGCAGAGGGCGAAAAAGGAGCTCGGACTGAAGATATCCACGGAAGTCGCCAGCGAGAAGCATGTCTTCGAATGCCTCAAATACGGGGTCGATCTTGTATGGATCGGTGCCAGGACTACGGCGAATCCTTTCCTTGTGCAGGAGATTGCGGATGCACTGAAAGATGTGGATATCCCTGTCCTGGTCAAGAATCCTGTCAATGCCGACATAGACCTCTGGATAGGGGCGCTTGAAAGGCTCAATGCAGCAGGTGTCCGCAAGCTCGGCGTGATACACAGAGGCTTCTCTACATTCTCGAAGATAAAATACCGTAATGAGCCAGGCTGGCAGATCGCGGTCGAACTCAGGAGCCGTTATCCCGAACTGCCGTTCTTCTGCGATCCGAGCCATATGGCAGGCAAGAGGGAATATATCCAGGAGATTTCCCAGCGTTCTCTGGATCTCGGTCTCGAAGGCCTGATGATAGAGAGCCATTGCGATCCGACGTGCGCCCTCAGCGATGCGAAGCAGCAGCTTACTCCGGATGACCTGAAGAAACTGCTCGAGTCTCTCGTCGTGAGGGAGACGGATTCTGACAGCAAGAGCTACAAGGATAATATCGACCAGCTCAGATCTCAGATAGATGTGATTGATGAGAATCTCCTGAACCTGCTGGCATCGAGGATGAAGATAAGCAGGAAGATAGGGGAGTACAAGAAGGAGAACAACATAGCCATCCTGCAGACATCCCGCTGGGATGCGATACTCGAGGATATGGTTAAGCGCGGCTCGGAGTGCGGACTTTCCGAGAAATTCGTGACGGCGGTATTCAACGCCATCCACGAAGCCTCCGTCCAGGTGCAGAACGATATTCTTGCAGGAACAGGGGAGTAGCTGCGGAAGAATATGTCCCGTCCTTCTTCTCCAGATTCTTCGCTGCGCTCAGAATGGCAGTGAGTTGGGGTTCAGAATGACAGTGGGGCTGACATATGCTTTTCCCGGAGATCCTCATCTGCCGCAGAGATGCCGGTCGAGGGCGGAGATGAATTTCTCCGCCTCTTCTTCCGAGAGGAAGTCCGCCCTTATGGGAAGCTTGAACATCCGTTCTTTCAGTGATGCCGGTATGTTCCGGCAGTCGGCTATCCTCTGGCTGTCCTTCTCTGTGGTGACTATTACGGCGGTAGGGTATTTCTCTGCCGCCTTTTCTATTTTCCTGATATCGGAAGCCGTGAATCTGTGATGGTCGCCGAACTTCAGATGCCTGACAATCCTGTATGTGTCACCCAGATATCTGTACATCGGAGTGTCATTGGCAATGCCGCTGAACAGGATCAGTCTCTGTGAATGTACATATCTCTGGTCTCCCTCGGCGAATACCGGAGCGAGAGGCTCGTAGCTCGTCTTTGTAAAGAACAGATCCCCATTGAATCCCAGGTTCTCTGTGATCATTCCCTGTCTCCACTCATCCAGGTAGGCCGGGCATTTGGTCACTATGACGATATCCGCCTTCCTGATTCTCCGTGGAAGATCCCTCAGACGGCCCAGAGGAAGGAGATGGTCTTTGTAGACAGGCCTTCCGTAGTCCATAAGCACTATGTCTACATCCGCCTTGAGCCTCCTGTACTGGAAGGCATCATCCAGTATTATCAGATCCGCATCCTGCCCTGACATCCGTGTCCCTCCGGCCTCGCTGCAGCCGGAAAGTATATTGCATCCTTCCACCCTGTCTTTGTCGACAGAGACTGTGACATCCGGAAATTTCCTCTTGATCTGCAGCGGTTCGTCTCCGTACTGTACAGCCGACCCGTCCGCATTCACTTCAAGGAATCCCTTCGTCTTCCTGCCATATCCTCTGGAGAGCACGGCAATGTTTCTGCCGGACCAGGACGGATGGGCTTTCAGCCGTCTGATGAGCATTTCCGTGACGGGGGTCTTGCCTGTGCCGCCTACAGTGACATTGCCTATGCTGATGGCAGGGACAGGACTCCTGTGCACCTTTTTCACACCTTTGTCATACAGAAGGTGGCGCAGACGGAGAGTCCAGTAGTATGGAGCGAGTATAATGCTGTCAATCATAGCTGTCAGCGGTCAGGGACTGTCCTCGGAGCCGGGGCGATTGTTATATTGAAAGGACGTTAAGCACGTTGATCAGTTCCTTGTCGATAGGCTTGTCTATCTTGATGGCCTTGCTGAACGGGACATATACTATCCTGTCGTTGGATATTCCGATCATCACGTTGCGCTGACCCTCGTTCAGGGCTTCGATGGCTGCCACTCCGAGCCTGCTGGCCAGGATCCTGTCCACTGCGCTCGGCTTGCCTCCTCTCTGGAGATGGCCGAGAATGGTGACACGTACATCGTACTGCGGATATTCGTTGCGGACACGGTTGGCGTAGTACATCGCCCCTCCATCCTTCTTGCTTTCGGAGACGATCACGATACTGCTGTTCTTGCTCTTGCGGAATCCTCTGCTGATGAACTGTCCGAGCTGGTCGACATCCGTCTGGTCCTCCGGTATGATGGCCGCCTCCGCTCCGGCGGCGATTGCACTGTTCTGTGCGAGGAAGCCCGCATCGCGTCCCATTACCTCTACAAAGAAGATCCGGTCGTGGGATGTGGCAGTGTCACGGATCTTGTCCACGCATTCTACAATGGTGTTGAGTGCGGTGTCATATCCTATGGTGGAGTCCGTGCCGTAGAGGTCGTTGTCGATGGTTCCAGGCAGTCCGATACAAGGGACATCATGCTCCTGCGCGAAAATCTGGGCTCCGGCAAGCGAACCGTTGCCTCCTATGACAATGAGAGCATCGATATTGTTTGCCTTCATATTGTCATATGCCTTCTGACGTCCTTCGACAGTCATGAAGTCATCCGATCTGGCTGTCTTGAGCACCGTGCCTCCTCTCTGGATGGTGTTGCTTACGCTTTCGGATGTGAAATCCTTTATCTCGTTGTTGATCAGGCCCTCATATCCTCTGTATATGCCTTTGACCTTCCACCCGTTGAAGATGGCGGCCCTTGTCACGGCCCTGATGGCCGCATTCATTCCCGGAGCATCCCCTCCGGATGTGAGAATCCCGATAGTAGAAATCTTTGCCATATAACGAAATGCTGTAGTTACAAACCGTCTCTTTGTGTTCCCGGTAGCGGGAGAAAAGAAACAATTCTACAAAAGTAATGAAAAATCCTGTAATAATATCTGCCACGGCTGATAATTTCTCTGGTGGTCCGGGCATTTTTATTACCTTTGCCGCCGTATGCACGGTCCGTGCTGCAGAAGTGACGGAGAAAAGTCCGCTATAATTATGAAGATAGGAAATATAGAGTTGAGGGAAAGGCCGCTGTTCCTGGCACCGATGGAGGATGTGACAGATGCATCCTTCCGTTTCATCTGCAAGGAATACGGGGCGGATATGATGTACACTGAATTCATCAGCTCGGACGGTCTTATACGGGATGCGAAGAAATCCTTGGCAAAGATGGTGACATACGGCTATGAAGCCCCTATAGGGATCCAGATCTACGGCAATATCCCCGAAGCGATGGTGGATGCCGCGAGGATGGCTGAGCGTGCGGCAGAGATTGCCGGAGGGCACGGGGCTGATCTCGTGGATATAAATTTCGGCTGCCCGGTGAACAAGATAGCCCGCAGGGGGGCCGGGAGCGGGATGATGCGTGAGCCGGACAAGATGGTGGAGATCACAAGGATGGTGGTCGATGCAGTGAAGCTGCCTGTCACTGTCAAGACAAGGCTCGGCTGGGATGAGAATTCAAAGATCATTGTCGAGCTTGCGGAGCGGCTCCAGGACGTCGGTATCAAGGCGCTTACAATACACGGCAGGACCAGAAGCCAGATGTATACCGGCCAGGCGGACTGGACGCTGATCGGTATGGTAAAGGATAATCCGAGGATGCATATACCGATAATAGGCAACGGGGACATTACGTCTCCGGAAAAGGCGAAAGAGGCTTTTGACCGTTACGGGGTGGATGGGATAATGATAGGACGCGCCACGTTCGGGCATCCGTGGATATTCCGGGAGACAAGGCATTATCTGGACACAGGTGAGCTGCTGCCTCCGATGAGTGTGCCGGACAGGGTCTCTCTGGCAAAAAGACATCTTGCGCGTTCTCTGGAGCTTAAAGGGGAGAAGGCCGGGATACTCGAGATGCGCCGCCACTTCAGCTGTTATTTCAAGGGACTTCCTGATTTCAAGGAGACCCGTCTGAAACTTGTCACTTTGACGGATCCTGCGGAGCTGTATTCGACCCTCGACTATATTGCTGACCGCTGGTCTGATACAGTGCCGGTCACATCAAATGTATACGGGGTCTGAGTCTGCCGTCTCCGCTATGAATGCTCATTGCAATTCTGATTTGAAATGAGCGATTTCGTGTTATTCTGCATTGTTTGTCTCATTCGTTCCGGCATACAGGCTGATAGCCGGATTTTCCGCATCATTCAAAGCAACGGTGTCATATATAAAGGCAGGTACACGATGCCATCTTCTGTTTTCACATCCTTGTCGTGAAGCACGTAGGGTGTGGATAACCGGGAGCCATACTTGGCGATGCACTTTCTTAATGAATTCAGCGTGTAGCGTTGTCCGGACTTCACTTCTATGGGTGAAATATTATGCCTGCTGGTCGTTACGGGTTTGGCTATCAGGAAATCAATCTCCATGCGGTCATCTGCCGATGTCCGTGAACTGTTGCTGAAGAAATAAAGTTTGTGTCCTGCCGCACGAAGCATCTGCGCTACGATGTTCTCCACCAGCATACCTTCGTTCACTTCCAGCTTGTCAAACATCAGCTTCCGATAAAGGTCTGCACTTACTATTCCCCGCTCGTCGAAAG
>JADIMI010000069.1 GCA_017694845.1 Candidatus Cryptobacteroides intestinavium
GTCGGTTCGGCGGTATTCTTCGCAATGGCTCTGGCAGAAGGGCACTCGCTGCTGTCCGGACTTGACAGCGTTTCAGCCTGGGCAAGCCTGACCGGTCTTGCCGTCCTCCCTACAATAGTATCCACCGCCACCCTTGCAGTGGCAACCCGTCTCATCGGGGCCACCAAGGCATCTGTACTCGGAGTGTTCGAGCCGGTCACCGCCATCCTTGTCGGTGCCATCGCATTCGGAGAACCAGTCACTACCAATGTGATAATCGGGATAGTCCTTACTATGGCGGCCATCACTTTTATGGTCATTTCATCCGCGCACAAGGCAGAAAGATAAATACGCCATCCAGTCTGCACCAGCAGGGGACAGGCAGAAAAAACTGAAAAAGTGAAAAAGCGAAAAACATTTTGTATTTTAAAAAATGTTCATACCTTTGCAGTCCAATATCGCGGGGTAGAGCAGTTGGTAGCTCGTCGGGCTCATAACCCGGAGGCCGGAGGTTCGAGTCCTCCCCCCGCTACCAAGCAGGACACTTCATTCGAGGTGTCCTTATTTTTTATCTCCATATCCCTCACAGAGCGCACTGCAAGGGCGTATTTATGCCGTCAATGTCACCTGCCGGACCATTATAAGTTGGTAGGCTCTGAAGAATATCACGCCATAAAATACCAAATTATCGGGATTGAACCGTATCCATAGCGGCAATATCTTTGCGCCGGGATTTTTAAGACAATTTTGATGAAACAACGCATTGTCGCCAAAGCGGTTCTGATTCTCGTGAACATTGCATTCATTATTTTTCCAGAAGCTGCAGGCACACCTTATCATACAGACAAGGCAACCGGATGGATCCCGGTCGGTCAGGGAGTTTCGGAAGACAGCCGCAGCGTCCGCGTCACAGGGACTGTCAGCGATGCGTCTAACGGGAAACCTCTCGAATTTGCATACGTGGAAGTCAGGACAGAGGAAGAGAAGCTTGTCACTGCCGCAGGAACAGGAGAGAAAGGAGAATACGAGCTGGAAATACCGGCTCCGGGAACATTCACCCTGAGGGTGAACTATATGGGCTATGATGTTCTGGAATACAAAGGTGTAAGGACAGAAAGAGGGAAGTCCTACAGATATGATTTCAGGCTTGATCCTGCGAGCGAATCCCTTGACGGAGCCATAGTCAGGGAAAGAAGCGAATCGCAGCAGATAGCCAGACTGCCTTACAATATTTCGACAATGGAGACAGCCAGACTGAAGAACTCCACACTTGACCTTTCGCAGGTCATCGGCAAGATGAGCGGCGTGAGAATCCGCGAGACAGGAGGGCTGGGTTCGGAAGTAAACGTGACTCTGAACGGTTTTTCCGGCAAACATGTCAAGATATTCATCGACGGAGTACCGATGGAGGGCATGAACTCCGCCTTCGGTCTCAACAACATACCGGCAGGTATGGCGAAGCGCATCGAAGTCTATAAAGGCGTAGTGCCTGTAGAACTCGGCGGAGATGCACTCGGAGGGGCAATAAACATCATAACGGACGAAAGCCGGCGGACAAGGGTCACGGCATCATACTCATACGGTTCTTTCAATACGCACAAGTCTAATATCTATGCCGAACATACTTCAAAGAAAGGATTCTATGTATCTTTCAACGCATACCAGAATTATTCCGACAACAATTACAAGGTGGATGTCCGCATCCTCGACCTGCATACCCAGGTATACAATGAAGGTACGCAGAGAGTCCGGCGATTTCACGGCCAATACCATAATGAGGCAGCGGTATTCAAGATAGGGTTCGTGGACAAGCCTTTCGCAGACAGGCTTACAGTCGGATTCATCGGAGGTTACGAATATCAGCAGGTACAGAATGCATCAAGTATGGATTTCGTGTTCGGCCAGAGATACAACACGGCCGGCACACTCACCCCTACACTCGCCTACAGGAAACATTTCAAAGTAATGGAGGGGATGGACATATCCCTGAACGGCAACTATAATTTCGGCAAATCCTTCTCTGCCGACACTGCATCGCGCACATACAACTGGCTCGGTGACCATATAGACAAGATGCAGAAAGGAGAGCTGGACTATATGAAGTACCATTACCGGGACCGCAACGGAGCGGCCAACCTGAGACTGACACTGCACCCGGCAAAGAACCATACGCTTTCGCTCAGTTCCACATTCACATCCTTTTCAAGAAAAGGACATGATGAAGCGGACCCGCAAGAATCGGACAACTATCCGAGGAACAGTATGAAAAATGTGTCCGGGCTGGGCTACAGCTATGACATGAAAGGCAAGTTCAATGCTTCAGCCTTCGTAAAAAACTACCTGAACTATCTTGAAGCATACATAGACCCTGAAGGTGGGACAGACTACAGGCATTACAGGAGCACGCTTTCCTACTGGGGAGCAGGTATTGCAGCCACTTGGTTCATTTCCGGAAATCTGCAGCTGAAAGCCTCTTATGAGCATTCTTACCGTCTGCCATCGAGCAAGGAGCTTTTCGGTTCCGGAGACGGCATCGAAGTGGGTACTCCTACGCTTAAACCGGAGGCAAGCGACAACTGCAACCTCGGATTTTCCGCCGACATCCTCGATACCAGGGACCACACCCTGAATGCCAGCATAACCCTGCAGTACAGGAACATAAAGGATTATATCAGGCGTACCACCAGCCAGACGAACGGTACGGCAACCTCCACCAACGAGGGAAAAGTGCGCAGCATGGGAGCGGATGCGGAAATCCGCTATTCATTCCGGGACATTTTCTATATCGGAGGCAATTTCAGCTATTTCGACATGAGGAACATGGCGCGTTTCAAGCCCGGGACCACCGTGGAAAGCACAATATACAAGGACAGGGTACCGAACCAGCCCTATATGTACGGGAATGCAGATGCAGGAGTGAACATACGCAATCTCTTCATCAGAGGCTCGCTTCTGAACATCCACTATATGCTGAACTACATACACAGATTCTATTTCGACTGGCCAAGCTATAACGGGAGGAGCATACCGAGCCAGCTGACACACGATATCCTGGTAAGCTACAATTTCGGAGACCGACATGACTTCACCATAGCACTGGAGGCGCGCAACATATTGGACGAGAGACTTTTCGACAATTTCAACCTTCAGAAGCCCGGACGCTCTTTCGCCGTCAAACTGACATACAGCTTCAGCAAATGACAGGACAACAGACAAAATCACAAAAATTAAAGATACAATGAAGAAAACAAGAATCACACTCGCGGCACTTGCCGCCGTCCCGTTTTTCGCTGCCTGCGAAGAGATGGGACAAGAGACAGCCGAGTCCGGTTCCGGGAACTATGCAGTTTGCTACGCATCCGAATCCACCGGATTCATTATGCAGGTCGAAGATATCGGATCCGGAAGCATAGATGGCACACAGGCCATAAACAGCCGTATTGAATTTACAGGGAACAGAGACTTCATACCTGTCAATGACACATATCTCTATAATATCAACTATGCCTCCAAAAGCTCGGACGGGACAGACACCTACTCGACATCATTCGCTCTCGGGCCTGACGGGTCCCTGTCAAAAAGGAGCGACTTCAACCTTGAGGGAGATGTGAAATCCAGAGGTGTCATAGGAAAATATGTGCTTGGCTGCTCATCCCTTTCCAGCGACGGGATATACGAGCGGATCAAAGTAGTGGATTCCGAGACACAGGCAGTGGTGAACAACAACGGGCGCATATATACAGACCGCACAACCGAAGTCGGCAAGCTTATCGGGGAGGATTACCAGTTTTCCGACATCTGCCGGTACGGAGACTATGTCCTGGTGTCATATACTTCTGTCCTTGAAAGAGAAGGCAAGACCACTTTCACGAATCTTGCAAGAAACACATATATAGGAGTCTATACATTCGATCCGTCCGATCCTGAATATGAATATCTGAAATTCCAGAATCTGATTGTGCGCAAATCAGAAGAACATCCGGGCGAACCTGCCGGACAGATAAGCGGCAACAGTTCTTCCCGCGTAGAGACAGGCATCGAGCCGGTGGACAACGGAGACATCTACCTTTTCGTCCAGGGCAACCGTTCAAACAGGGACGGGGACACTTCCCTTCCCCCTTGCACAGTCCTGCGCATCAGCAAGTCCGGAATGGATAACGGAAAACCGGTGGCAATAGATGATGACTATTATGTGGATCTCGGCAAGGCAGGAGCAGGAGAATACAGGCTGTGGAGAAGCTATTACCTCGGAGGCACCAGATTCTGTCTCCAGTTCTTCACAAATCCAGGCGAGACAGGAGCCAAGGCGACACATTCCAGATTCGGCATATTCGACTATGAAAGCAAGACTCTGACCTGGGTGTCAGGCGCTCCGGAAGACATAACCGATGTGTCCCTTCTTTATCTTATCGAAAAAGACAAGAACAGGGTGACATTCGGCATGGAGACCGCAAGCATGAAGCCTGCATTGTATTCCATATATGCTGACGGGACTATGAAAAGAGGACTTGAAGTGAATGCCGAATCCATCGAAGGTGTCGCTTTGCTGAAATGATGTATCAATGAGAAAATTTCTGAAACACATACACCTCTGGCTGTCCCTGCCTGCCGGGATTTTCATCGCTGTGATGTGTCTTACCGGCGCGGTTCTGGTCTTCCAGCAGGAAATCCAGAGAGCGGTTTCACCAGGATTCTATTTTACGGACAGGTATCGGGAAGTGAAGGAACCGCTCCCTCTCGATGCCCTTGTCTGCGCAGCCGCAGAAGAGCTTTCGGGCGAAGGCAGGAAAATTTCTTCCGTTACAGTATATTCAAACCCCGAGTCTACCGTAGCTGTTGGCGTTTCCGGCCAGAAAGGGGTCTATATGACCATAGACCCATACACAGGCGAGATTACGGGAAAAGGAGCGCCCGCCGGCAGATTCTTCGCGTCCGTGCGCAGCCTGCACCGGTGGCTGATGCTGACAGGTACGGGACGGACTGTCGGAAGGACAATAATGGGCATCTCTTCAATAATGTTCTCCATCATTCTTATAAGCGGGATATTTATAGCCGTTCCCAGAGCATGGCGCAACGTGGGCCAATGGAAACAGGCCTTGTCTGTGAGAAGAGGCAAGACATCCTCTGTATGGTGGTTTACTTCACACCGTGCATTCGGCTGGTGCTGTGCAGTGTTCCTTCTCCTTATGTCATTGACAGGCCCGATGTGGAGTTTCAGCTGGTACCGCAACGGGGTTGCCGCCATATTCGGCATAGAGAATATGAATGGCGGCAAGCACGGCAACGGGAAAGGTACACCCAGGACTCCCGTCGCCGGACAGCCGCAAAATACCGCTTCCGCTGAATATGTCTTTGACGGCATCGACCCGGGAATCTGGATGAAGGTCATTGCCGGAATAAAAGGCCTGGAGCCTGAAGCGGTTTCGGTTTCGCTGAAGAAAGAGACAGCGACAGTGGTGACAGCGCACCACCATGCCAGGGCTTCAGACACTTACAGATTCGATCCTGATGGAAATATTACGGATGTGCAGAAATACGAAGACCTGCCGGCCTCGCGTAAGCTTATGGGATATGCCTTTCTGCTCCATGCGGGACTGTGGGGAGGCTGGATAGTGAAACTTCTCTATTTCATTGCCTGCATAGGAGGGGCATATCTGGTTATATCCGGATATTGCCTGTATGTCAGAAGAATCAAGAAGATGCCTCAGGCCGTAAGCACAACGCGAGAAACACCGGACAGGGTCACAGAAGGAAAACGACCGAACTCCAGGCACCGAGAGTGAGGGTGAATCCGGTTCCTGACTCCGCTACCTTTGCATTGCCCGAGAGGCCGACCGGAGTCTTCAAATTGTCATCCAGCTTGATGCTCACCGGCTTACTGCTGAAATTGTGCGTCACCAGCATTCTCTGGTCTCCGGAGACCCTGTAGTATGCGCATATCTGCCGGAAGTTCTCATTGGTGCCACAGTATACCGGATGCCGTTCCATCTGACCATCAGCGAGCGCGGGAAAGGCATTACGCAATCTCGCGAAATTTCTGTAATGGTTCACAGGGAACGGGGATCCCTGTCCTGGGACTCAACGGAAATCTCCGGTTTCAGCATGGCATTGTCTATCTTGCCTCCGAGAGCCTCTCGCGCCACATCCTGTCCGGCCTCATCCCACATCACGGGAGTCCGGACATATTCATCGCCGTTATCCTGCACACCCCAATAGCCGAGTTCCTCTCCCTGATAGATATAGGTATCGACAAGCCTGACCCCGTGAGACTCGGTACCTATCCACAGGATTCCATTGTCGACCAGCATCGGCTTGCATTCCGCCAAAGGCCCTCCTCCCGAGCCAAGACTGTAATAAGCCTGAGTGCCGTCTTCCGGATTGTATGAGACAATCCCAAACTCATCACTGCCGAACCACAGTCTGTCACCATCCTTGACAATCGGGCCTATGATCCCCGTATCTTCACCTCCGGCGCCTGTAATGTCCTCCCTGTAAAAATGGTTCATATAGGGAGACCAGAGGAAGACCCCCTCGTAATACGATCCAGATGTTCCCGTCAATATCAATATAGCCGCAGGTAAGCATCGTCCTGGTGCCCGGGTCAGGCTGGAATCCGCCCTTTGACCTGCCTGATGACATATCATACAGGAAGATACCGTTCCTCTTGGTCACAAGCCACAGGATGTCATCTTTCTCTATGATTGAATATACATCGGAACCGTCATCATCCTGCGGCCGGCCACAGTACAGGAATTCGACTCCGTCATCTGCCGTCACCTTCCCGAACCCGGTACGGTCATTCCCGAACCAGACATTCCCGGCACTGTCTTCCAGAATCGAGAAGACCGCAAAGTCCAGCACGCCCCCAAGGCTTTCAGGTCCACAGGCATGGCAGTCACATCTGTACAGACCGTGTGATGTACCGATATAGATGTCGTCCGCGCCGTAAATGACATTTGTCTCCGAGCCGAAAGCCGGACAGGACTCCAGTTCGACAAACCGGAAGGAGAGCACATCAAAGATGGAGATTCCCCTGTCGGTAGCCACCCACAGCAGGCCAGTCCTGCCATCGAAATACAGGTCATTTATCTTGTCCGTCTTCAGAAGAGGCTCTGAAGACGAGAAGAAAGACTCTATGCTTCCATCCACAGGGTCGATCATGTTCAGTCCATTGTCGGTCCCGGCCCAGATACGCTTCATGCCATCCTCGATGACACACCTGATTTTACTGTTGGATATGGACTTGTGGCTTAACGACTCCCGATAGGACAGACAGGTCCGGCCATCATGGCGGCGCAGACCGTCTTTGGTGGCGAACCAGATGAACCCGTCAGAATCCTGGAAAATCTTCTGTACGGTATTGTGCGGCAGACCGTCGGACACGTTTATGTTCACGAAAATAGGGGCACCGTCATCCGCCGCCATCTCCAATGCCGTCAGCATGAACACAAACAGAAGCCATGGCAGACGCATCATAGTCCTGTATGGTTTCATCCGCATCAGAAAAGACCTTCGAAACGTTCCGGAATCCTGACTACAGGACTGAGATTGAACATTGCCGGCTTGTTCCAGGCATACGGCGGACGGACGATGTTCTGGACCGTACGGGCAAAAGCCACTGCCAGATCCCAGCGCACCGGCCTGAGGGTACCCGATATCACGGTGATAGTCCTTATCCTTTTGCGGAAATGTCTCGACCAGCCTTCCGCCACACGTTCTCTGTCAGAGAATTTCGCCTCTATCCTGCCAAGGTCGACACAGCCGAAATGGCAGGACGCAACTATATCTTCGATACGATAAGGAGCGTCTTCAAGTGCTACGGATATGCACCGATAGAGACTCCGGCGATGGAGAATCTCGGTACCCTTCTCGGCAAATACGGAGATGAGGGAGACAAGCTCCTGTTCAGGATACTCAATTCCGGAGATGCATTCTCCGGAATTGATTTCCAGTCGTACCGTCTCGATGGAGAGGACCAGTACAACAGCAAGGCTCTGTCGTTGAAAGTATGCGAGAAAGGTCTCCGCTATGACCTTACCGTTCCATTCGCCAGGTACGTCGTACAACATCA
>JADIMI010000070.1 GCA_017694845.1 Candidatus Cryptobacteroides intestinavium
ATAAATTTTATATTTTATACAAAATATGCTTAATTTTTATCAGAAAATACCTTTGGTATCAGTAATCTTCTCGCAGTAATGGCAGAGGAGCGAGATGCTGTCGCCATTGTCTATGGTGGTGAACCTCGTGCGTACCGGCTGGTGGTTGGTTATGCATTTCGGGTTCATACATTTGGCTATGCCCTCGACAACGGCCGGCATCTCCAGTTTCTTCTTCTCCACCACCTTGAAATTGCGGATAATGTTGACTGTGGCCTTCGGCGCTATCAGGGCAAGCTTGTTGAGGTCTTCATCTTCAAAGAACCTGTCCGCTATCTTGATAATGCCTTTCCGGCCGAACTGCTTGCTTTTGAGGTTTATCCCTATGGTTATCTGCTGCTCGCCCCTTTTCAGATCCAGGATATCGAGAGCCTTGTATACCTGGTCGGCAGGAATGTGATCCAGCACTGTGCCGTTTTCAAGTGCGCTTACTATCAGCTGTTTATCGTTTGTTTCCATTTTCCGGATGTTTTGTCGTTGTTCTTTTGGGTCTTTGTTTAACAGATTCTTCGCTTCGCTCAGAATGACAGTGAGAAGAGGCTCAGAATGACAGTGAGAAGAGGCTCGGAATGACAGTGAGAAGAGGCTCGGAATGACAGTGAGAGGAGGCTCGGAAGACAGGACTACCTGTAGCCGAGGAGATATGAGATGATCGCCATCCTGACATAGAGGCCGTTCTCCGCCTGCTTGAAGTAATATGCATAAGGAGTGTCGTCCACATCCTGGTCGATCTCGTTGACACGAGGAAGAGGATGGAGAATCTTCATATTGGGCTTGACCCCTCCGAGCATCGATGCCGTAAGGCGATACACATCCTTGACCTTCTCGTATTCCATCGGATCATTGAACCGCTCCTGCTGGACGCGGGTCATATACAGTATATCACAGTCATTGAGATATTCATCAAGAGATGCGGTCTCCTTGTACCGTATGCCGATGCCATCCAGGAAAGTCTTGTATTCGAGAGGCATTCTCAGTTCATCAGGGGCAGTGAATATGAATGTCGGGTTGAAATGCGACATCGCCTGCAGGAGAGAGTGGGTCGTGCGCCCGTATTTAAGGTCACCTACCATATTGATGGTCAGACCATCGAGCCGCCCCTGCGTCTGCATTATCGTATACAGGTCCAGAAGCGTCTGGGACGGATGCTGGTTCGCCCCGTCGCCTGCATTGACCACAGGCACTGAAGCCACTTCCGAAGCATAGCGCGAACTGCCTTCGAGGGGATGCCGCATCACTATCAGGTCCACATAGTTGGACACCATCTTGATAGTGTCTTTCAGCGTCTCTCCCTTGCTTACGCTGGTGTTGGTAGCATCCGAAAAGCCGATCACCCTGGCCCCGAGACGGTTTACTGCGGTCTCGAAACTGAGTCTCGTCCTTGTGGATGGCTCGAAGAAAAGACTTCCTACCACCTTGCCCTCAAGTATCTTCTGGGAACGGTTCTTCTCGAATTCCTTTGCCACCTCCAGCACGTGCAGGATCTCTTCCTTTGAAAAATCCTGGATTGAAATAAGACTTTTACTCATATTATCCGTCAATATTTTATCACTCCAATTTCATCTGTCAGGCATCCATCAGCCGATTTCATCCGCGCTGCAGCCGCCGGCCTTGGATATCCTCTCGAGGAAATCTTCGGCAAGAGAGAGTCTCACCGCCACATCCAGGCGGCACTCCATCCCGAAATCCTGGGCCGTGGGGGAAAGCCCGAAATCCTTGACCAGCTTCATCACCGCGTTCATATCCATATACCCGAAAGACAGGCGGAAACGTCTCACCGCTATCTTCTCCACCACTTCAGAATTGGCTATCGCATCGGCCGACGAGGTCCTGTAGGCACGGATAAGTCCGGGTATCCCCAGCTTTATGCCGCCGAAATACCTTACCACAACTATAAGAATGTCGCTCAGGCCATATGAATCTATCTGTCCCAGAATAGGACGCCCCGCGGATCCGGACGGTTCGCCATCATCGTTCGCCCGGAAACGGTCTCCGAGATATCCGAGACGATAGGCATAGCAATGGTGTCTGGCATCGTGATACTCTTTCTTCAATGAATCAACGATCTCCTTGACTTCAGCCTCCGTCTCGACCGGATAGGCACAGGCAATGAACCTGCTGCCGTTATCCTTGAAAAGTCCACGTGCAGGAGAGGATATGCTCCTGAAAGAATCCTTTATCTGTCCGTGAACCCCTTCCATACAGACTTCAAATTTAGTATTTTTTATATTATTCTGCAACCGCACAAAAATATTTTGTACCTTTGGGCTGCCAATGGAGACAGCGGACAGAACCCGCTCGCTCCTGACCGGAACGGGTCCGGATGGCAAGGCTTAATCGGTAATTCTATTCTGAATATGATTTTAAGATATCGGGTTTCCCTTCCGGGGATCAAAGGTTTCGCAAGGGTCTATGAAATCAAGGCCAGTTCATCTCTCTATACTTTCTCCAAACAGATGAGGGCGGATATGAGCTTTCCACAGGACCAGATGGTGCTGTTCAAGGCATTCGACAAAGATGGCAACGTAACTTCGAGGTACGGGATCTTCGACCTCGGTGCAGGCACTATCGATTCAGTCACTCTCGAGCAGACTCTCAAGAAGGGAGAGATATCTTTCACCTATTTCTACGACACCACCAACGCCAAGAGCGTCATTGTCTCATACGAAGGGGAGGCGGAACCGCGTCCGGGCGTGGTCTATCCTATACTGGTCGAGACCAAGGGGCCGGATCCCGTAGAATTTGAAAACGGATACGTCGCATTCGAAGACCTTCCGGATGACAAGAAGAGAGCCCCTATGGCAGAGAGCGATGATGACTGGGACGATGATGACGACCAGGCGGGCGAGGACGAAGATGATGATGAAGACGGGAAAGAAGTCTATGATGAGAACGAAGGGGAAGAATAGCCTGTGAAAAGGCTTCTGATCATTCTCGGCCCGACTGCTGCAGGGAAGACGGACTACAGCATCGAGGAGGCCCTGAAATACGGGTCACCCGTGATATCATGCGATTCAAGGCAGATCTACAGGGAAATGAGCATCGGCACCGCTGTTCCTTCGGCTGAACAGCTCGCTGCCGTCAGGCACTATTTCATCCATTCGCATTCCATACACAGCCCATACACGGCGGGGAAATACGAGGTCGAGGCTCTGGCGCTGATCCGCAGGCTCTTTGCCGAAGGGCGTGAAACGCTCGTAATGGCCGGAGGCTCAGGATTCTACATAGATGCATTGTGCAAGGGGCTGGATGATTTTCCGGAAGCGGACCAGGAACTGCGGGCCGCACTGTCGCAGAGGCTGAAGGAGGAAGGGGTGGAGTCCCTGAGGCTGGAGCTGAAGCGGCTGGACCCGGAAAGCTATGCCACTATCGACATCGCGAACGGGCAGAGAGTGGTACGCGCACTCGAAGTCTGTCTGATGACAGGGAGGCCGTTCTCATCATTCAAGACCTCGCCGCAGAAAAAGAGGGAATTCCGCATAGAGAAGATCGGCATAGCCAGACCGCGGGAGGAGCTGTATGCGAGAATCGACAGACGCGTACTGCAGATGGTGGATGATGGACTGGTCGAAGAGGTGCGCTCCCTTCTGCCATACAGGAATCTGGCTGCGCTCCAGACTGTCGGGTACAAGGAGATCTTCGCGTGGCTTGACTACATTGACGGCAGGTATGATGCAGAGGGAGACCGGAGTGCGGACGGGCCTGTGACCACCCTGGAACGGGCAGTGGAGCTGATACAGCGCAATACGAGGCATTATGCCCGAAAACAGATGTCATACTGGAGGCGGGACAGGGACATACGCTGGATTGAATTATAGAATCAGACAATGATACTGAATGTTACCATAGAATACAGGACAGTCTGGGGAGAGGAGCTGAAGCTCCGGTCGGGAAGATTCTGCTACCCGATGGAGTATTCGGATGGAGGGAAATGGACGGCAAGCGTCGACACGTCGGAATGGGCTGTCGGAGAATACCATTACGAAGTGGTGAAAGATGGGCTCCTCATCCGGAGGGAATGGGGCAGCCATCATCTCGATATGCTCTGTGACGGCAAAGGCTCCAGCAATTACAGCGGGACAGTCCTCGACATCATTGACTGGTGGCAGGATGTGCCGCAAAGACTGCCTGAAAGATGCCGGATCTTCAGGGAAGGCACCGGAAGGAAGTCGGGGACAGCCATCCCGGTCTTCTCTCTACGGAGCGGAGACGATTTCGGGACGGGAGAATTCCTGGACCTGAAGAAACTGGCCGACTGGGCCGCCTCGACCGGACAGAGTGTCATCCAGATACTTCCGGTCAACGACACGACAATGACCCGGACCTGGAGAGATTCATACCCCTACAATGCCAACTCCTCCTTTGCACTTCACCCCATCTATATAAACCTTCCGGCAGCCGGAGTTGCGGCGGACAATGAATACAGGAAGATGCAGCAGGAGCTGAACTCCCTGGCCGAAGTGGACTACGAAAGGGTCGTCCGGGAAAAGGAGAGGCTTCTCAGACAGGCTTTTGCCGAGACTTTCAGCGAGACAGAGGCACTGGATGAATATACGGACTTCATCTCCGGCAACAGGGACTGGCTGATACCGTATGCAGTCTACTGCGTACTCAGGGATATGCACGGCACGAGCGATTTCTCGCAGTGGGGAGAATATTCGGTCTACAGCAGCCGGATGGCGGAGGAATTCATACACAAAGAGAAAGAAGCCGTCGACTTCCACTGTTTTGTGCAGTTCCATCTGAACAGGCAGCTCTGCGAGGCCAGCCGGTATGCCCGTTCGAAAGGCGTGATACTGAAAGGCGATATTCCGATAGGGATCAGCCGCACCAGTGTGGATGCATGGCTGCATCCGGAACTTTTCAATCTGGATTCCTGTACCGGCGCCCCTCCTGACGCCTTTTCAGCGGATGGGCAGAACTGGGGATTCCCGACATACAACTGGGACAGGATGGAAGAGGATGGATTCAAATGGTGGAAAGCCAGGCTGAAGAAGATGTCGGAATATTTCGATGCGTTCAGGATAGACCACATACTCGGATTCTTCAGGATATGGGAGATACCGGCCGGGAGTCCCGGCACCCTCGGACATTTCAGCCCCGCCCTGCCATACAGCACGGAAGAACTGAAAGCTGCAGGCTTCAGCCCCCGCAGACCGAGGAAAGGATCCGACAATGTCCTTTTCGTAGAGGATCCTCGCAGACATGGATTCTGGCATCCGCGCATCTCCGCATATCTGACCGGGGCATACAAGGCGCTTGACAGCGGGATGAAGAAAAAGTACGATGACCTGTATGAAGATTTCTTCTATCACAGGCACAACGGATTCTGGAAGTCTGCCGCGCTGAAGAAACTCCCGGAGCTCCTTGCATCGACAAGAATGACAGCCTGCGGAGAGGATCTCGGGATGATACCGGCCTGCGTCCCTGAAACGATGGAGGAGCTGCAGATACTGTCTCTCGAGGTGCAGAGAATGCCGAAGGCTTTCGGTCAGACATTCGGTGACACTTCAAGTTATCCACGACTGTCGGTATGCACCACATCCACGCACGATATGAGCCCGCTGAGGGCATGGTGGAAAGAAGACCGGAAGCTCACGCAGAAATATTATAACGAAGTGCTCGGCTATCCGGGGACAGCCCCTGATGTCTGCGAACCGCCGGTATGCAGGAAGATTATCGAGATGCACATATCATCTCCATCAATGCTTGCCATACTTCCTCTTCAGGACTGGCTGTCTATGGATGGGAGGATCCGATGCACCGATCCGGACAGGGAGAGGATCAATGTACCTTCAGATCCGGAGCACCGCTGGTGCTACAGAATGCATATATCCATCGAGGAGCTGTGCAGCTGCACCGGGTTCAACAGCACATTAAGATGGCTGAACGAGCATTACGGCCGGGTATAGAGGGTCTATCTTGACACGGCTTTTCTTCCCTGCATCTTCTTCCACATAAGGACAGGTAGCAGGAAAGCCACCAGGGCCGCGAACAGCCAGAAGATGGACACAGGCCCGAAATCATAGGCGGTGGCCGCCAGTATCTCCGTCTCCGTCATCCCTTCAGTCACCTCCGGAGCCACAGCGAACCCTTCTATCAGATATCCGCTGGTAATGTCCTGAAGTCCGGCCGCGATATAGCTCGATATGCCGACCACCCCGAGCGCCGCACCGGTCGCCTTGCGAGGCACGATATCCACTGCCATAAGCCCGGCGACAATACAATACAATATGCCTATGAACAGGCTGAAAAGCGATACATAGACGATATTGACGATATAGGATCCGCCTGTGAACAGGAAAAATCCGAGCGAGACGAAACCCATCACTCCGGAGAGGATGGCCGGACGGATCCTGTCCCCCTTGAAGACGGTGTCGGAAAGCCAGCCGGCCAGAACTGTGCCGACAATTCCGAACGCCGCCGAAAAGGCGATGATCTGCGTGGCGTTCTCAAGGGAGAAATCCTTCACTTTCTGGAGAAAGAGCACTCCCCAGCCGGCGATTGCATATTTCGTTATATATACGAACGCGCTTGACGCGGCTATGATCCATATACCCGGATGGGACAGCACCATCTTCTGGAGTTTCGCCGTAGGCATCGCATCCGCTTCCTGAGGCTTCTCTCCGGAAAGTTCCTGTATCGAAGGCAGCCCCCTGCTTTCCGGGGTGTCCGACACAAAGAACAGAATGACCGCAGAGCCGGCCAGACCTGCTATGGCGGCAAATATGAACCCGTACTGCCAGCCCATGACACCTACGACCGCCCCGACAATGATAAAGGCGAGGAACTCCCCGATATAAGGAGTGGAGCTGAAAATGCTGTAATAGGTCCCTCTCTTGGAAAGGGGGAACCATCTGGAAAGCTGTATGACACCTGGCGGAGACCCCATTGACTGTGCCCAGCCGTTGATCCCCCATACTGCAGCGAAGATGACGAACAGCAGCACCGACACTATACCCACAGTCCCCTCGAGCAGGCCGGTCACCCCCATTATGAGATTGATGAAAGAGGACACCAGCAGCCCGGTAGCCATGAAACGACGGATATTGCAGTAGTCTGCAATGAATCCGTTGGTGAACTTGCCGGCGGCATAGACAAACAGGAACGCCGACCCTATCAGCCCGAGCTGCCCCGGGGTCAGGGCTCCGCTGTCGATTATCGGCTGCTTGACCACGCTCAGGCTCATACGGCATACGTAATAGAGACTGTATGCGATGACCGTAGCCCAGAAAGTCTGGTTCCTCAGCACCTTATATCTTGACTGCGCATGTTCCTGCGGCACCTTGTCCTGTGAAGGCTTGCTGATCCTGTAGAATGAATATAGGCTCATTTCTGTCTGTTTATACCTGTCTTAGACCAATCCGGGGCCAAAGGTAAGACAATTTTTATTATTAACGCTGGCTGCGGCATATTCTGCCGGTAAAAGTGATTATATTTGCAGGCAGTACAGACCGGGAGACAATTCCCTGATTAAATTTCGAGATATGAAAAGACTGCTGACTGCCACTATCCTTGCCGCACTGGCCTTCGCCGCCACGGCCCAGACTCCGAAAAATGTACAATATTCCTTTACAGAGGCAACGGAGCTCAACCTTATCGGAAAGCTGATGGACACCCCGAACCCCTACCACAGGGTGGACACATGCCGGTTCAAGGGATTCACCAAAGGGGAGAACGACCAGGTGCGCTGCTCCGCGGGACTGGCCGTCCTTTTCAGGACCAACTCCTCCACTATTTCGGTCAAGTCCGAATTCGGATATATGAACCACGGGGAGAACACTATGGGAATCGCATTGCGCGGTTATGACCTTTACATAAAGGATGCCGACGGGAAATGGGTGTACGCCGCATCCAAGGCTGACGGGAGAAACCGTGGCAACTGTGTCCTCATCAAGGATATGGACCGCTCCGAAAAGGAATGCATGCTCTATCTTCCGATCTACAGTGAAGAATATTCCGTCCAGATCGGAGTGGAGGAAGGGGCCACGATCGAGGCTCTCGAGTCCCCGTTCAGGCACAGGGTGGCCATCTTCGGTTCAAGCTTCACTCAGGGGATCAGCGTCAGCCGTGCAGGGATGAGCTATCCTATGCAGTTCATGCGAAATACCGGAATACAGCTGCTGAGCCTCGGATGCAGCGGCAACTGCAAGCTGCAGCCGTATTTTGCCGATGTTCTGATAGCAGCGGATGTAGATGCAATGATTTTCGATGCATTCTCGAACCCATCCGCCCAGATGATCAAGGAAAGGCTCTTCCCGTTCATCGAGAAGATCCAGGCCGCAAAGCCGGACATTCCGCTCATATTCATGCAGACCATCTACCGTGAAAGCCGCAATTTCTGCAAGTCATCCGACAGTTTCGAGCAGGCCAAGCAGGAAATGGCCGCTACCCTGATGGAGGAGGCGGTAAAGAAATACGACAATGTCTATTTCATCCAGACCAATGCCTCCGATCCGAGCAAGGACACCTCTGTGGACGGGACACATCCTTCCGACTGGGGCTATATGTACTGGGCGAAATCAATCGAGAAACCGGTCCTTAAAATCCTCAGGAAACACGGGCTGAAATAATACCGGATCAAAGGATAAATCATATATGTCAAGGGTTTCAAAAGACATCCCGCGATGGATACGGTGGACAGTATATGCCCTCCTGACCATATTCTGCCTGGCTTCGTGCATCAAGGACAGGATACCGCAGGGGGCTGACCTTGAGATCGGGGAGAGGCTTCCGGAATTTTCCGTGACAATGAATGATGGTTCCACGGTATCGACGGCGGACCTGCTCGGAGACATATCCTGCATCGTATTCTTCCACACGGGATGCCCGGACTGCCGGAAGACCCTGCCGCTGATCCAGGAACTCTATGACAGATACGGGAACGGGACTGCCAGATTCGTCTGCATAAGCCGCGAGGAAGGGGCCGGACCGGTAGCGGAATACTGGTCTGCAAACGGATATACCATACCTTACTCGGCCCAGGATGACCGCCGGATCTACAACCTGTTCGCCACATTCGCCGTCCCGCGCATCTACTTATCGGACAGCGGAGGGACAATAAGATATATCTACAGCGACAATCCGCTTCCGGATTTCAATGGCCTTGAATCCGCCATCAGCACCTTGTTATACGATAAAAGTCCTGACTGACAGAGAATAGACACGGATATGCGTCACGGCAGGAGAAGGTGCTCCATCTGACTGACGATATAGGGTTTCCACTGGGAGAGGATGTCGCTGTAGCTGAGGTCTTCCGTGACAAATACAGCATTGACCATATTGCGTGAGAGCACCGGAAACAGCATAAGTCCGTAGAAAGCGAACAGGACATCATAGATCGGCACAGTCCTGAGCCTTCCCGCCGCCATTTCGGCCTGGAGGCTCTCGCGTATCCGGACAAAATACTCGGGCATCCCCATATCCTTGACTGTAACCTCCAGATGCGATATGTCCCGGTTGGCCTCTCCGAGAATAAAGGCAGGCAGATACGGATATTCCTTGAATGTCTCCAGATATTCATCCACTATCTCCCCTATCCTTTCCCCTATCGGTCTGTCCTTGGTCAGGATGTATTCTATTTTCGGGACCACGGATGCGATGATATCGGAGAACACTGCCGAGAACATCTTCTCCTTCGTCCTGAAATAATAATGCAGGGCAGGGCGGTTGATACCGGCGGCCTGGGCGATGTCGCTCATACTCGTGTTCTCAAATCCGCGCTCGATGAACAGGCGGCGGGCCTCACGAATGATTCTTTCTTCTGTGTCGTTGGTGGTCATAGGCATTCAGTTTCAGTGATTGGGGGATGGGGTGACAGATCCTTCACTTCGTTCAGGATGACAAAGGGAGGACTGGTCAGGAGGACAGAATGGAGTGTGTCCAGAAGGGCAGGGAGAGGACTGGTCCGGCATCCGGATATTGTCGAGGAAGAGAAGAAGACGGTTGACAATGTTCACATCGCTCACCCCGCTGTCGAAATCTATGGAAAGCAGGTTGATATCATGGTATGTCTTCTTTATCTTGTTTTCTATACCCCTTTCCACTATATGGTTCGCGATACATCCGAACGGCTGGAGAGAGATCACATTATTGACCCCGTGCCTGCAATAGGATGCGATTTCTGCCGGAAGGAGCCAGCCCTCCCCGAAAATCGCATTGAGGGATATCAGTTCCCTCCCGTATCCTGCCTCTTCGAAAATGTCTCCGAAAGGACGGTAATACCTGAAAACCGATGCGATATGGTCGACCTCCCTGACTTTCTTCATAAGGAACGAATAGAATCCGTCAAAGACGAATTCGGGCACCCGGCTACGATCAAGTCCGCTCTGCTTCTTTGTCCTGCGGTTGACGAAATACTGCAGGAAGAAATCGGTCAGCACCGGAGGGACTATCTCTATCCCCCTGTCCATCAGCCATCCGGTAACGTTCCTATGGGCAAAGGGATTGAACTTGAGATATATCTCGCCTACTACTCCGACCTTGGCTGTCTCACGTTCGCTGCATATCTCGTCAAAATCCCCTGCTGCCTTTCCGAGAAGATCCAGAAGACGGCCGGCAATGTCCTTCCCCTCCCTTATCACCGCCGCGGCCTTGTCCAGATATCTGTCCTTCAGGCGTATAGCCGCCCCCGGGACCGTCTCCCTGACTGCAGACGGATAATAGAATTTGGCTATACAGTCACTGTAAAGCACTGCATAGAAAGCAGGTATGAGGATTTTCGCCCAGTTGACCCTGAATCCAGGCTGTACATTCTCTATCCCGCTGCCCACGGAGACCGAAATCACCGGCACATCTGCGTAACCTGCATCGACAAGCGCCTTCTTTATAAGGGATATGTAATTGCTTGCACGACACTGGCCTCCGGTCTGGGTGATGGCCACAGCTGTAGAAGAAGTGTCATATTTTCCGGACTTCAGGGCCTTGATAATGTCCCCCACCACAAGAGTGGCAGGATAGCACACTTCGTTATTGGCATATTTCAGCCCCCAGTCACACGATTCCTCATCGCTCAGGGGAAGGTTTTCGACATCATATCCTGCCAGTCCCATAACTGCCGGTATCAGCGGGGAAATGAAAGGAGTGAAGAACGGAGCCAGGATCTTCCTGTGTCTGTCCTCATGGCCGAACACCGGTACAGTTCTGAATCCGTCTGCCTTACGCTGTCTGTCCCGCGACATTCCCAGGCTCTCCACAAGAGACCTGATACGCAGCTTCATAGATCCTGCATTGTCGATATCATCGAGTTTCAGCAACGTCAGTGATTTCCCGTGAGCCATCAGCATATCCCTCACTGCATCCGTCAGGAAGGCATCCGGGCCGCATCCGAACGATGTAAGCTGGACACACTGTACATCATCTCCCTGCACCGCAGCCCACTTGGCGGCTTTGAGAATCCTGTTGGTATATGCCCACTGTGACACGAAATGCACATCATCGAGCGGGATATCCATTCCTCTGACTATATCATCAGAAATCACATCCGCCCCCATTCCGGAGATAATGTCGGATACCTTGTGCTGTATAAGAGGATCGGTATGATACGGACGACCGAGAAGCATAATGACAAGATGGCCCTTCTTCCTGGCAGCCTCCAGCACATCCATACACGCGCCGGACACATCCGCTGCGTATCTCGCTTCCGCCTCTTCCGCCTTTGAAACGGCAGCCAGAGCAGTCTGGCGGTCAACCCCGAGCCCTGCAAGATAGGAAATGCACTGTCTGTGCATCTGCTCCCTGTCCTTGAATGTCACCACAGGGGAATCTATCGGCACATCACCGGACTGAACGCTGCGGATGACCTCCGAATATCCTGTCACTATAGGACAGTTGTAGCTGTTCTGCTCCTTCCCCGACCTTTCGTATACGACAAAAGGCATCAGTATCCTGTCCACGGATTTGGAGCACAGATTCTCTATATGGCTGTGCACTATTTTCGCCGGGAAACAGATGTTGTCTGACATCACCATACAGGCGACCCGCTCGTATGCCTTGTACAAGGAGGAATCCGACAGCACCGCATCCATACCGGAAGCGGTGACCAAAGTATGCCAGAACGGGAACTCTTCATACATATTGAGGCACCTGGGAATACCGATACGCAGTCTTCTGCCAGGAGTTGGAATGACAGCATCAGTACAAGCCCTATTGAAAAGCAGTCCGGATTTCTCCGGATAAATATTTGCTCCGGGGGTACGTGCTCCAGTGCCGTTGGAGAATACCCTTTCGCACCTGTTGCCGGAATAATAATATGCTCCCTCCCCGAATCGGTAACGCACTACAAGGCAGCTGTTGTCACAGCCCTTGCAGTTAAGGGTCGATGACGTGTACTTCGCCCTCGATGCCATACTGTCAAGCCTGACAGGGGCGCAGTGCACAATCTCTCCCTCCCCGGCCTTTTCCTTTGCATACAGCGCGCAGCCGTATGCCCCCATCAGCTCCGGAGCATCGCATCTGGATACCTTGCAGCCGGTCAGGTTTTCGAGAGCCTTGACCACCGCATCATTGCGCATTGTCCCGCCCTGGACGACTATATGCCTGCCGAGAGCAGCAGGATTGTTGAGTTTGAGAACCTTATACAGACAGTTCTTTATCACTGAATACGAGAGGCCTGCTGCAATATCCTCGAGACAGGCCCCTTCACGAAGAACCTGTTTCACCTTGGAATTCATAAATACAGTGCAGCGTGTCCCGAGATCGCACGGAGTCTTCGACCGGCAGGCTGCACCGGCGAATTCCGATGCCGAATACCCGAGCGACCGTGCGAAGGTCTCAATGAAAGATCCGCATCCTGATGAACAGGCCTCGTTTATCTCTATCCTGTCTATGACACCGTCATTGACGAATATGGCCTTCATATCCTGCCCGCCTATATCGAGGATGAACGAGACTTCACTGTCCATACTCCTTGCAGCCCTGTAATGCGCCATCGTCTCCACTATTCCGGCATCCAGTCCGAACGCAGCACGTATCAGATCCTCTCCGTATCCTGTGGAGCAGCTCGCAGCGATATCCAGCACCGCCCCTTTCGCGGCACATTCAGCCGCAAGCCTGCCGAAACCCTCGCTGACGGCATTCACCGGATTCCCTCCGTTGGGACAGTACCAGGAAAACACCATCCTGCCATCAGTGTCCAGCAGGACAATCTTCGTTGTAGTGGAACCCGAATCTATTCCGAGATATACCCGGTTCTCCCCGGCTCCGAGTTCCGCCTTCCGCACACCGGATGCCGATATACGGGCCTTCCAGCCGTCATAATGCGCCTGGTCCCTGAATATCGGAGGCAGCCCTCCGGATACAGACCGTGCCGCCCCCAGCATTGAATCTATCATTGCCGACAGAGCCGACAGAGACATCGAAGCCTTGCCGGCAGCCTCCAGCGCCGCCCCGGATGCCGTGAGAAGGCTTCCATTCTCCGGCACGACTATATCATTTTCCTTCAGTGAAAGATAGTCCGCGAATGATTTCCTGAGAGCAGGGATGAAGGTAAGAGGACCTCCGCAGAAAAGCACAGGCGGCTCTATCTGACGGCCGTGGGCCAGCGTCACTACAGTCTGGATGGTCACTGCGTGGAAAATCGAAGCGGCGATATCTTCCCTGCTGACATTCCTGGCAATGAGATTCTGGATGTCCGTCTTGCAGAACACCCCGCACCGCGAGGCCACAGGATATACCCGTCCTGCCTTGAGTGCCAGGTCACCGAGCACATCCACAGGGACATCGAGGATAATGGCCATCTGGTCAATGAAAGCCCCGGTGCCACCGGCGCAGTTGCCGTTCATCCTGAGGTCAGTCGCATTGCCCGGACCGAAGAAGACCACCTTGGCATCCTCCCCGCCGATGTCTATCATCGTGGATACACCGGGATAGTTCTTCCGGATGGCATTCGCCGCCGCCACGACTTCCTGGACAAACGGCAGCCCCGTCTTCTCCGCCACCCCCATTCCGATAGAGCCCGTGAAGCACACCGACACTTCCGTATCACCTGCTTTCTTCTGCAAGGTATCGAAAAATTCGGCAAGGATCTCCCTGATCCTGGCTCCGTGCCTCACATATACAGTATGGTAGATATTCCCCTTATCATCAGACGCCACCATCTTGGCCGTGGTGGAGCCTATATCGATTCCTATGTTCAACATCTGCGTGATTTTAAGACAGTTGCGCCACCTGTCCCGGAAACAGAGACCCGCCTGACACTACTGTCAGACACAAATGTAAAAACATTTTCCCTATACAGCAAAGATTTTTCTGCTTTTCAGTCCGCTTTTATCACCATAGACGCAGCCGGGACTCTGTCTCCATAGACGCAGCTGCCAGGCGGAGTGAAGAATCCGAAGACAGAGCATTGTCATCCTGAACGTCCATTGTCATCCTAAGCGTCCATTGTCATCCTGAGCATCAGCGAAGGATCCGGAGTACCACTCGGGGCTCGGTGACGGCTTCCTGCACCAGATTCTTCGCTGACGCTCAGAATGACAGAGCACCGAGGCCCAGAATGACAGAGTGCTTCCGAACAGAATGAACAACAATGTACCTGCACTCTTCGGTGGACATCGGACCGCGAACAACGATAATTTGTAACATCTGGTTCTCTACAACATCTCCGGAGATATGCACCCCAAGGATGCCAATGAAGGCGTATATCGAGTGTCGGCCGCGCATATCTCGACATTTGCATAGAGATATGCTCCCCGATGATGCCACTGGGAGCGTATATCAAGGATTACCGGTGCATATCTCGCGAGCCCCAGATTCTTCGCTGGTCGCTCAGAATGACAGAGCACCGCGGGCAGGACAAAGTACCGAGGGGCGGAAGGACATAGGATCGCCTGCTCGGAAGGACAGAGGAGCGGGGAACAGACCGAGAGAAGACCTGCCGGGCTACCGCTTCTCCCAGATATAGACCTTGTCGGAACGGCGGAGCTTCACAGGCTGCGGACGGGACTCCGCCCCGGAATGGCCATCTTCGTGGACGCCTTCCTCACTTCCGGCTGAAGCGAGATGGCACGGTATCGAGCAGTACACCCCTTTCTCCGCCTTGTCCACCGGCTTCAGGTCGACCCTGATCTCCTCTACATCCATTTCCACCACCCCCGTGGAAGGGCCAATGATCAGTATAGTATCCCCCTTATGCAATGGCGCGGACTCTATGAGGATTTCCGCCACGCCGAGCTTCGCGAACCAGTTCGTGACCTTGCCGCAATAGACCTTCTGCCTCGTGGCCTTGCTACCGTAGACCTCGCTCCACTCGCCAAGCCTCGCCCCCTGATAATAACCATCCCAGAAACCTCTGTTGAACACCTCTGACAGCTCGGCCTTGAGCCCTGAGGCAAACTCGGGAGTGAATGTACCGTCACATACGGCATCAGCTGCACGCCTGTAGCACGACACCACCTTGCGCACATATTCAGCGGAACGCGCCCGCCCCTCTATCTTGAGAACCTTCACCCCGGCATCCAGCATCATATCGATGAACTCTATGGTGCACAGGTCCTTCGGAGACATTATGTATTTATTGTCCACCACAAGCCGGCTGCCGGTCTCGAGGTCGGTCACTTCATACCCGCGGCGGCATATCTGGTAGCATGACCCTCTGTTGGCGGATGCCCCGTATTCGTGCAGGCTGAGATAACATTTTCCCGAAACAGCCATACAGAGGGCGCCGTGCGCGAACATTTCTATTTCCACAGGGCGGCCTGACGGCCCCTTGATGCCATCCCTTTTTATGATGCCGTAGATCTCCTTGACCTGATGCAGATTGAGTTCCCTGGCAAGCACGATGACATCTGCAAACTGAGCATAGAACCGCAGAGCCTCCGAATTGGATATGCTGAGCTGTGTCGATATATGCACCTCGACACCGATGCTCCTGGCATAGGATATGGCGGCCATATCGGAAGCGATGACAGCAGTGATGCCTGCAGCCTTTGCGGCATCGAGGGTCCTGCGCATATCCTCCAGATCCTCTTCATACAGCACTATATTGAGCGTAAGATACGTCCTGACACCGGCCTCCGAGCATATACGGACAATCTCAGGAAGATCCTCCATCCTGAAATTGTTCGCAGAATGCGAACGCATATTAAGTCTCTCGACCCCGAAATACACTGAATCCGCCCCGCCCTGGATGGCAGCCTGCAGACACTCGAAATTGCCTGCAGGAGCCATTATCTCGGGCCGCGTCACATAAACTGTCTCTGTATTATTATCCATTCCCAGACCTGTATTGTGAATCTCTGCCGACGGCTACCTGTTCCTGCCGAGCAGCCTGTCTGCATAACGGTGGATCACCTCATAGCGGATCTTGCCGAGTCCTATCATCCCTGCATAATCCATCGCCTTGGCGTGGAGCTTGATAATCTCGTATTTCGCATCCTCATCCACACCTATCTCTTCGTATATCGCCTTCACCCTGGATATCTTCGTCTCCTTTTCCGCGTCGGTGACCGCATTCATCGACATCGCATCGAGAAGGGCCGTCCTGCCGTATGCCGCGTCGATGACACCCGACTTCTCCATCTCACCGCTCTTCTCCAGCGCTCTTGTCAGCAGCCAGCTCTTCTTGTTGTTGACAATGTCCCCTCCTATCGCCTTCCCGAAGACATCCGGATCCCCGAAGACATCCAGATAGTCATCGGTTATCTGGAATGCAAGTCCCAGATCATATCCGAACCGGTAGAAATAGTCGCAGGCCCTCTCATCCGCTCCTGCTATGAGCGCGCCCAGCTTTGCAGAGCACGCTATCAATACAGCCGTCTTCAGACCTATCATCTTCATATAGTCCTCCATCGGCACTTCATCACGTGTCTCAAAATCCATGTCATACTGCTGGCCTTCACATACCTGGGCAGCCGTAGTCGTGAAAAGGTCCAGCACCTGCGGAAGGACCGGCACAGGAGATCTCGCGATCATCCTGTAGCTTTCGATGGACATCACATCCCCGGACAGGATCGCGGTATTGTCTCCCCATTTTCTGCATACGGTCAGCTCCCCTCTCCTCATCTCGGCATTGTCCATAATGTCATCATGGATAAGAGTGAAACTGTGGAAGACCTCCAGAGCGGCAGCCGGTGACAGGATCTCCTCTGTAAATGCATCCTTGTACAGGGAATAGACCGTAAGGCACAGCCTCGGACGGACCCTTTTTCCTCCAAGGGCCATCATATAGCGCAAAGGATCATACAGGCCGGCAGGCTCTGCCGTAAACTTCATCTCCGAGAACAGTCTGTCAAGGACTTCCTCTATCTGACTTTCATTGACCATATCCGTAAATTTTAAGACATTGTTTTCTTTTATCTGACAGCTTTCAAAGGCTCCGAGCCGGGCCCGTGTACAATCAGATGGCCATCCCGTATCTCCATCCTGTCAATGAACACGACCCTCTCTCCGCCGGTGGCGGCAGTCCGTCCGTGATAGACGCAGTACAGCTGTCTGCCGTCCTTCGACCAGGTGATACTGTTATGCCCCACTCCGGATACAAGACCGCCGTCCTGAGTGTTCTTTTCAAGGACAGGGTTGTCCTCAGACTTGCGGAACGGTCCGAGCGGACTGTCCGACACGGCATAACCGACAGCGTAATCCTGGCCTCCGAAGAAATTGGCAGAATACATCATATAGTACAGACCATCTTTCTTGATAATGAACGAGCCTTCGGTCCAGCGACGGTTGACTGCCCCGGATGTGACTGAACGGCTTTCCCATTCTGCCTGTGCATCAGACATTTTCTTCGGAGGACACAGGAGGAGTTCCGGTTCTCCTATGATCCCGGAGAAGTCCGGCTTGAGCTCCACCCCGTATATCCAGCTCTCCTCGATCTCGTCAAAAAGGCCCTTCTGTCTCGCCCAGTCTGCGATCTCGCTCTCCACCGGATGCTTGTAGCAGCACCTGGAATAATACAGATAATATCTTCCGTCATCATCCATAAGGACATTGGCATCTATCACCGGATAGCCCGGATCGAACAGAGGGCCATCGCTGACCTCGCGGAACGGTCCCGCCGGAGAGTCCGCGACAGCGACACCTATCCGGAAATTCTCCAGTTCATCCGTCGGATTGACCTTCCACTGCGCACTGAAGAACATATAGAACCGACCATCCTTCTCATATACCTCCGGTGCCCAGAAACTCGATTCCGCCCAGGACTCTTCAGTGTTCCCCCTGTACACCGGACCGAGATAACGCCAGTCTTCCAGATTGTCGGACACATAGCAGCCGAAGCCATCCCTGACACCGCCGGTGCCGTACATATAATACCGGCCATCAGATGCCAGCAGGACGTACGGGTCACCGAAGAATATCACTTCCGCAGTCTCCTTTCCCGTCAAATCGGGCAGCTCTGCTGCAAGGGCCTCCTTCAGCTGGTCGTCATACCTCAGGCGGATCCTCACTCCGGCTTCCTGATAATAGTAACGGACAGCGATCTCCTCCTCTATGAAAGGTATGATCTCGTCCTTCTTAAGCCTGATGAACTTTTCCTTGTCCATCTCGAGACCTTTCTCCAGAGCGGAGATCTCATCGGCCATACTCTCTGCCAGCCCGTCCTTCTCCAGCTCCTTCTTCATCTGGTCGAACAATGTCATCGCACTGCTGCGGTAGTCGAATTCCTGGGTCCTGGCGAAATCAATGAAATCCTCGAACTCTTCATCCGACAGATGGAACTCATCCACCGGAGGGATGCTGTCATGCTGACGGACATACTCAAGCACAAAATTGTCTATCACTCCGGAAAGCACAAGCGAATACACGAGCCTGCTGTATGAAGGGGACTTTATCTCTATGTCCGGAGTTATTCCTCCGCCATCCCTGACTTTCCTGCCGTGCAGCGTCGTGAACTCCCTGGTCAGCGAGTCCGGGATATGGCCGACGCTCCCGTCCTCGTTGCGATGGCTGTAGTCGATAGCCTGGACACATCGGCCGCTCGGAGTATAATATTTGGCTGTAGTCACCTTCAGCTGGCCGTTATATGCTACCGGACGGATCGACTGCACAAGCCCCTTCCCGAATGTCCTTGTCCCCATAACGACCCCTCTGTCACGATCCTGGATCGCACCTGCGACGATCTCGGATGAAGACGCCGAACCTGAATCCACAAGGACTATAAGCGGCAGCAGGGTGTCGACAGGTTCATTGACAGTCCGGTATTCCCTGCAGGACTCCGGGTCAAGCCCCCTGGCGGTCACCACAAGGGAACCTTTCGGAACGAACAGGGACACTATATTGATGGCCTCGTTCATAAGGCCCCCTCCGTTGCCCCTCAGATCGAGCACCAGCCTTTTCATCCCCTCCTTCCTGAGCCGGAGGACGGCGTTCTTGATGTCATTGGACACGTTCTCCGTAAAACCGGACTGCACGATATATCCGGTCGTGTCATCCAGCATCCCGACATACTCCACATCCGGAAGGTGTATCCTCTCCCTGACGACGGGCACATCGAGAGTGTCCCCGGTACGCACCTTCTTCACCTTGAACACCACCGTCGTCCCGGGCTTCCCTTTCATCCTGTCGCTGCTCTGCGCTGTCTCAAGATCCTTCGTGGGATACCCATCTATGGAGATGATCTCGTCTCCGCACACAAGGCCGGCCTTATATGCAGGGGAGCCATAGTACGGCTCGTTGATAACGACATTACCCCCTTTCTTCTTGTATATGATCGCCCCTATACCTCCGTAAGTCTTCGAGATCATCATCTGGAAATCCTCGTTCTCCTCTTCCGGGACATACATCGTATACGGGTCCAGGCTTCCGAGCATCTCGTCTATGCCCGCCCTCATTATCCTGTCCACAGGAAGGGAATCCACATACGAGCCGTTGAGCTCCTTCAGTATGGAACTATGTATCTCCTCCCACTGCCCCAGCCTGAAACTTCTGCTCTGGGCCGATGCCGCCGCCGACACGAGCAAAGCCGTGGCGGCAGACAATAATATATAAGCTGTTCTTTTCATATCCCTGTCGCAATATTTCCCGGCTCATTCCCCGCCCGGTCCGGACGGCACGAAGAAACCGGATTACAAAATTAAGAAACTGCCGGACATTTCTACAAAAATCTTTCAAAAACTGTCCGGACTCCCTGTCCCCTCCGTCTGTCCGCACTTACGGCAGATTGTTGACAATCAAAAAAGAATTTATACATTTGCAGCGTTTTTGAAGTAAAATAAAGCAGTTATTTATGAAAATCGTATTTGCAACGGGCAATGGCGGAAAACTGCGTGAAGCAAGGGAGATCCTTGGCGGGGGATTCGAGCTCGTTACCCCCTCGGAAATGGGAATCAATGAAGAGATTCCGGAGACAGGCAGCACTCTGTCCACCAACTCACGGCAGAAAGCGGAATACATCTGGGACAGATGCGCCTGCAGCTGTTTCGCAGATGACACGGGGCTGGAGGTGGATATCCTCGGAGGCGCACCGGGAGTGCATACCGCAAGATATGCCGGAGACGGGAAGGATTTCAACAGGAACATCGACAAGCTTCTCCGGGATATGGAGATAAGGGAAATGGAAGCCAGCATGGCAAGAGAGGCCGGACTTTCAGTCAGGAATTTCGGTCGGAAAGCACGCTTCAGATGCGTCGTGACCCTTATAATAGATGGAGAGAAACATTATTTCGAAGGCGCCCTGGAAGGGAAGATAGCACGCACACGCTCCGGGAACGGAGGATTCGGCTACGACCCGGTATTCATCCCGGACGAATATCCGGACAGGACACTCGCGGACATCACCGAAGAGGAGAAGAACGCTATCTCCCACAGAGGCAAGGCTCTCCGCGCAATGGCCGAATGGCTGGCGGCACAGGTGCAGCAGCCGTGACGGGAATATCCGGATCCGACATAATATCCGGAAACAAAAATTTTGAAAATTGCCATAGTTGTTCGTTACTTTGCAGCCCATAGACGGGATACACCGGCCGGCTGCATCCCGACCAACGGGCTCTAAGAAGCAAAGATATGGAGGGTAATCTTGTAATTGTGGAGTCTCCGGCAAAGGCCAGGACAATCCAGAAATTTCTCGGGAATGATTTTGTAGTGAAGTCAAGCATGGGACACATCAGAGACCTGCACGACAATTCCCTGAGCATCGATGTCGAACATGGATTCAAGCCTGAATACGTTGTCCCTGACGACAAGAAGAAGATTGTAGCAGACCTGAAGAAGGCGGCCAAGGCGGCCGCCACAGTGTGGCTCGCATCCGATGAAGACCGTGAAGGGGAGGCTATCAGCTGGCATCTGTTCGACACTCTCGGACTCAAGAAAGAGAACACCCGCCGTATCGTATTCCACGAGATTACCAAGACTGCCATAATGAACGCAATCGAGTCCCCGAGGGACATCGATATGAACCTTGTGGATGCACAGCAGGCACGCAGGATCCTGGACAGGCTTGTAGGGTTCGAACTTTCACCTGTGCTGTGGAGAAAGATCCAGCCGAAACTTTCTGCCGGAAGGGTACAGTCGGTGGCGCTGCGCCTTGTCGTCGACAGAGAGCGGGAGATAATGGCATTCAGGAAGGAGCAGTATTATAAGGTGGAGGCCGTCTTCCATCCGGAAGGCACTGCGGACAATGTCACGGTAAAGGCTGTCCTCGACACCCGGTTCCCGGACATCGACTCCGCCAGGGCATTTCTCGAGAAATGCATCGGGGCGGTCTTCTCGATAAGCGATATCGACCAGAAGGACGGGACCCGCACACCTCCATCGCCTTTCACCACATCTCTCCTGCAGCAGGAGGCATCACGCAGGCTCCGTATGTCAGTGAGCAGGACAATGAGCATAGCCCAGAAACTGTACGAAGAAGGGCACATCACCTATATGCGTACAGACTCCACCAACCTCTCCTCGCTTGCACTGAACGCTGCGGAGAAATACATCTGCGAGAATTTCGGAAAGGAATACCATAAAAGGAGACAGTACAGGACAAAGGCGAAAGGGGCACAGGAAGCCCACGAGGCGATCAGGCCTACTTTCATCGAGCACACAGACATAGAGGGGACTCCGGAAGAGAAAAGGCTCTACGAGCTGATCTGGAAAAGGACGGTCGCAAGCCAGATGGCTGATGCGAAAGTCTGCCGCACAGACATAAAGGTCGCATCAGACAGGGCCGGGGAGAGATTCGAGGTACAGGCGACAAAGGTACTTTTCGATGGATTCCTGAAACTGTATATCGAAAGCACGGATGAAAATGACAGCGAAGACGAGGTGCTGCTTCCGGATCTGAAAGTCGGGGATCTGATGTATGACAGGCAGATCGACGCAGAGTGCAGATTCACCTCCGCTCCGGCCCGGTATTCCGAGGCATCTCTTGTCAAGAAGCTGGAGGAGCTCGGGATAGGAAGGCCATCCACATACGCACCGACAATATCGACCCTGACCAAAGGGCGCGGCTACATAACGATAGGCGACAAGGAAGGGGAAAAGATCAGTGTGACAAACCTTTCCCTGAAAGATGGCCGGATCTCGTCAGTGTCGAAGACAGAGACATTCGGAGCGGAAAAGCGCAGGCTTCTGCCGCAGGAGATAGGAATGATCGTGACAGACTTCCTGGTGGAGCATTTCGGTGCGATACTGGACTACGGATTCACGGCGGATGTAGAAAAGGAATTCGACCTGATAGCCGAAGGCAAGGAACAATGGAACAGTATCATATCCGCATTCTACAATCCATTCCACGAAAATGTCGAGAAGACCCTGAACAACAGGGAATACAGCCATATCAGCCGCGATCTCGGGCCTGACCCGAAAGACGGTCTGCCGCTTGTGGCGAAATACGGTCAGTACGGTCCGTACGTGCAGAAAGGAGAGGGGGAGAACAGGACATACGCCAGCCTTGCCCCCGGGCAGCTCATAGAGAGCATCACCCCCGAGGAGGCTTCCAGACTGTTCGATCTGCCGAGGACAGTCGGGCAGTACAAAGGACTGGACATAATATGCACCAAAGGACGGTTCGGCCCGTATCTGAAGTATGACGGCAAGAATATCTCCCTGCCGAAAGGGACTGACCCTGTCAACGTCGGACTTGAGACTTGTATCAATCTGATAGAAGCCAGTCAGAACAAGCCTGCACCCGCAATAATCGCAGAATTTGCAGATGGGATACAGGTCATAGACGGCAATTACGGACCATACATCAAACAAAATGGAAGCAATTACCGTATCCCCAAGGGGACAGATGCCTCCACACTGACCGAGGAAGCATGCAAAGAAATAATCGCTAACGGAAAACCGACCGGGAAAAAGTACAGAAAGAGATAAAAATCATACTCTAAACTGCATTTTTCGTTTTAATTTATAATTTTTATCCGGAAAGTCTTGCATCTTTAAAATTAAGTTATAATTTCGCAACCGGAACAACTTATAAATTATAACTGAATGCAAACCTACCACATCGACCAGATTGACCAGAAGATCCTTTCGTTCCTTGTCAAGAACGCAAGGATGCCGTTCCTTGAGATTGCAAGGGAATGCGGAGTCTCGGGTGCCGCAATACACCAGAGGGTGAAGAGACTTGAAGCCAACGGAGTCATCACCGGATCAAGGCTGCTTGTGAAGCCGCAGGCTCTCGGCCTGAACGTATGCGCATTCATCAGCGTATCGCTGTCAGAAGCCAACAAATACCCGGAAGTGATCGATGCTTTCAAGAAGATTTCAGAGATTGTGGAATGCCATTTCGTCACCGGCAAGTTCAACCTGCTCCTGAAAGTGTACTGCTTCGACCACGACCATCTGATGGAAGTCCTCGTGAACACTATCCAGAAGATCCCTTATGTGCAGTCCACCGATACGCAGATCTCCCTCGACCAGGCGATAGAGAGACAGGTATGGGTGAAGGAATACCAGAGCACCAGCTTCTCATCCAGCTCAAAGACCAGGAAATAAGGACAGCAGAGCCCTCGCAAGAGGCAGGTCCTCCCGGGTCGTGATCTTGATATTTGTCCGTTCTCCGATATAATAAGAGAGCGGAATTCCTGCGTGTGCAGCCACCGATGCATCATCGGTGAATGATGTGTCGAACGGCTGGGAATATGCGTGCCGGAGGAGTTCGGAACGGAATATCTGCGGAGTCTGGGCGGCGTACAGGACGCTGCGGTCCACATCCGCTCCGTACACTGTCTCCAGTTCTCCCGTCTCGTTATTTTTCCTCAGCACCTTCATTGTGTCCACACAGGGCACGACCGGAACAAGAGCCGGCACATCCTCGGCCATAGAGAACATTTCCCTTATCATTTTTTCCGATATCAGCGGACGCACTCCATCATGGATGGCGACAAGGGCTCCATCCGGCACAGCCTCCAGCCCGTTCTTCACAGAATGGAAACGGGTGAAGCCGCCCTCCACTATCCTCTGCCTGCAGAAGAAGCTGCGGAGCGAACAGTAATCTTTCCATGACTGGATATACTGCCCCGGGAGCACGGTTATCACTTTTATACCGGGGATGGCATCTGTAAACTTCCCGACAGTACGGTGCAGTATCGCCTTCCCGTCCAGCTCCAGGAACTGCTTGGGCACGGAAGCCCCCATCCGGGAGCCGGAGCCTCCAGCCACGACAATCAGATACTTCTGTCTTTCTGTACTTTCCATCTGCGTAAAATCATCACTGCCGGCACGGCATAGAGCTGCCGGACTTTCAAAAATACGGATTTTTCCGTGAATTCTCGCTGTCGTCCATTTTTATCCGCAAAAATTCCTGCCGCTTTTCTGTTATATGGAGTTTTTTGATTAATTTTACGACCGATTTTTCAAAAGGGTATTTCAGATGGGATTTTCGTTTTTGACACAGGAACTTGCGATCGATCTGGGGACGGCCAACACCGTCATTTTCCAGAACGACAAGATCATACTTGACGAGCCGAGCATACTGGCAATCGACAACAATACCGGCAAGCTTATCGCCCTCGGGCAGAAGGCGAAGATGATGGCCGGAAAAGAGAACCCGGGCATCAGGACGATCCGGCCGATGAGGGATGGCGTGATAGCGGACTTCAATGCGGCGGAGATGATGATACGCGGTTTCATCAGGCAGGCGAACAACAACAAGTCTTTTCTCTTCTCGCCGAACCTGAAGATCGTTGTCGGGATACCATCCGGCAGCACGGAAGTGGAGATCAGGGCGGTACGTGACTCCACCGAGCATGCCGGCGGCAGGGATGTCTACCTGATATTCGAGCCTATGGCAGCCGCACTCGGAGCAGGTCTCGATGTGGAGGCCCCTCAGGGGAATATGGTGGTGGACATCGGAGGCGGTACGACGGAGATCGCTGTGATCTCCCTCGGCGGCATTGTGGTGCAGAACAGTATCCGCGTGGCAGGAGACGAATTCACCAGCGACATCCAGAACTACCTGCGCCAGCAGCACAACATCAAGGTGGGAGAGATAATGGCGGAGAAGATCAAGATCGCCGTAGGGGCGGTGCTCCCGGAACTCGAAGTGGAGCCTGAGCCTTATATCGTGCGCGGACCGAACCTTATGACCGCCCACCCTATAGAGGCTACCGTAACATACCAGGATGTGGCGCACTGCCTCGACAAGAGCATAGCCAAGGTAGAATCGGCGATACTTCACGTACTGGAGCAGACACCGCCGGAACTGTATGCCGACATTGTCGAGAAAGGGATATTCCTTTCCGGAGGAGGAGCTCTTCTCAGAGGTCTCGACAAGAGGCTGTCAGAGAAGGTCAACATCCCGTTCCACGTCGCAGAGGACCCTCTCCGTGCAGTGGCCCGCGGTACATGTATAGCACTTAAAGGCACTTCGCATTACCCATTCCTTATGAAATAACATGCCTCATAGAGGGAACACGATATATTACATAACTGTCGCGGCTGTCTTCATTATCCTTGAAGCAGCCGCTGCGGTTATGCTCGGGTACAACGGCACTCTGCAGAACACGTGGCTGAGCAAGGGTCTGCACGGCTTCATGGGGACCATCTGGGGAGGGACAGAATCCGTCAGGCACTATTTCTCCCTGGAGAAGGACAACCGCAGGCTCGCATACGAGAACTATATGCTGCAGCAGGAGCTCCGCAGGCACTCCATCGAATACAGACAGATGTCGGACAGTTCCTTCTTCAGTGACACTGCAGGAAGGTTCAGATACATCCCCGCGGAAATAGTGAAGATAAGCAACAACAGGCAGCACAACTATCTCATAATCGACAAGGGGGAGGAAGACGGGATCCAGCAGATGTCCGGGATCATAACCGGGCAGGGCGCCATCGGCATAGTGGAAGCTGTCAGCAGACACTATTCGTATGCCATCTCGTTCAACAACACCGATATGGCCGTAAGCGCAAGACTCGGCAGGGACGGGGCGACCGGCACCCTCGTATGGGATGGGACAGGAAGCCGCAATGCCATCCTCAATGAAATCCCGCACCACATTGCCGTGGAAGAAGGCGACACTGTGTTCACGAGCGGCTTCTCGGCCATCTTCCCCCCTGACATCCCCCTCGGGATCACAGGAGAGAAGAGCCTTGTGAACGGATCGTCGTACAGAATCAGCGTCAGGCTGTTTGAAGATTTCAGGAAACTCAGGTTTGTCACCGCCGTACTGAGCATTGACAAGGAAGAAATAGAAGCTTTGGAAAAGGAATGAAGACTGTACAGAATTTCGGGATGATGTATATTCTCGTGGTCGTAGGCCAGATGCTTGTCTGCAACTACTTCCACGTGAGTATGTATGTCACGCTGTCTGTGCTGCCGGCAGCCATACTGTGCCTGCCTCTGTCCGCCGGCACCATCACCGCGATGTTCATCGCTTTCATCTCCGGGCTGGCAGTCGATGCCCTGTCCGATGCCGTCCTCGGGCTCAACGCCCTGGCGCTTGTCCCTGTGGCACTGTGCAGAATCCCTGTCATACGGCTCTTCCTCGGGACTGAAATCATAGAGAGGAAAGGCACCTTTTCGTTCAGGCAGAACGGATACATAAAGATAGGAGGGGCTCTCGCCGTATGCCTGGCGATATATCTGGCGATATACATAACCGCCGATGGAGCCGGCGTGCGGCCGTTCTGGTTCAACGCGGCGCGGTTCATTGCATCGCTTGCCGGCAGCTGGCTGCTTTCCCTGTTCATTGTGAAAATCCTCACATCAGCGGACTGACGAGATGAGACTTGACCGACAGAACAGACTGCTGATTGGGCTGGGGGCCGTCGCCGCGATCCTCATCATAAGGCTTTTTGTCATCCAGATCGTGGACACAAGCTATAAGGAGGACGCCTCCAACAACTCTATGGTCTACCAGACCATTTACCCGACAAGGGGGATCATCCACGACAGGAACGGGAAGATACTTGTCGGCAACAAGATAACGTACGACCTGCTTGTGACGCCGAAAGAAGTGGATGCGTTCGATACGACGGCCCTGGCGGACGTGCTCGAGGTGAGCGTGGAAGCAATCCGGGAAAAAATGGACGGATACCACCGCAACCGCAGACGTATAGGCTATCAGAGCGTAGTAATGTTCAAGCAGCTGCCGCCCGAGACATACCTCAGATTCGCCGAAGTGGCATACAAGTTCCCGGGATTCAGGGGGCAGGCGAGAAGCATCCGGGAATATCCGTTCAACGCCGGAGGAAATCTGCTTGGCTATGTCTCCGAAGTGGACCAGAAATATATCGACAGGCACAAGGGAGAATACAGCAGCGGGGACTATGCCGGCAAGACAGGCATCGAGGCGGCAAGGGAGAAAGAACTGAAAGGCGAGAAAGGATACGCGATATATCTGCGCAATTCACGCAACAAGATAGAATCCCGCTACAGGGATGGAGCCATGGACAGGGAAGCCGTTCCCGGCAAGGACATCACCACGACCATTGACTCTGACCTGCAGCAGTACGGGCAGCAGCTTATGCAGAACAAGGTAGGGAGTCTGGTGGCGATCGAGCCCTCCACAGGGGAGATCCTGACACTGGTCTCCAGCCCCGGCATCGATGTGGATGTGCTCGCAGACTTCGGGGACCACTACAACGAGATCCTGGGCAACCCCTACAAGCCTATGTTCAACAGGGCGGTCCAGGCACCATATCCTCCAGGCTCCGTATTCAAGCTTGTGAACGGGCTCATCGGCCTGCAGGAGGGCGTGCTGACTCCAGACACGGAATATCCGTGCAGCATGGGATACCATTTCGGGCGCAACAGGCTCGGGTGCCATGCCCACAGGTCACCCCTCGATCTGGAAGAATCAATAATGATGTCGTGCAATGCATATTACTGCTATGTCCTCAGGAACATCCTCGAGAACGACAGGTACGGCTCCATCGGGGAGGCTATGGACAGATGGAACGAATATGTCAAAAGTTTCGGATTCGGCAGGAAGCTCGGCAGCGACTTCCCTTCCGAACTGGGAGGCACGATCCCGGATGCTGCATACTATGACAAGGTATACGGGAAAGGAAGATGGAAGGCCACCACGGTGATCTCCCTTTCCATCGGCCAGGGAGAGATAGGCTGCACGCCTCTCCACCTCGCAAACCTGTGCGCCACCGTCGCCAACCGGGGGTTCTACTATATACCTCACATAATCAAGGATTCCCAGAACGTGACCATCGACAGCAAATACAAGGAAAGGCAGTATACGATGGTGGACACTTCCTACTTCCCGTATGTAGTGGAAGGGATGTACCGTGCGGTCAACAGCGGATACGGAAGCGGGGGGACAGCGACAGTGGCAGCAGTGGAAGGTCTGGAGATATGCGGGAAGACAGGGACGGCGCAGAACCCAAGAGGGGATGACAACTCTGTGTTCATCTGTTTCGCACCGAAGGACAATCCGAAGATCGCCGTAGCGGCATACATCGAGCACGGGTCCTTCGGAGCACGCTGGGCTGCACCTATAGCATCCCTCCTTGTCGAGAGATACCTCAACGGTGACATCTCCCCGCAGAGAGAAGATCTGGAGAAGCGGGTGCTTGAAGGGAATCTGATGGACAAGGTAAAGCCGTAACGACAATGAGACTGACAGAGAAAGGCATATTGAAAAATATAGACTGGTGGCTGGTCGCCTCCTACATTGTCCTTGTCTTCATAGGGATTGTCAACATCTATGCATCGATCCATTCGACAGAGGTGTCATCTGTCTTCGATCCGGCAGGCAGGAGCGGGAAGCAGTTCATCTGGAGCATAATCAGCATTGCATGTGCGGGACTTATCCTGTTTGTGATCAATCCGAGAATATACGAAGGGCTCTCCCTTCCGATATATATAGGGACGGTAGCCCTGCTCATCGCCGTCATCTTTCTCGGGACAGAGGTCAAGGGGTCAAGATCCTGGTTCGAACTGGGGCCTGCCAGATTCCAGCCGGCGGAGCTCTCCAAGATAGCGACATCCCTGTTCCTTGCGACGGTAATGAGCCAGTTCGGATTCAGGATAGGCAGGGCCAGGGATTTCATCAGCGTAGCCGCAATAATCCTTGTGCCGATGCTGATAATCATCGCCCAGAGCGAAACCGGATCCGCCCTGGTATATGCAGGGTTCATATTCGTACTCTACAGGGAAGGGCTGTCCGGATGGCTTATCTTCCTTGCCGGTATGTTCATAGCCCTGTTCATCATCACCCTCACAGTATCATCCTACGCCGCAATACTGGCGCTTGCCGTAATAGTCTCTCTGTGCGATGCCGCATATACGGGATCCATCAGACACTGGCTGAAGATATACCTTCCGGCATTCGCCGCACTTGCCGGAATACCGTTCCTGCTGGACTGGCTCGGCTCGCTGACAGACAATTCCGAAGCGGTCATAAAAAAGATAGAACCGCTCTATGTCCTTCTCGCAGCAGGCGCTCTCGCTGTCCCGTTCATCCTGTACAAGGCATACAGGACCCGGAAGATGTTCACCCTCCTCGCTGTCGGAGCGTTCGTGCTCGGCATAGTCCTGTCATTCTCGACCGAATTCATATTCGAGAATGTACTGCAGGACCATCAGCGCCAGCGCATCGAGGTATTGCTCGGGATGAAGGAAGACCCTACCGGTGTGGGCTACAACGTCAACCAGTCCATGATCGCCATCGGCTCGGGCGGGCTGCTCGGGAAAGGATACCTGCACGGGACCCAGACTACATACGGATTTGTCCCTGAACAGAGCACCGACTTCATCTTCTGCACGGTCGGAGAGGAATGGGGATTCGTGGGGACCACGGCCGTCATCCTCATTTATGTCTTCCTCATAGGCAGGATCATTATCCAGGCGGAAGGCAGCAGGGAGGCGTTCACGAGAATATACGGCTACTGTGTCGCCAGCTGCATTTTTATGCATCTGTTCATCAATATAGGTATGACAATCGGGCTGATGCCTGTCATCGGCATCCCCCTTCCTTTTGTCAGCTATGGAGGGTCATCCCTTCTGGCGTTCACCATAATGCTGTTCATATTCATTGCCTTGAAAAGCAATGAGAACCACAATTTCACATAAGGCGAAATGACGGACCTGCCATGTCCCGGGAAAGGACATTTCAGTACCGAAATATACAATGAAAGGCTGCCGGTGGCGGCCTGGTTTTTGCATGCTGTCACCGGCTTTGCGCTATAAATGACGTTATGACTATGCAACTGACAGGATATATTTCACAGATTATCGGACCGGTCATCGATGTCCATTTCCCCGAACTCGGAGAGGCGAACATGCTTCCGGGGATACACGAGGCGATGACCATCAGCAGGCCGGATGGGACACAGCTGATCATAGAGGTCCAGCAGCATATCGGAGAGAATACGGTAAGGGCCATCGCAATGGATTCCACAGATGGGCTGCAGAGGCATCTCCCGGTCATAGCCGAGGGAAAGACCATATCGATGCCCGTGGGAGACCAGGTGAAGGGAAGGCTTATGAACGTAGTGGGGGACAGCATCGACGGGATGAGGAAGCTCGACCGGACAAATGCGGCCCCGATCCACAGGGAACCGCCGAAGTTTGAAGAGCTTGCCACATCGCAGGAAGTGTTCTATACCGGAATCAAGGTCATAGACCTGCTTGAACCGTATGTCAAGGGCGGCAAGATCGGTCTTTTCGGAGGAGCAGGAGTGGGCAAGACGGTGCTCATTATGGAACTTATCAACAATATCGCGAAAGGACATAACGGATTCTCCGTCTTCGCCGGTGTCGGGGAAAGGACACGTGAAGGGAACGACCTGCTCAGGGAGATGATCGAGTCCGGTGTGATCCGATACGGAGATGAGTTCAAGAAGAACATGGAAGCCGGGCACTGGGACCTGTCGAAAGTGGATTATGATGAGGTAGAGAAATCCCAGGCGACCCTTATTTTCGGTCAGATGAACGAACCGCCGGGAGCGCGTCTTTCCGTCGCCCTGTCCGGGCTGACTGTCGCTGAATCATTCCGCGACAGCGGGAAGGAGAGCGGAGAACGCAAGGACATCCTGTTCTTTATCGACAATATCTTCCGTTTCACGCAGGCCGGCTCGGAGGTGTCTGCACTTCTGGGACGTATGCCATCCGCAGTCGGCTACCAGCCTACTCTTGCAACGGAAATGGGACAGATGCAGGAAAGGATCACATCCACGAAATACGGTTCGATCACATCCGTGCAGGCCGTGTATGTGCCGGCGGATGACCTGACAGACCCGGCCCCGGCCACGACTTTCTCCCACCTCGATGCGACTACAGTCCTCAGCAGGAAGATCGCGGAGCTCGGTATCTACCCTGCGGTCGACCCTCTCGAATCCTCATCCAGAATTCTTGATCCGAACATTGTCGGAGAAGAGCATTACCAGGTGGCGCAGAGAGTGAAGCAGATTCTGCAGAGGAACAAGGAGCTGCAGGACATTATCGCCATCCTCGGTATGGACGAGCTTTCCGAAGAGGACAGGCTCACGGTCAACAGGGCGCGCCGTGTACAGAGATTCCTTTCACAGCCGTTCTCTGTCGCGGAACAGTTCACCGGAGTCAAGGGGCAGATGGTGCCTATCGAAGAGACCATAAGGGGATTCAAGATGATCCTCGACGGAGAGGTCGACAGCCTGCCGGAGCAGGCATTCCTGAACGTAGGGACAATAGACGAGGCCATACAGAAAGGGAGACAGATGCTTGCCGCGACAGGAGCACATACAGCATAGGGAGGGACGGCTATGGAACTTGTGATTGTCTCTCCTGTCCGCATCATATGCTCTGCATCTGCCGAGGAAGCGTCTTTCCCAGGCACCTCGGGAAGATTCACAGTCCTTCCGGGACACGCACCTCTGATATCAAGTCTCGAGGAAGGGGACATAGTCTATTCGTCCGGCGGGAAGCAGTTCTCCGTCCACGCGAGGAGAGGCTGCGTCAGAGTCCTCAATGACAGGATAGAAGCCTGCATCGAGACTCCCGCACCGTCCTCCGGACAGAAAAGTAAGGAAACAGAAGAAAAGGAGTGAGGATGAGACTTATATCGATATTGATATGTATTATACTGCCGCTTCTTGCAGCAGCCCCTGCTTCAGCACAGGAAGAGAAGTCACCGGATGTCAAGAAGATAGTGATGGAACATCTGAGCGACAGCTACTGGTGGCATATCGGGACATTCGGGGAAAAGAATGTCACAGTCTATCTTCCTGTAATACTGCACAGCGGGAATTCCGGATGGCACTGCTTCTCATCCCGCCATCTTGCCGGGGGAGCATCCTTCGAAGGGTTCAGTATAGCTGCGGAAGGGAAATATGAGGGGAAGATAGTCGAGACTCTTCCGGACGGAAGCCAGTCCAGGCCGCTGGACATATCCGTCACCAAGACCACGACCGGACTGCTGATGAACAGCGCCATAACCGTCATCGTAATCCTCTGTGCAGCCGGCTGGTACCGTAAGAGGAAAGCGACCGATGCCGCGCCGAAGGGATTCACCGGAATGATAGAGGCAGTGGTCGGATATCTTGTGGACGACATAATAAGGCCGTGCGTCGGTCCGGGATGGAGGAAGTTCGCTCCGTTCCTGCTGACCGTATTCTTCTTCATACTTGTAAACAACCTTATGGGACTGATCCCGTTCTTCCCCGGAGGGATCAATGTGACAGGGAATATCGCGGTCACATTCGTGCTCGCTTTCGCGGCACTGCTCGTCATCAACATATCCGGAAGCAGGGAATACTGGAAAGACATATTCTGGCCGGATGTGCCGGTGTGGCTGAAGGTTCCGGTCCCGATCATCCCTCTCATTGAGTTTGTCGGGATATTCACGAGGCCGTTCGCCCTTATGATCCGACTCTTTGCGAATATGATGGCCGGGCACGCCGTGATACTGTGTCTGGTATGTGTGATATTCGTGACGGCAGGCATGGGTGCCGTCGTAAACTCATCGATGACAGCCGTGTCCGTGCTGTTCAATATCTTTATGAACTGCCTCGAGCTTCTGGTGGCATTCCTCCAGGCCTATGTGTTCACTATGCTTACAGCTGTATTCATAGGGATGTCACAGGAGGGCAAAGAGGTTGCAAAGACCTATGAAAGACAATGACAGAAAAATATGTTGAACAATTAAAATATTATAAGCTATGTTGGATTTAGGAACTATAGGAGCCGCTATAGGCGCAGGCCTTGCCGCCATAGGTGCAGGCCTGGGAATAGGTAAGATCGGAGCATCCGCGATGGAGGCTATAGGCCGTCAGCCGGAAGCCACAGGCAAGATAAGGACCAATATGATCATTGTAGCCGCCCTTATCGAGGGCGTGGCTCTGTTTGCGGTTGTCGTCTGCTTCCTGGCACTGTAAAACACAGGCGCTATGGGACTGTTGCAACCGGAACCGGGACTGCTCATCTGGATGAGCATTGCGTTTCTCATCGTCTTCATTCTGCTGGCGAAGTTCGGCTTCCCTGTCATAGTGAAGGCTCTGGACGAACGCAAGGAGCATATCGACTCATCTCTCGAAGCGGCAGCCAGGGCACAGCAGAAAGTGGAGAACCTGCAGGCAGAGATGGACGGTATACGGGCAGACGCAGAGAGGCAGAAAGCCGAAATCCTCAGGTCCGCCGCGGAGACAAGGGAGAAGATCATCTCCGAAGCGCGTGCCCGCGCCGAAGAACAGGGAGAGAGAATAATCGCTGCCGCGAAAGCGAATGCCGAAACTGAACGGGAGGCGATCCTCCGGGATGCAAGGCATCAGGTGGCCCTCCTGTCCATCGCCATAAGCGAGAAACTGCTGCGCAGCAAGCTCGAGGATGAGAAGTCCCAGGCATCTCTGGCAGAGAGGCTGCTGGAGGAAATGGACAGGGACAGGATGAAGGAAAGTCACAGGGAGGCATAAAGGATGGATACAGGACTGATGTCGAGAAGATACGCCAAGGCGCTGGCCGACTACTCCTCTGAAAGGAAAGAGGAAGCCCGTGTCTATGGCGAGATCCAGCAGCTGTCGAAACTGTACAGACAGGAACATCTTCTGCTGGAGGCACTGCAGTCTCCAGTGCTTCCGGTGGAGGAGAAGGTCAGCGCTTTCAGCCACCTCTCCCCCACCCCGCTGAGCAAGTCTCTTGAAGATTTCATCCGGCTGGTGATCAGACATCACAGGGAATCCAGCCTTTACCTGATGTTCCTTTCCTTTATGGACCTGTACAGGGAAAGGCACAATATCAGGGAGGCGGAACTTGTCACTGCATCACCGGTCGGAGAAGAAGTGGAGGAGGCCCTGAGGAAGAGGGTCCAGGAATGGTCGAAATGCACCATTGACTTCAACCGTAAAGTAAACCCTGCCCTGATAGGAGGGTTCATCTTCCGGATGGGAGACGATCTGATAGACGCAAGCCTGTCGACACAGATCAGGCTGCTCCGGAACAGGCTCGGAAACGAACCTATACGTAAAATCTGAAAAACATCTATATGGGTAACAATAACAATAGCATAAAGCCATCTGAAGTTCCGGGCGTCCTGCTTGCCGAACTCAAAGGGATCGACCTTGAAGCGATGTATGCAGAGGTAGGGACTGTCCTTCAGGTAAGCGATGGAGTGGTGCGGATCTTCGGACTGAGGAATGCGGAGGCAAGCGAACTGCTGGAGTTCGAAAACGGGATGAAGGCTGTCGTGATGAACCTTGAGGAAGACAATGTCGGAGCCGTTCTTCTCGGCCCTACAGACCAGATCAAGGAAGGAGACACCGTCCGCAGGACAGGACATACGGCATCAATCAATGTCAGCGAGCAGATGCTCGGCCGCGTGATCAATCCTCTGGGCGTCCCTCTGGACGGCAAAGGAGAGATCGGAGGGGAGATGACGGAAATGCCTCTTGACCGCAAGGCTCCCGGTGTGATATTCAGGCAGCCGGTAAGCCAGCCGCTGCAGACGGGCATCAAGGCGATCGATGCAATGATCCCTATCGGAAGAGGCCAGAGAGAGCTGATCATAGGAGACAGGCAGACCGGTAAGACCGCCATAGCCGTGGACACCATCATCAACCAGAGAAGCAACTATGAGGCTGGAGATCCTGTCTACTGTATATATGTGGCTGTAGGACAGAAGGCATCCACGGTAGCGAGTCTTGTCGAGACTCTCAGGAGGCACGGCGCGATGGACTACACCATAGTCGTCGCGGCGATGGCTGCCGACCCGGCCGCGGTCCAGTATTTCGCACCGTTCGCCGGGGCGGCTATCGGAGAATATTTCAGGGACACGGGACGCAATGCCCTGGTGGTCTATGACGACCTTTCCAAACAGGCGGTGGCCTACCGTGAAGTGTCCCTGATACTTCGCAGGCCATCCGGACGTGAAGCATACCCGGGAGACATCTTCTATCTTCACTCCCGTCTTCTCGAAAGGGCTGCGAAGATAATCGCCCAGGAAGAGGTCGCAAGCCAGATGAACGACCTCCCCCAGTCGCTCAGGGGCAAGGTGCGCGGAGGAGGCTCTCTCACCGCACTGCCTATAATCGAGACCCAGGCCGGAGATGTATCAGCATATATCCCGACCAACGTGATCTCCATCACCGATGGCCAGATCTTCCTGAACACAGACCTCTTCAACGAAGGCAACCTCCCTGCCATCGATGTAGGCATTTCGGTATCGCGAGTAGGTGGCAACGCCCAAGTCAAGGCAATGAAGAAAGTCGCCGGTACACTCAAGATAGACCAGGCCCAGTTCCGCGAACTGGAATCATTCTCCAAATTCAGCAGCGACATGGATCCTGTCACTGCGGCCATTCTGGACAGAGGAAGGAAGAACTCGAGACTCCTTGTCCAGCCTCAATACAGCCCTATGCCTGTCGGGCAGCAGATAGCCATCCTGTACTGCGGGACACACGGGCTGCTCAAGGATGTCCCTCTGGAGCACGTGGCTGACTTTGAACGGCTGCTTATAGAATCCCTCAAGCCGGCCGGGGTTTTCGATGCCCTGCAGAAAAACGGCCTGGATGAGGATATCTGCAGCCGGATAGAAGCAGCAGCCGCTGAAGTGGCCTCATCACTAAAATCGTAGGACCATGGCTGCACTGAAAGAGCTGAAGGCGCGTATCGCCTCCGTACAGAGTACCTTGAAGATCACCTCCGCGATGAAGATGGTCGCTTCGGCGAAACTCCATCGGATACAGGCATCTATGGAAGCCCTCGCGGAATTCGAGCATAGGTATTCAGAGATTGTCGCAGCTCTATGCAGCGATCCCGATGTCACCACTGCGTCACCTCTGACACTGGAGCATCCGGCAAAGACAAGAGCCACCGTACTGGCGTTTTCATCCGACAGCTCCCTGTGCGGAAGTTTCAATGCCAACGTCATACGGCAGCTGGCACAGACTGTCGCTAAACTGCATGAAGAAGGATTCAATGAGATCACCGTCTATCCTGTAGGGGAAAAGATCGCCCAGAGCGCTGCCAGAGAGGCATATGACTGCCGTATGGATTACAGGCACCTGGCAGGGAAGCATTCTTACGACGGGACCGTGCCCCTCGCCGACATACTGATGGAGGACTATCTTGCGGGAAGGACAGATATGGTATGCACTGTATATAACCATTTCTTCTCGATGGGACATCAGGCACCTGTCGTGGAGCAGATACTCCCGTTCAAGGATGAGAGTCTGGCAAATGCCGGCAGGGAATCGGCGAATGACTATATACTCGAGCCGGATGCGGATGAACTGCTTGCGACCCTGCTGCCGTACTCCATCAGGACACGTATCTACAGGACACTGCTCGACAGCATCACTGCGGAGAACGCAGCCAGGATGATAGCGATGCAGACCGCGACAGACAACGCACAGGAACTTATAGATGAGCTGTCGCTCGAATACAACAAGAGACGCCAGCAGGCCATCACAGAAGAGCTTGCCGACATAACGCAAGGCAACTCTTAGATTTTCAAAAATCAAAAGTGTTTTATAATTTTGTCCCCGGAATTTCTGGCCGCAGACCAGGATTCCGGGGATAATTTATCTGACAATCAACTTACTAAAGACAAAGAATATGGGACTTCTTGAAGGAAAAGTTGCCGTCATCACCGGTGCGGCAAGAGGAATCGGAAAGGCAATCGCCCTGAAATACGCATCAGAGGGAGCCGATATCGCATTTACAGACCTCGTAATCAATGAAGCGGCAGAAGCTACTGTCAAAGAGCTCGAGGCATACGGAGTGAAAGTGAAGGCGTACGCATCCAACGCCGCCGACTTTGATGAGACACACAAGGTAGTATCAGAGATTCTCGCAGAATTCGGACATATCGACATTCTTGTGAACAACGCAGGCATCACCAAGGACGGCCTTATGATGAGGATGACCGAGCAGCAGTGGGATGCAGTGATCGCTGTAAACCTCAAGTCTGCATTCAACTTCATACACGCCTGCACCCCGGTAATGGCAAAGCAGCGCAGCGGAAGCATAATCAATATGTCATCCGTTGTCGGTGTATCAGGCAACGCGGGACAGTGCAACTATTCTGCATCCAAGGCAGGACTTATCGGACTTGCAAAGTCAATCGCAAAAGAGATGGGACCTCGCGGAATACGTGCCAACTGCATCGCTCCGGGATTCATCATCACCGATATGACAGCCGCCCTTCCTGAAAAGGTACGCGAAGAGTGGGAGAAGCAGATCCCTCTGCGCCGCGGAGGCACACCGGAAGATGTCGCCAATGTAGCCCTCTTCCTCGCATCCGACCTTTCTTCATATGTAAGCGGACAGGTTATCCACTGCTGCGGTGCAATGAACTGCTAAACATTACTTCAATGTACATAAAAGAAGCCGGCCCCGAAGGGTCGGTTTCTTTCATTCTATAGGGCAAGGACGAGCTGCCGGAAGCCGTTCACGAGGCCGCGGCCGGATTTATGCTCCGTGCGCAAAGGCGTTCTTCTGCGAAGGGGGACCGCGAACAACCGATTTTTGTAATGCTCTATCATTCAAAAAGATACGAAAATGTCGTGTTCGCGGTCCGTTGTACCATCCTGTCCTTTGTCACCATAGACGAAGCCGGTTTTCTGTCATCCTGAACGTAGCCGGAGGCGGAGTGAAGGATCTGAAGCACCACACAGGCCTCTACTTCGGTTTTCCGCACCAGATTCTTCGCTGCCGCTCAGAATGACAGGATACTGCGCTCAGAATGACAGGATACTGCGCTCGGAATGACAAGGAAAAGGTGCTCGGAATGACAAGGGGAAGGTGCTCAGGAGACAGGTTGAGACTTCTTTCCCTGCAAGTGGCATATGATCCCAAATATCTTTAAACAAAAAAGGGACACTCCTGCAGCAGCGAGAGTGTCCCTTTATCATATCCAAACTGAAGGTTATTCCGCCTCAATCTTTCCGTTGATAGAATAAATGTAACTGTCCGTAATTTCCTCAGTGGTATTATAGACATCCATATGACCGCAGATAACCACCTCATCACCTACCTTGAGCTGATCTTCCGAAGTGAAGTTTTCGTCACCGAAATACTTCCCTCTGAAAATATAGAGCTGATCCGCAGTTTCAGTACCGTCTGCAGAAATGTAATAAGTGGCATTTCCGTAACTTGGGCTAATTTCCTTGATTGAACTGACGATTCCTTTGAAATAGGCCGATTCCTTGCCATCTCCAAAGAGCACCCATGCACCTGCATCGAAAATTGCATTTGCAGAGGCGACACTGTATGGATCATCCGCAGTTCCTTTCTCCGCAAGACCTTCCGGCAGACTCGCTGCAAGCTGTGAAATTTTAAGTTCAACACTCGACTCATTTGTCCCATCGGATGCGAGGACGGAAACTGTGACAGTACGAGTCTCTGTTCCGGTATTTTCAGTATAGTCGAACACGAGGCAGCTGCTTCCCTCGACATACTCTACGCCTCTGTAATCCAACCAGTCTGCATCAAAGTCAACTCCTACCACAAAAGTAGTACCCTCGGCCGGAACCTGAAGTGTTCCGGCAGGTTTGTTCAGTTCCCATTCTGTCTTATCTATCTTGATGAGATCAGGAGCCGGAGCCTCTGCTTTCACGAGATATGGTCTTATTCCTCTGTCAGCTGCAGAATAGGCACCCATCGAAGAATATTCAGGATCATACTGCATTATCTTACCGTTTGAGGCATTTGTCACCGTATACTCGAAATCTCCTGTCTGACTTACGGTCCAGACCGATCCTGATTCAGGAAGATCATCAGACACATTGCAACTGTCATATGTGCCGGTCATATAATAATAGCGTCCGTTGGCATCCTGTATCGTGAACCCACCATTGACAGCAGTCAAGGTAAACACATTGCCTGCAGTACTTGTCGGTGTGCCGTCATCGCCGACAACAGCCGGCTGGGAATTCAGATAACCGTAACTGTTCCCAGGAGCGACAGGCTGGATCGCATCCCATTCCGGTTCAGCAGCGGTTCCCTTGTTGATCATAAACCAGTATTCCCCGGATTCCACCTCCGGATACTGAGGTGCGAGAGAAGGGTCACCCGGCTGTTTCACGATCAGATACTGTGCAACATTGCCACAGACGAACTGAATGGTGTCAGCACGGTCAAGCGCTGCATTATCCGCGGAGAGTGTGATTTCTATCTCAGCTCCGGCATCTCCGCTCATAGGAGAAACTGTAAGCCAAGGTCTCTTCTCCGTAATAGTCGCATCGGGATTCTGAGGATCAGACACTTCTACGTCAACTGTGTTGAGCGTGGACTCGTCCAGATGCCAGGCATCGGCGGCACTCAGCACGACCTTGACTTCTCCGCCCTCCATAGGAAGACCCACATACGAAGGATTTATCCTGATTTGATCCAGATATGTAGGTTCGAAAGCCTGCTGACAGGAGCTGAAAAGAAATGCTCCGGCAGCAGCGGTTGCGAATATAGCTTTAAGTTTCATATTAGTCAGCCAGATTAATTGAACATATATTTGATTCCGATAGACGCATACCAGCACTGGCCAATGGTGTGGCTAGGAGTAAAGGTCTCTACAGAACCGTTGATTGCTGCAGGTGTGGAGAATACAGGATAACCGCTGTCATCCGTTCCAGTGTATGTAAGAATGCGAGCCTCTGAAGCACCGATTGCAGGATTAAGATACTTGGCCACACCCCAGTTGGAATTGAAAAGATTCAGCAGATTCCTGATATCCAGACTGAGCTGAAGGGTGTTCGTGGTGTTCCCGATCTTGACTTTGAAGTCATGCTTGTAACTGAAGTCCAGACGATGAACCCAAGGAGAGTAAAGACTGTAAGGCTCTGCATACTCACCCTGATGCTTGCTCAAGTATTTATCTTTATGAACATATGCCATAAAACGATCTGCGTCATCCTGGGAAGCGAACCTGAACTCACCGTTTGCGACCTGCTCATCTGTAGGAATATAGAGGGCATCATAGCCATAGCTGTCTCCGTTCATATCATTTGTCAGCATATATGAGTAGCTTGCACCCCCTCTCCAGGTCTCGTAAATGAGGCTGAAGTGATTTCCGCACTTGTCACTGTGAGAAACGGAAGCGATGAAACGGTCAGGAGTCACATACTGCGAATTATGGAGCCCGATATTGTTAGGACCTTCTACTGAAGGGATATAGTAGAACGCAGACTCAGCGTTCGAGCCTGGCATTCCGGAAATATCCTTGCTTACCGTATGCGTATAGGCCGCCATAAAGTCGAGTCCGTCCACAGGCTGCATCTCGAGAGAGAAACTTGCCGAATAGCCGTATCCTTTGTTGGTATTCTCAAGCATGAATGCCGGAGTGCCGGTGCGGAAGTCCTTAGGGTATACAGGACGGTTGTCTGCGCCGTTGAACCTTGCGAACCCGCCAGGGTTCTTCATACTCCAATCCTTGATTATCACGCCATTGATGGTCTTGTTATAGATGAACTCACCAGTGATTGAGAACGGGAATGACGTCGGGAAATTATAGTCAAGGGCAATAGAGGTTTTCCACACCTGCGGCATCTTGAACTTCGGACTTACTGCAGATATCGAAGACGGAACGGTTCCGTCTTCCGGTCTGATGTCCTCAGGAGTTCCCAGAGCGACGAGGTGATCCTTGAGTGCCTGCGCAGTAGCATTTCCGTTGGCATCAGTTACGATTCCATTAGGGAAATACTTGTCCATAGTAGCGCTTGGATCACCGGTAAGAGTCTTGATTGTATTGTCATTGATCTGCGCCTGGTATTGCACGATACCGCTGTTTGTAGGCATATTGGTGAAGAACACGAGAGGAAGACGGCCGGAGAAGAGACCGGTACCTCCGCGTACAGTCAGGCTGTTGTTGCCGAATACATTCCAGTTGAATCCGACACGTGGAGAGAAAATAAGGTTGGAAGTAGGCCAGCGGCCAGTGTCTATATGACGGACATTGCCGTTTTCATCATAATAATCCAGATCCTTTATGGCGTTGTTAGTCATAAGGTCACCATTATCGAAAAACAGTCCGTCAATACGAAGGCCTGCCGTCAGGGTGAAGTTCTCGCTTGCCTGCCACTCGTCCTGCGCGTAGATTCCTGCCTTGTAGAACTGAACCCTCGCTGCAGGTTCTGACTCTCCGCCATAACCATAGGTCAGGCAGACAACTTCAGGGGCACGCTGCAGGAGGAAATCGTCCATACTTGCAAATCGGTAATATCCCGCCCCGTTTCTCATATAGACATTGTCAGCCAGCTGATATTCGAAAGTAACGCCTCCCGTAATCTTATGGCTGCCCGTGAAATATGTAAGGTCATCCCTGACACTGACATGTGTATTGTGGGTAGCATTGTTCCAGGTGAACAGTTCGTAACCGAGAGACATATAGTTACCGTTGGTGCCTGTCCCGTCAAGAATATCAATGAAAGGGAACTCGGACGATGGACTGTTACGCACGTCATCGAGCTTGGAATATGTCACAAGCAACTGATTCGACAACTGATCAGAAAACCGGCTGTTGAGATCGAGAGACACTGTGCTCACGAGATTGTTCTGACGATACAGGGAATTCGCGAAAGACATCGCATACTGTGACATCCTTGGATATGCAGAACGCGTACCCCCGTCCATCGAGGTAGAACTCGGGGTAGACCAGTAATGATTATTGGTATAATTGTACCGCAGCGCAAGCCTGTGGTTGTCATTGATGTTCCAGTCTATGCGACCCAGCAACTTGATATTGCCCTCGTTTGCAGGGAAATCTGTATAGGAACCGGTATCATAGCCATACTTCTCCTTCACAAAGTCAGAAACCTGCTGGAGATCGTCCACAGTGACACGCGATACATAATTGTCCGGATTGGCTTCTATTCCGTTCTCCGGATCGGCAGCACGCCAGCGATTGACCACAGTAGGAGTATGTGTATATTCAGCATTGACGAAGAAAAAGAGCTTGTTCTTCACGATAGGTCCGCCAAGGGTAAAGCCATAGGTTGTATTACGGTCAACGGCCCGTGCTCCTGAAATCTGTTCGCCATAAACGGTGTCCCCCTGAAGGTTCTCATTCTGATGATACACATAGGCACTTCCTTTAAAAGTGTTGGTTCCAGACTTGGTGATCGCGTTCACACCGCCACCGATAAAGTTAGTCTGACGGACATCATACGGAGAGATCACAACCTGAAGTTCCTCAATGGCATCGAGGGAAATAGGATTACCTCCTCCCGGAAGGCCATCGGTAAGTCCGAAGTTGTTGTTGAAGTTCGCTCCGTCGACTGTAAAGTTGGCCGTACGGCCATCAGCTCCGGCGAAAGTCATTCCGTTTCCTCCGTAAGGAGACAGTCTGGTCACATCCTCGATACTCCTGCTTACGGTAGGAAGCGCCACTATCTGTTCGTTTGAGATATTGGTCGCGGCACCGGACCTCTCGTTGGAAAGTCTGCTTGCAGCCGTCGAGACAACAATGGCTTCAGACAGCATCTCGAGGTCTTCTACAAGATTGGCAGACAGCCGATAGGAGTCAGCGAGCTGGAGGGTTATATCCGTGTATGTCACGGTCTGATAACCGAGGCAGCTAACCTCTACAGAGTACGGACCGCCGGTACGCATACCGTTAATAGCAAAACGACCCTCATTATTGGCCACCGCATAATAAGTGGTACCGGAGGGTGTGTGCTCGGCAACTACCGTCGCTCCCGGGATTGCTTCTCCGTTCTGGTCGGTGACAAGACCGTTCAGACCGGAAGTCGTTACCTGCGCTGAGGCAGAGATAACAAAAAGCATTGCCGAAAATGATAGCAAAAGGCTTTTAATAAATTTTTTCATAAGAATGAAATTGAAAATAGATAGTTCTGATACAAATATAAATCGATACACACTTATAGGTCTTCTCGTTTCGGGCAGAAGTAATTCACTGAAATTCTTTCCATTACCTCATAGAATTCAAATTAATAACAGCATTTCACGCAGCGAAGATAACATATTTAGGGATTCTGTGAAAATTTTTGGCTCCGTCTTAACGATTTTTTCACAACCGCATCTGACGGTTTCAGCAGATATCTCACCCGGTCAAACCGGGAGATACCCAAAAAAGCAGTACGGTTTTTTAGAATTGTAAAAAACAGCATCTCAAAACAGAAAAATCTGAAGTTGACAGCCCGGCGGATATATGCAGTGCCGTCTCTATTGTATAATTTCGCTGTCACGAAAACCGGTAAGCTTATGGAAAGAATGATGAGACTGAAGTTGTCGGAGCTGTCCGTAAAGGCAATAATCATAATGGCTGTCATTGCACATCCGGGCTGCGGTCCGGTGGAGCTCGACCAGATACAGGACGGGGCAGAGAATGGCATCTCCGGCGGAGATACAGATGATGACATACAGATGATGCCTAAAGACAGATATGTCACCGGTGTCGAATATCCGGATGGCTATGACTGGATGGCAGACCTCGGATCGGATGCCGACGGTGCCGTGCTGTTCCTTATGAAGGGAGACGAAAGGATCGTGGAGCTTCCCGTGGGCTATGACAGCTGCATATCGGCGGACGCGGATATGCACAGATGCATAGACGGGCATCTCTACACGGATTTCTCCACAGACAGGGAGACAGTGATCAAGATGGATGGAATCGAGCTGCTACGCTACCCGGGCAGGGAGATGATAACGGACATTATGGTCCGGACCGATGGCATATACACCTTGGGACAGCCGCGGTCAGGTCAGGGCTGGGTCTACAGGAAGGACGGGAAGATAATCATCTCCAGGAGCACGGGCGGGATCCTTCACGGACTGCATTCAGACGGTGATTCCGTATGCTTCTCGTACCGGGACAGAGCCGAGACCCCATACGGCACCAGAAATCTGTACTGTCTCGTGAAAGATGGCATACAGCTGTCCATCCCGGCGGCATCGGATGTGATATGGATAGACGATGCCGTCACCATAGATGGTGTCTTCTGTTACATCGCGCAGCTGAACGGAGTGACGGGGAAAGTGCTTGTACGCGGATCCGGAAGGGTCCCCCTGGAAATGCCGGGAGATGCCTCGGGCATATCGGACTGCAGAATAGTTGCGGACAACGGGGACATCTTCATAACCGGGACGGTAAACGGGTATCCAGGGACAGGGAGCAGGGATACCGTATGGAAAGGGACAGAAATCCTCGACAGCACAGGGAATCTCAGAGAGATCCGGAAATGCTGTATCGACAGCGGGAGATGCTACTATATCTCACCACCGGCATCAGGGACAGGGACTTCCTACCTGTATATGGACGGGAAGGATATGGCGATCCCATCAAGATACAGATTCATATACAATATGTGTATGGCGGTATACGCAGAAGACTGGTGCATCGCACTGTCCGACTGGACAGCCGGTAATCTTCCTGTCCTGTGGACAGGGGATGGGGCCACCGCATACAGTTTCAACGGAGCATTCACCAGCGTAACATACTGGTAACTATATTTCAGAGACTTCTTGCTGCAGAGTCCACCATTGCGGCAATCTCTTCCCGCTGATGCCCGTCTTCGATGAAATCCAGCACAGGGGAAAGGAACGAAAGCATCTGCAGCACTCTGGCCTCATCTTCCGGTATGCCACGGGAACGCATATAGAACTGCTCCTCCTCATTGAGCCGGCCTATCGTAGCACCATGAGAGCACTTGACATCATCTGCATAGATCTCAAGCTGAGGTCTGGTCTCGACCTTTGCATCATCAGAAAGGATGATGCTGTGGTTCTCCTGATACGCCTCCGTCTTCTGGGCGTCATAGGCTACGGTGATCTTGCCATAGAAGCTGACTCCGGACCCGCCGGAGACCAGTCCCTTGAAAAGCTGACGGGAACGGCAGTGCGGAACATTGTGGCGGACGTCCATTCCTATCGAAAGCCGGTCACTGCCATCGCAGAGATATATGCCTGACACTGACAGTTCCGCCCCTTCCCCGTCAAGGTCGACAGCAAGGCTGATGTCATTTCTGCAGCCGGGCATCACTATATATACAAGACTGAGTCTCGCATCTTTCTCTATCACGACACGTCCGATATCCGCTGCTGCCCCTGTATGGCGGTGCGGATCTTCCGCCGGATAAAGAAACCTGCCGCCTCTGCCATCGCACATCACCACCAGGCTCGAGGACTGTCCTTCATTTATGCTGAATGTCTTTTCCATCTCGCTCACCGTTTTATCGCAATGACATTACACTATACTGTCGTATCCGGCCTCCTCTATCTGTGCGACGAGTTCCCTTCCGGCCGTCTTCACTATCTTTCCATCTTTCAGTACGTGAACGACATCCGGCACTATATAATCCAGAAGTCTCTGGTAGTGCGTAATCACTATCACTGCCTTTTCCCTGGTATGCAGCGCATTGACCCCGCCTGCCACTATCCTGAGCGCGTCCACATCCAGTCCGCTGTCAGTCTCATCAAGTATCGAAAGGACAGGATCAAGCATCGCCATCTGGAAGATCTCGTTGCGCTTCTTCTCCCCTCCGGAAAACCCGACGTTCACTTCCCTCTTGGAAAACTCCGGCTTCATCTGCACGAAAGCCATCTTCTCTTTCATCAGTTTCAGGAACTCCCCTGCCTTGAGTTCCTCCAGTCCTTTCGCCTTGCGGTGGGCATTGACCGCCGTCTTCATAAAATTGGTTATGCTGACTCCAGGTATTTCCACAGGATACTGGAAAGACAGGAAGATACCTGCCCATGAGCGTTCTTCTGGAGTCATCTTCAACAGATCCTGACCCAGGAACGTGACACTGCCGCCAGTGACAGTGAAGTTCTCCCTTCCTGCAAGGACAGCCGACAGAGTGCTTTTCCCTGCCCCGTTCGGTCCCATTATAGCGTGTATCTCCCCCTTGCGGATCGTAAGGTCGATACCCTTGAGAATCTCCTTGTCTTCTATTCCGGCTTTCAAGCCTTTTATTTCCAATAATATATCGTTCATCTTCCTATAATTTACTTGTTGTCGGACCCTCTCCCATGGCTGCATCCACCGTTCAGGCATTTCTCCTGTACAGTCTGGACCAGTTGAACAGAGAGACGATCCCGTTTATCAGGTAAAGCCCGCACACGAACGGCATAAACACGTGACCGACAGATATGTGCAATATCATCTGCGTCACATTTACCAGCAGCCATCCTATCCAGCAGTCCCATTTTTTCAGCGCAGACAGGAACTGGGCCAGCAATATCAGCACCGTCACGCAGGCATCGAGATACGGCACCGGGTCAGACGGGAACACCCCTACAAACCATCTGTTCCCCATCATACTCAGCAGCCAGCCCCACAGCCACGCAAGGACAAAGACAGATCCCGCCGCCACAAACCGCTGAGGCCAGGTCAGCATCGAGACCCTGAGGGCGCTGCGGTCATCCGCACTTTCCTCATCTTTCCGCGGATGCGTCCATCTGTAATGACCGAGGATATTGATCCCCAGCGATATCGGCTGAAGAAGAAGGCTCGCATACAGATGCTTGTTCCAGAACATCAGAAAGAGCAGGAATGTATACAGATAGCCCACCCAGAAATTGTACTTGCTGTTCCGCCCTGCCAGAAAGACACAGGCAAGACCCGCCAGTGAAGTCACAAGATCTATCAGCAGCACGGGAGTGTCGCCCCCGATGGTAAAAAGTCTGTAATTGATTATATCGTACATCTGTCTCTTCCTTCTATCCGACCGACCCTTCAAGGGATACCGACAGCAGTTTCTGGGCTTCTACAGCGAACTCCATCGGCAGTTTGGACAGTACCTCCCTCGCATATCCGTTCACTATGAGGCCGACAGCCTCCTCCGGTCCTATCCCCCTCTGGTTGCAGTAGAACAGCTGTTCCTCGCTGATCTTGGATGTAGTGGCCTCGTGTTCCACCACCGCCGTCCTGCTTGCATTCTGTATGTCAGGGAACGTATGGGCACCGCACCTGTCACCTATCAGAAGGCTGTCGCACTGGGAGAAGTTCCTTGCGTTCTCCGCCCCGGGGAGCATCTTCACCAGCCCCCTGTAGCTGTTCTGGCTGTGTCCGGCCGATATACCCTTGCTAACTATCCTGCTGCGGGTATTCTTCCCTATATGTATCATCTTGGTACCTGTATCCGCCTGCTGGAAATTATTCGTCACTGCGACAGAATAGAATTCCGAAGACGAATTGTCACCTTTCAGTATCGTGGACGGATACTTCCAGGTTATAGCGGACCCTGTCTCCACCTGTGTCCAGGAGAGATGGCTGCCCTCTCCCTTGCATATCCCCCTCTTGGTCACGAAGTTGAATATCCCTCCCCGGCCCTCGGCATCTCCGGGATACCAGTTCTGGACAGTCGAGTATTTCACTTCTGCATCCTTCTCGACCACAATCTCCACCACCGCGGCGTGCAGCTGGTTCTCATCCCGCATAGGGGCTGTACAGCCTTCCATATAGCTCACGTACGACCCTTCGTCGGCCACGATCAGAGTCCTCTCGAACTGCCCGGTACCTCTTGCGTTGATCCTGAAATAGCTTGACAGCTCCATCGGGCATCTCACTCCCTTCGGTATATAGCAGAACGAGCCATCGCTGAACACCGCAGAATTCAATGCCGAATAGAAATTGTCCCCTATCGGGACCACGGAAGCGAGATATTTCCTGACAAGGTCGGGATGCTCCCTGACAGCCTCGGAGAAGGAACAGAAAATGATCCCCTTGTCGGCAAGAGCCTTTCTGAATGTCGTGGTCACGGAGACGGAATCGAATACGGCATCCACGGCGACACCTGCGAGCGCCGCCCTTTCATTCAGAGGTATACCCAGCTTCTCGAATGTCGCCTCGAGTTCCGGATCTATCTCCTTCGGTCTGTCGCTGTCCTTCCTGGGTGCGGCATAATATATAATGTCCTGGAAGTCTATCTCCGGGATATCCAGATGCGCCCATTTCGGCATCTTCATCTTCTGCCACCTGCGGAACGCCTCAAGCCTGAACTCCAGCAGCCACTCCGGCTCCTCCTTCTTGGCCGATATGAGACGGATGATGTCCTCGTTCAGTCCCTTCGGGATGAACTCCTGGTCCACATCCGTGACAAACCCGTGCTCATATTCCTTGCGGGCCAGTCCTTCAAGTATGTCTTTCTCTGTATTTGCATCCATAATTTTCTGCCAGATCAGAATCTGCAAACATACAAAACATATTACAAATACACAAAACAGGCTGGCGACCATCGGGCGGATGCCGTCAGGTCGCCAGCCGTAGAGACAATCTTCAGTGTCCGCGACAGAGCCTACCAGCTGTCTGTACGGAACGAAGATGCAGGTATTCCGAACAGATTGTACAGAGATGGCTCGACGCAGTTATGGAAACAATAGCGCACCGCCGAAGGCTCGGTCACCTCTGCAGGGCAGTACACTTCTACAGTATCCCATCCGGACACCCTGGCCGTAGCAGGATAGAACACCTTGTCAGGGCCGGCTACTTCAAACCCTGTCAGGAGATGTCCCCGCGGAGAAAGACCTCCGTCTGCATTGTTGAAATGCACGAATATCCTTCCCTCGTTCACTTCCCATGACTTGTAGACAGGAGCATACGGATTGATGGACTTCTTTCCGTAAGTCTGGTGGAGGGCCATAAGCGCCAGCCTTTCCCCGACAGTCCTCTTGTCTGCCGGATGGATGCAGTCATTGTCTCCGATATCGAGGGTGACAGCCATCCCTGAATTCGGGATATCCCCCCAGCTGAGCATCTGGGCCTCCCTCAGGAGAGCGGAGCTTGTTCCTTCATCGCCATCCCCGTAGCGGAAAGGAGCGATCTGGACATAGTAGAACGGCATGTTCTGATTCTCCCATCTGTCACGCATCATATCCACGTATGCAGACATCAGCCTCCTGTACTGTTCCGCCCTGCCGATATTTGCCTCGCCCTGATACCAGATAGCACCTTTGATCGTATAAGGAAGAAGAGGTGCCACCATTGCATTATAAAGCTGTGTCGGTGTGCCGGAGACATTGCCCTGCACTTCCCCTCTTTCAATAAACGAAAGGTCGAATTCAGGAAAACTGCCGGCTATCGTCTCGCGGTCCATCCAGGCCTCGATCGCAGTACCGCCCCAGTCGGATATGATAAGCCCGACAGGGACATCCAGGATCTTCTGAAGATACTGCCCGAAGAAATATGCAGTAGCGCTTGCCCAGACCACGGCATCGGGAGTGTTCTCCATCCATTCTGTCTCGCAGTCTTCCTGAGGGGTGACAGCGGTCGCCTTGGACACCGTGCAGAATCTCACAGGGATCTCCGGCCTAGCCCCGATTATCACATCAGTGCTTCCCTCGACAGGCTGGCAGTCGAATCCTCTGACAGGCATCTCCATATTGGACTGGCCTGAACAGAACCACACCTCGCCTATGAGGACATTCTCAAGGACAAGCTTCTCCCCATCGCTTATTTCCACTGAATACGGACCTCCGGCCTCCGGAGTAGCCACGGCAGCCTTCCATCTGCCATCTGCATCGGAAGTGACTGTCACTGTCATCTTTCTGTCCCAGGACGGACGGATCGTCACTTTGGTCGACGGTGCGGCCGTCCCCCAGAATTTCACATCCGTCTGCTGCTGGAGCACCATATTGTCCCCGAAAATATGGGGGAGCGTCACCTTTGCCTCCGTTACAGAGGCAGCCATACAAAGTACGGCGAACATTAAAACAACCTTTTTCATTATATCATTCTTTTGTCATTCTATGCTTCTCCGGGCTGTCCGCCCGTCTTGCGGCACTCTACCGGCTCTACAGCAGATTGCACCAGACCGTAAGCCCGGCCATCACTATAGACACCATGCTCATAAGCTTTATCAGAATATTGAGCGAAGGTCCAGAAGTGTCCTTGAACGGATCTCCTACCGTATCCCCGACAACCGTAGCCTTGTGGCACTCCGAATTCTTTCCTCCGAGGTTGCCTTCCTCGACATACTTCTTGGCATTGTCCCAGGCCCCGCCTGAATTGGCCATAAAGATAGCCAGTACGAACCCTGATCCCAGACCGCCTATCAGCAGGCCCATCACTCCGGCAACACCGAGAACCAGACCGGTGACGACAGGGACCACAATAGCTATGAGAGATGGCAGAAGCATTTCCCTCTGCGCTCCCTTTGTAGAGATCTCCACGCATCTCGCATAATCCGGAGTGGCTTCGCGCGTCAGGATGCCTTTTATCTCACGGAACTGCCTGCGCACCTCGGCGACCATCTTCTGGGCCGCCCTGCCGACGGCATTCATAGTCAGTCCGCAGAAGAGGAACGACATCATCGCGCCAATGAACACTCCTGCAAGCACAGTCGGATTCATCAGGTCTACATTATAGTATGCCATAAGATCCGGAATCGTGGCCTGGCTGGCGGCGATCAGTTCTCCCGTGGTATTGACAATCTGCTCTCCCATCCTGTCGAGAGCGATCTTGATCTCCTCAAGATAAGATGCAAGCAGGGCAAGGGCGGTAAGGGCGGCCGACCCTATCGCGAAGCCTTTTCCCGTCGCAGCCGTCGTATTTCCGAGTGCATCAAGGACATCCGTACGGCGACGCACTTCCGGATCCAGCTCGCTCATCTGGGCGTTGCCACCAGCATTGTCGGCTATAGGCCCGTAGGCATCTGTAGCCAGGGTGATCCCGAGAGTCGAAAGCATGCCGACAGAGGCTATGCCTATGCCGTAAAGCCCGAGACTGAGGTTCTCGGCCGAAAGCATGTTCTGCATATCGAACCCGATGGCGCAGAGATAGGAGAGGAGAATAGCCACGGCTATCGTAATGACAGGGATGGCAGTGGAGATCATTCCGAGCCCTATACCGGAAATGATGACCGTAGCCGGTCCGGTCTCCGAGCTGTGGGCAAGTCTCTGTGTCGGCTTGTATGAATGCGATGTGTAATATTCAGTAGACTGTCCGATCAGGACTCCTGCTATAAGTCCGACTATCACGGAGAAGGAGACTCCGAGCCAGTTCGGGATCTGGAGAAGGTAAAGAACTCCGAAAGTAGCCACGGCTATCAGGACCGAACTGAGATTGGTGCCGAACCCGAGCGATTTCAGGAGCTGGCTCATACCTGCATCCTCCCTTGTCCTGACAGTATATATGCCTATGATCGAAAGGATGACACCCACAGCCGCGATAATCATAGGAGCGAAGACAGCCTTCATCTGAAGAGCCTCGCCGCCGGCATAGAAGGCCGATGCCCCGAGCGCGGCAGTAGCAAGTATGGAACCGCAGTATGATTCATACAGGTCAGCCCCCATACCGGCGACATCTCCCACATTGTCTCCCACATTGTCCGCGATTGTTGCAGGGTTGCGAGGATCATCTTCCGGAATACCTGCCTCAACCTTTCCCACAAGGTCAGCCCCCACATCCGCGGCCTTGGTATAGATACCGCCGCCTACCCTCGCGAAGAGCGCCTGCGTTGAAGCACCCATGCCGAAAGTAAGCATCGTAGTCGTTATATACACGAGCTTCTGGGCGCCGGTGGCATCCACAAACGTATCAAGTATGATATACCACATCGATATGTCAAGCAGCCCAAGCCCTACCACGGTCAGACCCATGACGGCGCCTGAACGGAACGCGAGCTTGAGTCCTGAATTGAGGGATTTCTGTGTGGCATTGGCCGTCCTTGCCGATGCATATGTCGCGGTCTTCATTCCTATGAAACCGGCGAGTCCGGAGAAGAAGCCTCCGGTCAGGAAAGCGAACGGCACCCACGGATTCTGGATTCCGAACACAGCCAGTACGGCAAAGATTACAGCAAGAATGACAAATACGATTGTCACAACCTTATATTGCTGCTTGAGATAGGCCATCGCCCCCTTTCTTACATACAGGGCAATCTCCTTCATTGTCACCGTCCCTTCACTTTCCTTCATCATCTGGCGGAAGAAGACCCAGGCGAAAAACAGGGCCGCGACTGCTGCGGCCGGCACGAGATAAAAAAGGTTCATAGTCGTTAATTATGCGATTTATCTTACAAATTTATCGATAATTTTTCAATTTTTCTTTATAAATTTGTAGAATCCTTAAAATTTGTTCGGAAATGAAACACTTTTCTTTACCTAAAGACGGAGGCCTGATCGAAAAAGACCTTCCCAAGGAGATTCTCCACAGCTACGAAAAAATCCCTGTAGAGCTGTATCCTGAACCTCAGGAGGCCAGCATTGTCATCGCGAAGGAAATAATAGATGCAATCAAAAGCCATAAGGGAGGGAAATTCAAGCTCGGGCTGACGACGGGGACATCCCCTGTCTACCTCTACAGCGAGCTGGTCAACAGATACAAGGCAGGAGAAGTGTCATTTGCCGATGTGGAATTCTTCAGCATCGATGAATATTATCCGTTCTCTCCGGACGAAAGGCAGAGCCGCAACCGCAGGATCCATGACGAACTCCTGAGCCAGATAGATGCCAGGGAGGAAAATATCCATATTCCGGACGGCACCGTCAGCGAGTCGGAGATATCGGACTGGTGTACAAGATATGACAGGGAGGCATCCGGGCTCGACATCCTGGTGATGGGAATCGGGACCGAAGGACAGATCGGGTTCAACGAAGTCGGCTCCTCCGAAAAGAGCAGGACAAGGACAATACTGATGTCATACAAGACAAGAAAGACACAGTCGAAAAATTTCAACGGAGACATAAGTTCAACTCCACGCGCCGCCATAACAATGGGCATAGCCACGATGATGTCCGCCAGGAGGATCATCCTGATGGCCTGGGGCGAGGACAAGACAAATGCAGTGCACAATGTCGTCGAAGGGCCGGTGACACCTCTCTGCCCTGCATCTTTCCTGCAGAGGCATGACAACATCTCGCTCTTCACGGACGAGAACGCCGGAAGCAATATAGCGAGGGTCGTGGCCCCGTGGCTGGTGGGACCTTGCGAATGGACACAGAAATTCATCAGGAAGGCCGTAGTATGGCTCTGCGAGACAGTGCACAAGCCTATACTCAAGCTCACATACTCCGACTATATAGAAAACTCGCTCAGCGAGCTGCTGGAGCAGGCTGGGCCTTACGACAAGATAAATATAGATGTATTCAACGACCTCCAGCACACAATCACAGGCTGGCCTGGAGGTAAGCCGAACGCTGATGACAGCACAAGGCCGGTGGCATCCAGACCTTTCCCGAAAAAGGTGGTCATCTTCTCTCCGCATCCGGACGACGATGTGATATCAATGGGCGGTACATTCATCCGTCTCGTGCAGCAGGGGCACGATGTGCACGTGGCATACGAGACTTCGGGAAACGTAGCCGTGCATGATGATGTGGTACTCCAGCATATGGACACTGCGCACGAGCTTGGATTTGCGGATGAATTCGACAAGGTAAAGAAAATAATAGAGTCCAAACGCCGCGGTGAGCCGGAACCTCGCGAACTCCTGGACATCAAGGGATCCATCCGCCGCGCCGAAGCAAGGGCTGCCGTCCGTTCATTCGGACTGAATCCGGACACCAACGCCCATTTCCTCAACCTACCGTTCTATGAGACCGGCGGAATAAAGAAAGGGGAAAGGACCCAGAAAGACATAGACATCATCATCGGGCTTCTCCAGAAAGTGAAACCGGACCAGATATATGTGGCAGGAGACCTTGCCGACCCTCACGGCACGCACCGTGTCTGCACGGAAGCGGTACTCGAAGCCCTTGACCAGCTCAAAGATGAAGCCTGGCTCAAGGAATGCCACGTATGGCTGTACAGAGGCGCCTGGATGGAATGGGAGCTCGGCAAGGTTGACATGGCCGTTCCGTTGAGCCCTGATGAACTGATAATGAAACGGCACGCCATCTACCGGCACCTTTCACAGAAAGACATTGTCCCGTTCCCGGGAGATGACAGCAGGGAATTCTGGCAGAGAGCGGAAGAAAGGACACAGAACACCGCCCGTCTCTACAACGAATTGGGTATGGCGGAATATCAGGCTATCGAAGTGTTCGTAAAGCTCTTCTGATCCCGCTTCATATCATCACAGCCAACCCTTCCTCTGTCACCATGGACGGAGCCGCAGGCGGAGTGGAGGATCTGGAGCACCACCCCGGGTCCCTGCCCCGAACCGGTATGCAGACCACGAACATCCCGATTTTATATCTTACAGTAAATCAGAGCGTTACAGAATTGTCTTGTTCGCGGTCCCTACTTTTTTGAGGGGACCGCGAACAGGCTGTTTTTGTAATACACTGCTATTCAAACAGATATGAAAACATCGTGTTCGCGGTCCGCTGTCCCGTCCTTCACTCCAGATTCCTCTTTTATTCTCTCGGAAGAAGCCCCTTCGCGACAAGAAGCTGGGCGATCTGGACCGCGTTTGTCGCAGCTCCTTTGCGGAGATTGTCAGCCACGCACCACAGGTTCAGGCCATACTTCACTGACGGATCACGGCGGATACGTCCGACAAACACCTCATCCTTGCCCCAGGCGAACAGCGGCATCGGATAGATATTGTGCTCAGGATCATCACTGACCACCACCCCTGGCATTCCGGCCATAAGACCGCGCACTTCATCCAGAGTGAAATCCTTCTCGAACTCGAGGTTGACCGACTCCGAATGCCCGCCCTGGACAGGGACCCGGACTGTAGTGGCAGATACACCTATTGTATCATCTCTCAATATCTTGTGCGTCTCGTTGACCATCTTCATCTCTTCCTTGGTGTATCCGTTCTCCAGGAACGAATCTATATGAGGCAGGATATTCTGGTCTATCGGATAAGGATATACAGCATGGTATTCCCCCCATTTCTTTCCGCTGCGTTCCGCCTGCATCTGATCGAGGGCCTTATAGCCTGTCCCTGTCACGGACTGATATGTCGAGACAACTATCCTCCTGATTCTGTACGCCTTATGCAGAGGGGCTATCGGCATAAGCATCTGTATGGTGGAACAGTTAGGATTGGCGATTATATAGTCATCCTCTGTCAGGACATCCCCGTTGATCTCCGGCACTACAAGTTTCTTGGACGGATCCATCCTCCAGCATGATGAATTGTCCACGACACGGCATCCGGCTGCAGCGAACTTCGGCGCCAGCTCTTTCGATGCCCCGGCTCCGGCAGAGAAAAGAGCCAGGTCAGGACGTGCTGCAATGGCATCTTCCGCGCTTACCACGGAATATTCCTTGCCTCGATAGATGATCTTGCGGCCTACAGACTTCTCAGATGCCACAGGATAAAGTTCAGTTACCGGAAAATCCCTTTCTGCCAGGACCTCCAGCATTCTTGTGCCCACCAGACCGGTGGCTCCTACTACTGCTACTTTCATAATATGACTTCTTTATTTAATTATTTCGTACGTCTCTCTGTCATTCTGAGCGTCCTTCCTGTCATTCTGAACGTCCTTCCTGTCATTCTGAACGTCCTTCCTGTCATTCTGAGCGAAGCGAAGAATCTGTTTTTCATCCGCATCAGATCCTTCACTCTGCATGCGGCTCCGTCTATGGTGACAAAAAAAGATTCAGGATGACAATGGCCGGGCTGCTACAGGGCGGCTGCCAGGTCAGCTATGAGATCATCCACATTCTCTATGCCGACAGACAGTCTGAGCATATTCGGATAGACTCCTGCAGCGATCTGCTCTTTCGGACTGAGCTGTGAATGCGTCGTGGATGCCGGATGCACAATCAGTGACTTTGCATCCCCCACGCTCCCCACGTGCAGTATCAGCTCCAGCCTACCGACAAGGGCGGCGGCGGCATCGAAGCCTCCCTTCACCCTGAATGTCAGGACTCCGCCGAATCCTCCGTGCAGATACTTCTCTGCCAGGCGATGGTACGGGCTTGACTTCAGTCCCGCATAGTTCACACTCTCCACTGCAGGATGAGCCTCCAGGAACTCTGCCACCGCCAGGGCATTGGCACAGCATCTTTCCGCACGCAGGGACAGGGTCTCCAGTCCCTGAAGCATCAGGAAAGAGTTGAACGGAGACTGGGCAGGGCCAATGTTGCGCAGCCCATCCACCCTCACTCTCCCGGCAAATGCGGCATTGCCGAACACCTCTTTATAGACCAGGCCGTGATAGCTCTCCGACGGCGCGGCCAGAAGCGGATACTTCTCCGGAGTCCATTCGAAGTTTCCTCCATCGACCACGACTCCTCCGAGTGTCGTCCCGTGGCCGCATATCCATTTGGTCGCGGAATGTATGGATACATTGCATCCCCAGTCCATCGGCCTGAACAGATATCCTCCGCAGCCGAACGTATTGTCCACCATCACGCACACCCCGTGTCTGCGGGCCATCTCCACTATCGGCTCGTAGTCAGGGACATTGAATGCAGGATTCCCGAGATTTTCCAGATAGATGGCCTTTGTCCGCCCATCCACCAGGGCCTCCAGGTCCTCCACGCTGTCACTCTTGGCAAACCTCACATCTATACCGAAATCCCTCAACGTAATCTCGAACATAGTGAATGTCCCTCCGTAAAGGAAAGGCACGGCTACGATATTGTCGCCCGGCCCGCATATATTGGTGACCGAAAGGAAGACGGCCGACTGTCCTGAAGCGGTGGACACGGCCGCCACACCGTTCTCCAGGGCGGCCATTCTCTTCTCGAACACTTCGTTCGTCGTATTGGTTATACGTGTGTATATGTTCCCGGGCCGTTTCAGTTCAAACAGCTCGGCTCCGTACTGCATATCATCGAAGGTGTATGCCGTACTCTGGTATATAGGCACTGCCGTACCTTTCGATACAGGGTCTATCTCCTGTCCCGCCCTTACCTGAAGGGTCTCGAATCTGTATTTTTTCATCTGCGTACCATTTAATTATCAACACTGCCATATACCGGAGACACCGGACGGCTCTCCAGCAGAGGCTCCACTATTCCGGCAAGCTGCGAATATTCAAGAAGGAAGCCATCATGGCCGAACCGCGAGAATATCTCATAGAACTTCGCCCCGGGGATATGTTCAGCAATGTACCTCTGCTCTGCGACAGGGAAAAGGCAGTCGCTGTCAATTCCGATGACCGTACAGTCTGCCTTTATGGAAGCCAGCGCGGCATCGACACCTCCCCGGCCTCTTCCGACATTGTGCGAATCGACCGACCATGTCAGATACCAGTAGGAGTAGGCATCAAACCTGGCGGAAAGCTTCCGTCCCTGATATCTCTGGTATGAACACGCCCTTTCCGGGAACATAGTATCCTCGGATGGTTCCGGCTGTGTAAGATTATATCCCTCGTAGCTTCTGTATGAAATCAGGGCGATCGACCTGGCGCACTCCAGCCCGGCCTTCCCTCCATCAAGGCCGGCACATTCCCTGAAAGACGGATCCGCCTCGAGCGCCATCCTCTGGGATTCGTTATAGGCCGTCATCCACGGCGTGACACGGGCGTTGCAGGCTATGAACACCGCCCGGCCGATAATGTCCGGTTCCATTATGGCCCACTCAAGCGCCTGGAACCCTCCTATCGACCCTCCTATCATAAGATCGATATGGCTGATGCCGAGATGCTTTCTGACAAGGATGTTCGCCCGCACGATATCCCTCACTGTAATCCGCGGAAAATCAAGATAATACGGACATCCTTCCTCTGCCAGCCCGTCATTGTCCCGGTCTTTCAATGACGACGGTCCGCTGGACCCGTACGGAGAACCGAGCATATTGGCACATACCACAAAATACTTCTCCGTATCAAGCACCTTCCCCGGGCCTGTGAATTCCGGCCACCAGTCTTCCGCATCAGAATTTGCGGTCAAGGCGTGGCATATCCAGATGACCTTTCTCTGGTCATCTCCCGGTCTGTATGGTTCTGCTGATGTATGGAAAACTACCCTGAGGCCTTCTACCGTACCTCCTGCCTCGAATTCAAACGGCCTGTCATTGATATATTCGTGTCTTGTCATATCTGTGTCAATTGCGTCCTGTAAAGCGGATGTCGTATCTCAGCGGCTGCCCCGGACGCATCCCGCATCCTGAAAGCAAAACGGAAGAACTATGCATCGTAGCGATGCATTCGCTTGGACTTTAAAGATATGGAAGACTTCATTTTCATAGTGAGCGCACAAAAATAGAAATATTTTTCCTAATTTTGAAAAATAGATAGAACATTTTATTATGACAGCAAGAGAAATCATCATTGCCATAGCAGGCATTCTCATCGCCGCAGCGGCATCCGGCCAGCCGCGCGACTGGGCGAATTTCGGCCGCTACAGCAAGCAGAATGACGAAATCGCCGGACATAAGGTGAATGCGGTGTTTATGGGGAATTCCATCACCGACAACTGGGCGAGGCTCGATCCTGAATTCTTTTCAAGCCACGGTTTCGTCGGCAGGGGGATCAGCGGACAGACGACCAGCGAAATGCTTGTGAGGTTCCGCAGGGACGTCCTGGACCTGGAACCAGAGGCGGTAGCCATCCTTGCAGGGATAAACGATATCGCACAGAACAACGGATATATCAGTCTCGAGAACACTTTCGGAAATATCGTCTCTATGTGCGAACTCGCAAAGGCACACAGGATCAAGGTCATCATATGCTCGACACTTCCTTGCGACAGGCTGTCCTGGCGTCCTGAAATCAAGCCTGCAGAACAGGTGAAGGAACTGAACGCAATGCTGAAAGACTACGCGGACAGGAACAGGATACTGTTTGTAGACTATTGGTCCGTAATGGCCAACGGGAACGGAGGACTTGACAAGGAGATATCCGGAGACGGATGCCATCCGAATATCGATGGATATGAAATAATGGAAAAGACATTCCTCGATGCCACCCGCAGATTTAAATGGTGACACTTGGAATATAGGGGAAAAATCATTAGTTTCGCTGAACGGTTACACAAAATCCAATACTATGAAAAAGCTGGATAAAACCACTGTCAAGACGATAATTCTCGTGACAGTACTGCTCATTCTTGCCATCGCCTTCTCCCTCTTCTTCAACAGGAACAAGGGGTGGCTTTCGCTTGTCATCGTGCTGTCGCCGATGATATCCCTTATCATTGCCCTGCTGATCAATGATTACGTAATGAGGAAGAAATATAATCTCGAGAAGGAGGAAGGGTCGTTCAGGTATAAGGGAGAGGAGGAATATCTGCCTTTCAGCGAAGTGCTCAGACGCAAGCACGAGTCAGACAGGAGATGCCTGCTCATCACCGTGGGCATAAATATCGGCCTGCTCGGGCTGATGATACTGGGAGCGTTACTTTAGACTGTCCCTTTTTCTTATGAGGCTGAGTCCATCCCTTACAGGGATAATGACCGACTCGACACGCGGATCAGCAGCGACGATATCATTGAATCGTGCTATGCCTGTGGTCTGCCTGTCTCCGGGGACGTTGTCTTCATATACCTTCCCGTCCCAAAGCACATTGTCCGCCAGAATATAGCCGCCGGGTCTGACAAGAGGGAAAACCAGATCATAATATTCCGGGTATTCCCTCTTGTTCGCATCAATATAGACCATATCATAGGGATCAGTCCCTTCAGCACACATCTTTTCCAGAGTCCGCCTGCAGTCTCCTATATGCAGGGTTATCATATCCGAAAGCCCTGCCCTGTCGAACCCTTCGAGAATCAGGTCCTCCAGTTCATCATTTATCTCCAGCGTGTCCAGATGGCCGCCCTCAGGCAGATACGTCGCCAGACAAATGGACGAGTATCCCGTGAACGTGCCGAGCTCCAGTATCCTGACAGGACGTATCATTTCCGTGAGCATCATTATGAGACGTCCCTGGACTGCACCTGAAAGCATCCTTGAATGATTCGTCCTGATATTTGTCTGCCTCTCCACCCAGTCGAGCGCCTCACCCTGCGGGGTGCTGTGATTTTCGATATACCGGTACAGATCCATAAATCAGTTTCCTCCCATTAAATGTCACCGCCGCCGTGTCCGGCCGCTGGACATATCCGGCAAACTTAATGTAAAAGAGGCTGTCAAGCAAGAAAAATCAAAAAAAATCCAGACAGACGTGCAAGATTTTTCCGGAATGCTGTTTAATATATCGGAACAACCAAAACAATTTAACGTACAGAAAAATGAAAACATCGATCAGAACAGTCATTACGGCCGCTGCAATTATATCGGCCTCTCTCATATCATGGTCATGTATGAAAAACGACGGGCCGTATTACGATATGAGCATCTATTATCCGAACGCGGTGGTCACTGTCAAGCCGCTCGATGACAAGGGCTCATCATTCTATATGCAGCTTGACGACAACACTACCCTCAAGCCGCTGAACATCACGGCCTCCCCTTACAAAGAGAAGGAAGTCAGGGCATTCGTCAACTACAGGGTGATCGAAGATGGGGATGCCGGCGACTACGACCAGGCCGTCAATATCATCTGGATAGACAGTCTCCGGACCAAGACAATGGCTCCGGACCTCGGTGACAGAAACGAGACGGAATACGGCTCCGACCCTGTAGAGATCATCAAGGGATTCCCTACCGTTGTGGAAGATGGATATATGACACTCGGATTCGTGACATATACTTCAGGATATGGCGCAAGGCACGATGTCAACCTCATCTACACAGGAGATCCGGACGCCGCTGAAGATTCGGAGAAATACGTTGTCGAGTTCAGGCACAATGCGCACGGGGACAACTACGGCAACCTTGCCGAAGGATATGTAGCCTTCCGTCTTGATGAGATCGAAGGAGAGGATGGTATCACTGCCGGACTGCCTGACACTGAAGGCAAGACTGTCAAACTGACACTCAAATGGAATTCAATCCGGAACGGAGCCAGATCTGTACAGTTCGACTACTGCACAAGGAAATCATCCGGAGAAATCGAAGGAGCCGGTGAAGCAGAGGGGTCCACAGATGGGATAGACACGGCATCCCTTCTCAAGCTTGACTGACAATATACACACAGCATCAAACATTATCGTTACGGGGAAGCGGCGCCCGGCAAGATAATTGAGAACGATGGACTCCGATGGAGCGAAAGGAGAAAGATCTTGTCCGCAGGGCGGCGCAGGGAGACAGGTCTGCAATGGCAGACCTGTATAACCGTAACATACGCTACCTGACCGCTGTATGCTCCAGATACATTCAGAACGACGATGACAGGAACGACATCCTGCAGACCAGTTTCGTAAAGATATTCTCATCACTGGGATCCTTCGCATACAGAGGTGAGGGCTCCATCAAGGCATGGATGAGCAGGATTGTAGTCAACGAAGCGCTGAACTCTCTGAAATCCAAGACCAAGGACAGGAAGGCAGATGAACGGGATCTTCTCGGTATCCCGGCTGAAGAGGACGAAACCCCGGATGTGGAAGACATCCCGCAGGCCGTCATCCAGGAAATGATACGCCAGCTTCCGGATGGATACAGGACAGTGTTCAACCTGTTCGTGTTCGAGGAAAAGAGCCACAGGGAGATCGCCGGGCTCCTGGGAATCTCTGAAAGCACATCCGCATCGCAGTTCCACAGGGCAAGGAGCATACTGGCAAAGAAAATACAGGAATACCGGAAATCTATAGAATGAACGAGATGGACCGAAAATGGACTGACAGATTACGCAGCAGAATGCTGGATTATGAGGAAGCCGAGCCGGAAGGACTGTGGCAGGCCATCTCGGACGACCTGGACAAAAACAAGGTCAACCCTGTACGGACTGTGCCAGAAACAGGGAAAAAGAAATTCGGAAGATACATTGCCGGTGCCCTTTCCGCTGCTGCCGCGATTGCATTGGCGGTATACTTCAGTCTCGACAGAGGTCCGCACAGACCGGCAGATGACGCAGACAGGCTTGCTGTCATTAATGATACAACCGGGATGGCCGTCCCTGACCAGGAGGTCACGGAATATGCAGTCATCAACGACGTTTCCGGCACCGGGCTCCCGAAAGCCGGCAACCTGATTGCCATGAACACTGTCAGCAGACAGACCCCGGATAAACCTTCATTCGATCCCGTCTCCTCCGGAGAAGAACAGGATAAGGGACAGCCTATTCCGGAGCAGAATCAGTCACCCGGACGGGAAAATACAGAAAAGGAAGACAGCCGCCGGCCAGACAGATACACCGGAGAAGACCGGCACGCCGATGACAGATTTGAATGGAAAGACTATCCGGATCCCGGCAGACCGGCAGCCAGACGGGAAAGAGGGACATTCCACGCAAGCATATCCGCATCCAATCTCACTGGAAGCATTTCTTCGTTTTCAGGGTACAGCGGGCTCTCATCCGCATCGGTCCTGTCTGCAGATAAAGTAAAAGAAGAAATCGTATCCACACGTGCCGCTGCAGTGCAGGAAAGGTCCGGCACATACGGGACACCTTACAGCACGGAGGTCAGCCACCGGCAGCCGGTGAGGGTAGGCGTATCCTTAAGATACGATATCACAAAGAGATGGGGCGTAGAGACCGGACTTACGTATTCTCTGCTGTCATCCACTACATCCACCGGTGGTGAAGGATATTCTTCAAGAGCCGAGCAGGAGCTTCATTATCTGGGCATACCGGTTCATCTAAGCTATGACTTCCTGCAGCTGAAATGGTTCTCTATGTACCTGAAAGCCGGAGGAATGGTCGAGAAATGCATATCAGGCAAGACAGTCACCACATACATTCCGGAAGGAGAGGCGGCCTTCGAATCAAGGGAAGACATTATGGTACGGCCGCTGCAATGGTCCCTGAATGCAGCCATGGGGGCTGAAGTCCATTTCACGCCTCACATAGGACTGTACATCGAACCGGGTGTCAGCTATTTCTTCGACGATGGGAGCAGTGTCGCCACCATATATAAGGAGAAGCCTGTCAATTTCAATTTCGAGTTCGGTCTCCGGTTCACTTTCCGGTAATCGGGGTCTAAATGAAAACAAGACGAGACAGGTGCCGGTCATCGAAAATATCGCAGGCCAGCTCCTGAATCTTACGGGCCGTCACAGCCTCTATGAGATCCCTGTTCTCTTCGGCTGACAGCACCCTTCCGTATGAAAGGAGGGACTTGCCCATCGACAGACACTGCGTCTCTCCGTTATCCCCGCTGATCGCGAGCTGGCCGAGAAGCTGTTTCTTGGCAGACATAAGCCTTCTGTCAGACAGCGGAGCGGACATAAGCCTGCCCAGCTCCCTGGACACAGCCTTCAGACATCTGTCCAGATTGTCCTTTTCACATCCGAGACATATCGCAAGGATACCCGTATCGGAATACTGCGTATACGAGCACTCCACTCCGTATACCCAGCCGTTTTTCTCCCGAAGGACAGCGTTGAGTATCGAATTGGAAGCCGGGCCGCCCAGAATATTGGCCAGAAGCACTGCCGCGACACGGTCCTCCCCGGCATAGAGGGATGGAGCCGTACCGCCAAGCACGCAGTTGACCTGGTGGTTTCTTCTGTTCCTTGTTATGTCAAACCTGCGGGCAGGGACAGGCCTGCATACCACAGAGGGGATCAGGCCTGTCCCCGTCGGGAGAACAGACTCCCCCGTCTGACTGAAAAACGATGCCGCAAGCTTTCTTACCGATCTCTCCAGCCTCTCTTCCGGCACATCGGCGACAACAGTGAAAGCCATATTGCCCGGAATGAACTTCTCCCTGACAAACTGCAGCAGCTCCGCGGATGAGATCTTCCTGACGGATGCCGTCGTCCCGAGAATGGGGCCGGACAGGGGATGGCCTTCGAACAGCAGCTCCTCGAACCTGTCGTACACCTCTTCTGAAGGAGCATCCTTATATGAATTTATCTCGTCTATTATGACACCGCGCTCCGTCTCTATCTCGTTCTCCGGGAAGACCGGACTTGTGACCAGTTCCAGAAGCAGAGAAGCCGCCTTGTGAAGGTCCTCCTTGAGGACAGTCGCGTGAATGACAATCTCCTCCTTGGTCGTATAGGCGTTGAGCTCGCCTCCCAGACGATCCAGATATCCGCTGATTACGGAAGCGCTTTTCCTGGCCGTACCCTTGAATATTGTATGCTCCACGAAATGCGCTATCCCGCTATGATATCCCGAACGGTCGCGCCTGCCATCCGTATATGCAGCCTCATCCCTCGTACCGCACCTTATACTAAGGGCGCAGTACCCCACTGCACTTCCACTGCGCTTCACCGCATACCGCAGTCCGCACTCACACTGACCTGTCAGCATAGATCCCCTGTCTTTATCTTCTCGCTATACGTGAAATATCCTCTGGCAGGAAACCTGGTCCCGCATTCTTCGAAATCCTGTGCTTCCTGTAATAGTACAGGCTGTGGGTCTGTGTATCTACCAGCATCTTATAGCAATATGAACCAGGTCCCGCATCGTACGGGGAGACAGTATAGCTGACAAGCGTATTGGACACTCCCGCTTCGAGCAGGGCATCGGCATCCGCTTCCGGGACGATCTCGATCCTGTCTCCAGGCAAAGCCTCCAGAAAAGCATCATCCACTTCTGAAGAGAGGTCAGTATCGGCTATCACGATCCTCTTGCTCCGGGCGGCATCCAGCCTGGTCGAATTGGTCTCAAGCCCGCCGTATGCGCTATAGTCCCTCTCCATCGATGCCAGCACGTGGTTCTGCACAATATCTATCAGAGCCGGCATAAAGGTTATCTCGCGACCTGAAGGATAGTCCGCTGAACAGATCGGGACTGTAACCACCTCAAGCATCTTGTCAAGGCTGAGGTCGGAGCCCTTCCCCCCTTTGACAAGGGAAAGCATCGCGAGTCCGGGCACGGACTCTTTTCTGAACTGTCCTGTCACGACCATCAGGAAATAGTAGTCTTCCTTTCCCTTGAGGGATTCAAACTCCTGGAAGGAGCAGAATTCATACGGGGAGACTGTCCACCTGTTCTTGACCGCATCCTCGATAGCCCCATCTATGAACATATTACCGGAAAGCACCACCTTGGTGACTTTCTCGGGGAAATCCTCGAGCTTCATTTTCTTGGTGGTTATCTGCGCCTGCGAAAACATCGACACAGGGATCAGAACCGCCATGACTGATATTAAGAACCTTTTCATATTCATACGTTAAATAATTAAATCCCGGTACTGCCGTACGGGAGCGCCGCTGCACATTCTCCTTCAAAATAAAGAAAAACCGGGCAATCTGTCATCCGGGGCGGCAAAGTTACAAAGATTATGCTTAACTTTGTAAGTTATGACACAGTATATAGTATCGGCACGAAAATACAGGCCCGAGACATTCGGGACACTCATCGGGCAGGACAATATCGCCCAGACCCTGAAGAATTCGATAATCCGGGGGCAGCTGGCTCACGCCTACCTGTTCTGCGGGCCGCGCGGTGTGGGCAAGACCACCACTGCAAGAATTTTTGCAAAGGCCATCAACTGCGCAAATCCATCTCCTGAAATGGAGCCTTGCGGGGAATGCGAATCCTGCAGATCTTTTGCCGAAGGCAGGTCATACTGCATACACGAGCTCGATGCGGCATCAAACAACGGGGTCGATGACATAAAGGCCCTGATGGACCAGGTGAGGATTCCTCCTCAGACAGGAAAATACAGCGTATACATTATCGATGAGGTGCATATGCTGTCACAGGCTGCATTCAACGCATTCCTGAAGACGCTGGAAGAACCGCCGGCATATGCGATATTCATTCTGGCGACTACGGAAAAGCACAAGATTCTTCCGACCATACTGTCGAGATGCCAGACATACGATTTCAACAGGATCACAGTAGACAACATCGTAAGGCAGCTCCGGACGATAGCGGACAGGGAGAATGTCAGCATAGATGACGAATCCCTCCATGTGATAGCAGACAAGGCCGACGGGGCAATGCGCGACGCCCTGACCATATTCGACCAGACGGTGGCGTTCTGCGGCACGGAGGTCAGGTACAAGGATGTGATAAGGAATCTCAATGTCCTCGACTATGAATATTCCTTCTCGCTGGTGGATGACTTCCTGAGCGGCAGCTATCAGAAAGCCCTGCTCACATTCGATGAGATCCTCACTAAAGGATTCAACGCCCTGCATTTCGTCGCGGCGTTGAGCTCTCATCTGCGGGACCTGCTGGTCAGCAAGGGTGGAGGACTCGACTCACTGCTCGAACTTCCGGATTCCCTGAAGAAGAGATATGCGGAACAGGCAGGCAGATGTTCTCTGAAATTCCTCTATGATGCGCTCGCCATCACCACGGCATGTGAATCCGGCTACAGGACAAGCATCAATCCAAGGCTGCATATCGAGTTCGCACTTATGCGGCTGTGCACAGTCTCCGGAGCGCTTGCAGCCCAGATGGCTGCATCTGCACCAGCCGCCGCCCAGGCCGGGACACCCGCCCCATCACAGAAAGAGAAGAAGCCTGCTACGGAACAGAACCAGGCAGGACCGGTACAGGCAGCAGTAAAAGAGGAACCGGCCAGGACAGCACCATCGGCTGATACCCGGACCGGACGGACTGATGCAGAAGCCGACCCCGACAGGGCCGAACAGCCGCAGCAGAGACGGACAAGGGCATCAAGGTCAGGAGCATCCGTACTGTCGATAAAGTCTATGACCGAAGAAGGAAGCAGAAAGGAAGAACACGACAAGGAGGAGACGGTATCGGAAACAGCGCTGACAGATGATGAAATCCGGAGCAAATGGAATGAACTTGCCGGGCTATACAGCAGAAAGCCCCGGCTTGCAAACACTATCAGCTCCGCAATACTGGAAATATCGGAAGATGACTCCGGCAGAAAGGTCACGTTCAAAGTGTTCAATACCGCACAGCGGGACTGGATCGCGGAAAAATGCCTGAGAGACATTGAAGGGAATTTCCAGAAGCTCACAGGATCGGCCATCCGCCTGGAAGTCGCTGTCCAGGATGACTCACAGGCAGAAAAAGTCCCCTATATGCCCAGCGAAAAAGCAGCCATCCTCATAGGGGGGAACGAGGAGGTCAAGACCCTTGTACAGGATCTCGGGCTTGACCTGAAATGATACGGATAAAGATTGGAAAACAACCTGCCATCCGGCAGAAAAACAGATAGGAAAATGAAACTCAGATGCGAGAATCTGGTCAAGAAATACGGACCGAGGACTGTAGTCAAAGGCGTCTCCATGGAAGTGGAGCAGGGAGAGATTGTAGGTTTCCTCGGGCCTAACGGAGCGGGCAAGACCACAAGTTTCTATATGATCACGGGACTTATCGTGCCCAATGCAGGACGGATATTCCTCGATGATGAAGAGATCACCAGCCTTCCGATGTACAAGAGGGCACAGAAAGGTGTAGGCTATCTTGCCCAGGAGGCATCAGTATTCAGACGGCTCTCTGTAGAGGACAATCTGATGTCGGTAATGGAAATGTCCCACTACACCAAGGCGCAGCGGAAAGAAAGGCTGGAATCCCTTATCGATGAATTCAACCTGCACAAGGTGAGAAAGAGTCTCGGCATCCAGCTCTCGGGAGGGGAAAGGCGGCGGTGCGAGATCGCCAGGGCTCTGGCCATAGACCCGAAGTTCATCCTCCTCGACGAACCGTTCGCCGGTGTGGACCCCATAGCGGTGGAGGACATCCAGTACATTATCGCAAAATTGAAATACAAGAATATCGGAGTCATCATCACCGACCATAATGTCGGGGAGACACTTGCCATCATTGACAGAGCATATCTCCTGTACGAAGGGAACATCCTCCAGAGCGGCACTCCGGAGCAGCTGGCGGCAGATGATGAGGTCCGTACCAAGTATCTCGGTTCGAACTTCGTCCTCAAGCGTTCGGATGCATTCAGACGTGCGGAAGCGGAAATGGCAAGAAAAAAGCCCGATGCCTGAAACCAGGCCCCGGGCATAGATATCCACAGTCTGCAGCCAGACCGGAGGAAGACTATTCCTTCACACGCTCGCCATAGCTGCGGTCAGTAGTGTTGACCCTGATCTTCTCTCCCTGGTTGATGAAAAGAGGCACCATGATCTTGGCTCCTGTCTCCAGAACAGCCTCTTTAAGGGCATTGGAGGAAGCGGTATCTCCTTTCACAGCCGGCTCGGTATAAGTGACCTCCAGCTCGACGTATGTAGGAAGTTCACAGGTGAGGCATCTTTCCTCATCAGCAAGGAACATCATCTCCACATGCTGTCCCTCCTTCATAAGATCCGCATTGTCTACAAGGTTCTCATCAAGATGGATCTGCTCGAAAGTCTCCTCGTGCATAAAGTTATATCCATCCTCATCCTTATAGAGGAACTGGTAAGGCCTTCTCTCGACATTGATGACGTCAATCTTTGCTCCTGCAGTGAACGTGTTCTCAAGGATACGCCCGTTCTCGAGATTACGGAGCTTTGTCTTCACGAAAGCAGGTCCCTTGCCTGGTTTCACATGCTGGAACCATACTATGGAGCAAGGCTTGCCGTTATAATTGATGTACAAT